>NZ_RQWN01000003.1:0-367528 GCF_003977755.1 Haloterrigena salifodinae
ACCGATCGGGCGTCACCGAACTACCAAGGCTAACATCAGACCCCTTCTGTACGGCGGACCGCAGGGGAAGGGTCCTCATCTTCTGCGTATTATACCACAATCGCTGGTTACTATTTAAGGCCTCTGAATCGAAACTCCAAAGGTAGGCACTACCATGCAAGATTCAATGTATAATGATTGTGTTTCTGTCCGAACTATTCTAATAACTCGAGACCACAGTCGTAGGTAAATCTCGTTCAGAGCACCGCTGAGCAGAGATGCTCGTTCACGAAGCTAGTTCGGCCCTTGAGTGCGCCAACGGACGGCTTTCGAGACGATCGTGATGATTGCGGCTGGCGGCGACTCGTCTACCGGGAAACGGTGTCCCCGCTGGCTAATTTTCGTTCATGGGTCACACGTACGCGTGCGCTATTTCTGTTGAGACGTTTCGGATCGGTCGCTTCATCCGTTACCGAGAATCGACGACCCACTGCCTCGAGTCAGCCCGATCTCGAAACTTGCAAACTTGGCTATCGGGAAAGGCGATCCCAGACGCATTCGGGCCACCTCGAGCAGTTTCGAATCACTCTCAAGACGACGCGAAGACGATCCTTCGCGCCCCGCTATGCGATGCTACGCGGGGATCAATCTCTCCCAGACCGCAGCTGACGTCGCTTCGGCTCACGACGCGAGCGACGAAGACTCGTATTTGCCACGCCTCGAGACCGCCTAATTCGTTCGCGTTCCGCACTCGTGGCGCGATTCGTTCGGTACTATCGAGTCGGTTATATTGCTGCTCGCGGGCTCTCCGTCGCGTGATTCACAGCAAAAGAAGGGAAGTTCGATTAGAACTGTCTCGAGGGGATCTCCTTCGCTGTGCTCGCGAGTGCACCGTTCGGAGCGCAAATCCTCACTGTAAGTCCTGTAGCTCAGAGCGAGGTTCACTGCAAAAGTATGGGGCGACTCGGATTTGAACCACCGGAAGACGGTCTCACTCGTGGCTCGAGAGAGCTTCGCTCTCTCGTCATCAAGCGAAGCCTTCAGCTTCGCAGACCTCGCGGAGCGAAGCTCCGCTCAGTCACGAACCGGTGGAGCCGTTTCGAGTGACTTCGCTCGTGAGCGTGCGACTTCCGTAATTCAACTCCTCACGCGCGTATTCTCGGCTCACGAAGTAGTTCGCCGAGAATAGTGAGCCAACTCGGATTCTATAGTTTCGACTCACGGGTTTGTTCATCGCAAGAATATGGGCCAACTCGGATTTGAACCGAGAGCCTCCACCTTATCAGAGTGGCGCTCAACCTAATTGAGCTATTGGCCCGCGCTTCGCACTCAATAGTTGCGGGGTGGAACGTTTAAGCGTTTCTTTCTTCGGGCCCCATGCGAACCGCTACCGGGCGGAGGGGTCGTCGTCTAGATCCTCTCCGGAATCGGAGGGCCGCTCGTCGACGAAATCGATCGTGTATGAGTCCTCATCGCCGTGGTCGTCGACCGTGTAGTCGTCGGCGCCAAGGTCGTACGTCCCGCTGTCGGTCGAGTTGCCGTCACTGGAACTCCCGCCTCGAGTCGTTCCCTCGTCAGGGAAGCCGAAGGTCCAGACCTTGCCGCTGGCGAAGCCGCCGGTCTTCTTGTCCGCGTAGGGGACGATCACGAACCGTTTGAGGGCGGCCCGGATCGGGACCCGCGTGATCGGGACGGCCAGCAGGAAGCCGATGGCGTCCGTGACGAGGCCGGGAGTCAACAGGAAGGCCCCGGCGGCGATCAGGAGTCCACCGTCGAGCAGTTCGTTGGTCGGGGGTCGCCCCTCGGCCAGCGACCGCTGCATCTTCCCGATAGTTCGGCGACCCTCGGCACGGACGAGCAGCATGCCGACGAGTCCGGTCAGGACGACGAGCAGCACCATCCCGACCCAGGTAAACGCGCCGAACTGAGTGACGAGGAACCCGAGTAACACCGCATCGAGAAACGGGATGAGCAACAACGCGGCAATCCACCGGAGCATACGTCGACATAGCCGGCGGAGAGTGAAAACGCTTTACTCTCACTACACGTCCGCGAAACGACCGTTTTGGAACAGTTTTGCTCGCTGGAGGCCCGATCTCGTCGGTCTCGCAATTGCGCCGATCAGCGGCGGTTCCGCAGTCGAAGGGCTTACGCCCGCAACAGCCGAGGCTCCGGTATGGACGACCAGACGCGCGTCGAGTGGCGCGACTGGGGACAGGACGCCTTCGACGAGGCGGCGGAGGCGGACGCCCCGGTTTTGCTCTCGCTCACCGCGACGTGGTGTGATCACTGCCACGAGATGGACGCGGAAACCTACGCGGAGCCTCGCATCGCGGCGAATATCAACGACAGTTTCGTCCCCGTTCGGGTCGACGTCGATCGCCATTCGCGCGTGCGCGATCGGTACAACATGGGCGGGTTCCCGTCGACGGTCTTTTTAGCCCCGGACGGAACGGTGCTGACCGGCGCAGGCTATCTCGGGCCCGACGGCATGCGACAGGTGCTGGACAGCGTCCGGACCATGTGGCAGACGAAAGGCAGCGGCGCCGGTCGCGTCCCGCGCCCGCTTCGCGAGGACAACCCGCCCGCGGGTCGGCTCACGAGCGGCGTCGAGTCGGCGATGCTCGGCCAACTGACCGAGGCCTACGACGAAGTCGCCGGCGGCTGGGGCGGGAGTCCGAAGTTCCCGTTACCCGATGCCCTCGAGTTCGCCCTCAAGCGCGATCGAGAGATGGCCCTGCGCTCCTTCGACGCGGTCAGCGCGAACCTGTTGGACGAGTACGACGGGGGCTTCTACCGGTTCGCGGCCGAACGCGACTGGGCCGGACTCCAACACGAGAAACTCTTGGATTCCAACGGCGCGCTCGTGCGCGCGTTCGCCAACGCCTACCTGCTGACGGGCAAAGACGAGTACCGCGAGCCCGCCGAGCGGACCGTTGACTACCTCACGACGACGCTGTGGAACGACGAGGCCGATGCCTTCGCGAACAGTCAGGCGCCCGGCGAGGACGACGCCCACACGATCGACGCGACCGACCGCGCCGCGGCCGACGAGCCGCCGGTCGACGAGGGGGTCTTCGCCGGCCCGAACGGGCTGGCGATCGAGGGACTGCTTACCTACTACGCTTACACCGACGACGAGCGGGCGCGTCGGTACGCGGAACGCGCGCTCGAGACCCTTCGGAACGACCTGCTCGAGGACGGCGTCGCCGTCCACGCGCTCGAGGGGGACGTCGAACGCGACGCGGACGGCGAGGTGACGCCGCTGCTCGCGAATCAGGCCTACGTCCTGTCGGCGCTGACGACGACCGCGAGCATCCTCGAGACGGACGCGCTGGCGTCCGCGACCGCGGTTGCGGACGCGACGATCGATCGGCTCCGCGACGGGGAGTCGTTCCTCGACGGGCCGGCGTCGGGGGCCGGACTCCTCGAGCGCCCGCTTCGACCGCTGGATACGAACGTCGCGCTCGCGGACGCGCTGCTAGAGCTCGCGGTCCTGGCCGACGAGGAGCGCTACCGCGAGGTCGCTCGAGAGACGCTCGAGGCCTTCGCGGGCGCGAGCGATCGCTTCGGCGTCCAGATGGCTCGCTACGCGACCACTGTCTCGCGGCTGCTCGAGGGACCGCTGGTGATCCGCGTCGCGGCCGACCCCGGAACCGACCTCCATCGGGCCGCCCTGCGAATGGCGGACCACGAGAAGGTCGTCGTTCCCGCCGCCGCCGACCTCGAGGCGGAGCTGGCGCGGGTCGAACGCGGCGACCAGCGCTCGGACACCGCCGAAACCCCCGCCGAGTTGAGCGAACGCGTCCAGTCGGTCCTCGAGTAACGCGAGCGGAGGAGGCGGCTTCCGGCGGCTCAGTCATCCGTCTGTCAAACGACCACAGCGTTTATATTTCCCCGGTTAGTTTTTTCAGAATATGTCCAGTCTCAGGGATCTCGGGCTCTCGGAGTACGAGGCTCGAGCCTACCGGTCGCTGCTCAATACCGGTCCCACAACGGCCAAGGAGTTGTCCCGTGCCAGCGACGTGCCAATGGGACGGATCTACGACGTTCTCAACAGCATCGAGCAGTACAACCTCGTCCGGAGCCAGACCGCGAGTCGGCCGAAGAAGTACGTCGCCGTCGAACCCTCGACGGCGTTAGACCGGCTTCTCGAGGACAAGAAACGCGAACTCGAGGAGAAAGCCGACCAGTACGAATCGATCGTCGACGACCTGGCTAACGAACTCGACGCGGCCGAACCGGTCGAAGACCAGTTCTGGACCGCCGCCGTCGGCCCCGAGGAGACCGTCGATCTCATGCTCGAACGGCTCGCGGCCGCCGACGATCACATCGTGATGGTGTCGGCTGATCCGGCCCCCCAGTGGGACCTCCAGACCGTCAGCGAGGCGGTCAACGCCCAACTCGAGGACGCACTCGACCGGGGCGTCTCGATCGATCTCTTGATGACCCGCGAGATGGTCGGCTCGCTCTCGGAAGACGTGGGTCGACGGTACCGAACGACCCACCAGCAGCGCGACGACTTCGACGTCCGGACGAACGACGATATCTCGGGCTCGTTCAACATCATCGACGGCGTCGAGATCTGTATTCAAGTGCCGAACCCGCTGTCGTCGGGCGACGCCTTCGGCATGATCGATCTGAAGGACCCGGAGTTCGCCGCGAACGTCCACGAGGAGTTCGTCCCCCGGTGGGAGGAGGCGGAACCGCTCGAGTTCTGAGCGACCGAAAGGAGTGAAACCGGCCGTGATCGGTGGCATCGATCACGAGCGACTACGAAGATCTGCGAAGGGAGAAAGCTGTTTCAGCAGAGGGTGTCGCCGCCAAAATCGTTCGCGGCCGGCGCGAATCGCGGTGGTTACGGGTCCGGAATCAGTCGTCGCCGTTGACTTCTTCGCGCAGGGTATCCATCTCGACTTTCCGTTCGGCGTGGGCGTTGTGCTGGTGGATCGACTCGTCGTTGGACTGTTTCATCGTGATCACCGCGTCGTCGGGCAGGTGATCGAACTCGTCGACGACGCCCTCAGCGAGCGCGCGCACGCAGTCCTCGACGAACTTCGCGTCCGCGTGAGCCTCGTAGGTCATGTGGTCCTCGTCGGGCCGCTTCGCGAGATTGTAGATCCGCGCGCTCATCGCGTCCCGGGCGATGTCGATGACGTCGTTCAGGTCGACATCGGGATCTCCGTTCGATTCGACCGTTAGCGTCGCGTGGCCCCGCTGGGAGTGGCCCGGCTGTGGCACTTCCTCGAGGAACTCGGTGATCGTCCCCTCCTCGACGCCTAAGTCCTCGAGCGTCTGTTTCGCGCGCGCAGCGGACATCCCCTGCGAACAGGGGCAGACGGTCATCCCGGTGACTTCCGCGCCGATCTCCTCACGGGTACCCTCCTCGGTAGCCGTCGCGGAGGCGATGATGTCGACGGTGTGCTGGGTCTCGCGGTCGCTGGCGGGCGTCTGCTCGCGGCGCATGAACTCCGCTTCCATCGAGACCTTGGCTGTGGACGTGTAGTCGTGTTTCTCGAGGAGCCGTTCGGCGGCGTCGCCGCAGACGTCCTCGACGCGGTAGGCCTCCTCGCGGGTGGCCTCCTCGAGAATCTCGTCGATGACCTCCATGTTGCGGCTCATATCTGCGCCCTTGCGCCAGGCAGGGAGATCGACGAAGACCTCGAACTCGGCGGTGAGGACGATCGGTCGTTTCCCCTCGCGGGCGATCTTGACGAGTTTGTCGACGCCGGTGACGCCGACCTGACTCAGACCGACGGTGACGTCGGGTGACGTTGCCTGCACGTCCGGAAGCTGATGACTCATTGTCCGTATTCAGGGCAGGAAGCGATTCAAGCTTTCGGAACGGGAAGTCCTCGGTGTACAGTTGGCCAATCCCGACCGAAACGGAGTCTCGAATCGCCGTCAGCCTCGAGCGTCCTTTAAGTGCTTCTGGTCACAAGGTGAAGATACGACGGGAGAACGGTTCTTCTCGAGTCCTCAACGATGTCGTAGCGACGGGTTCGCAGTCGGATTCGTATTACGCGACTCCACAGGACAGTCTTCAAGACGATCAGCTCACGCTCTTCCCAAGACCCGTCGCTACGCGTTTTTCTTTAAGTGCTTCTGGTCACAAGATGAAGATACGACGGGAGATCGGTTCTTCTCGAGTCGTCTACTTCGTTAGCGATAGCTCCCGGTCGAGCGGCGGTGATCGCCGCTCGCTCTTTAAGTGTCTCTAGTCACAAAGTGAAGCTACGAAGGGCTTTTCGCGGACCGCTACCACTCGAGGGACGAGCCACAGCCATGTCTACCGTCCCCGAGTCCGTTTTCGAGACCGTCGACGACCTGCTGACCGACCTCGAGCGCGACCGCGGGGTGCGCGTCGCGCTGGCGGTCGCCCGCGGCAGTCACGCCTGGGGCGCGGCGAGCCCCGAAAGCGACTACGACATCGGCTTCGTCTTCGTCCCGGACGATCTCCGTAGCTACGCCCACCTCGCGGGCCTACCGGAGACGATCCACGAGGCCGTCGACACGGACGACGGCGACGTCGAACTGCAGGGCTGGGACGTCCGAACGTTCGCGCGACTGCTCGCGGATTCCAACGACGGCGCGATCGATCTGCTCCGGAGTCCAATCCGCTACCGCATCGCGTACGAACCCGCGACACTCGCCGATTACGTCGAACGGACGTACAATCCGATGGATCTCTACCACGCGTGGCGGGGCATCGCGACGAGTAACTACCGCAAGTACATCTCGCACCATCTGGTCCGTAACGACGACGCGATCTTCCCGATCCTCGAGGCGCGCGAGGACGAGTACGTCGTCGCGACGTGGGACGGTGCGGACGACGCGGGCAGCGACGACGGAACGCGAACGATCCCGGTCGACGACGAGCGGTTCGCCGAGACGCAGACGAAACCCACGGTGAAGCGAAATCTGACGATCCACCGCGCGGCGATGTCGGCTCGCTACCTGAAGGCGACCGGAGAGCAGGATGGCCACGAGCTACCGGTAATCGAATTCGACCGCTTCCTAGACGAGCAGGCACCGTCCGTTTTCGATGCCGATCGGATCGAACGCGCCCGCACGTTGCTCGAGCGAAAGCGGGCCGGCGACGGTTCGGTGCCGATCGGCGACGCCGTCGGCCGCGAGTTCGCTCATCCGCCCCGCGAAATCGATCCCGGCCGTCACGCGCGCAGCGGTCCTGATCCGGAGCGGCTAGACGAGTTCGTCGACGAGCTGATCGCGGCAGTGCAGTAAGACGGGGTCGAAGACCGGCGCGCTCGTTCTTTAAGTGCTTCTGGTCACAAGGTGAAGATACGACGGGAGAACGGTCTTCTCGAGTGGGTATCTACTGACCAGTTGCTGCTACCGAGAGCAGCGACTCTATCGGTTCGATCCCCGAGCGCCATTCCGTAGGTATCGGTCGGCCAGGATCTTAGCGGCAACTTCGTCCCGTAATTGGATACTGTTGCATCGGGTAGACCACGGCTGTTGCTGTTCTCGTAGTCACAACAGGGTTTACTCGGGTGAGCGTCTGCACTCGCTAATGACCTGTGACGTGTGTGGCCGGGAGATAGAGGGGGTTAGATTGTACAAAGCGAGCCAGAGAGACACGGGAAGTACGGGGAACCTCGGCGTCTTTCACCCGGAGTGTCGTCCGTAGCCAGCCGTCGTACTGATCGATTCGTTCGGTTCTACCGCTGTCGATCCATCCGTTCGTCTCGAACGACCGGGGCGGACGATCTCCGATCTGCTTTAAGTGCTTTTGGTCATAAGGTGAAGATACGACGGAGAGGCGGTCCTTCTGGAGTCCCAATTCGCGAGTAGCGAGGCTACTCTTCGAGCGGTGACTGGGATCAACGTTCCAGTGTCTCTTTAAGTACCTCTGGTTACAAGGTGAAGCTACGAGGAGCTTTTCGCGGCGTCGAAAACCGTCCCCAGCCTCGAGAGTGGTCGCGCCGTCGGGTGATCGACCGTCGAGTTCGTATCACCGAGGCTTTCAGTTCCATCGAGCGACGGTTTCACTAGGAGGTGCCTTTTTCCGTCTGCCGGTCCGAGCAAGCGGTAATGAGAGACGACGGTGCTGAACCCGGTCCAGGCCCCGACGAACCCGCGGCCGTCGGCGACAGCCCGCAACTCGAGTACGAGGACGAACGCCGACTCGAAAACCGGCCCGGTTCCGGGTCGCTCTCGCGGGCGGACGTCCAGCGCGATTCGACGGTCCGCCAGTGGGGCGTCGTCACGCCGAGCGCGACCGTGATCGGCCGCGCGGAGTCGTCGGATGGGGACCTCTCGGAGAGCGTCCGCCGACTGCACGACGAACAGCACGCGGCCACGCCGGGCTACAGCGAGCGCGCTCATCGGCTCGACCGGCTGCGGACGACCCAGGCGCTGTGTAACGCCCTCGAGGTGACGCCGTGGCAGCGGGACCTCGCGCTGGGGGTCATGGACGAGATCGATCTCACCGAGTTCGGCAGCCAGCGCGCGATCGAGAAGGTCGCGCTGGTAGTCATCCGCCACGTGGTCGACGTCGACCGCCAGCAGTATTTTGGGCTCAACGACATCGACGCACAGGCGCTGTCGGCCGACCGGATGGACGACCTGTTCGCCCAGTACCGGGCCCACGATATCACCGAGGAGGAGACGTTCAAGCGTCTCGCGGCCGACTATGGGCTGGACACGACCAGCCTGAACCGGCTCCGACGGGTCCTCAAGGAGCAACTCGAGGACGAGCTACCGGCCTACGGCCGGAACCCCTACCGCGACCCCAACCTCCCGGACGTCACCGAGGCCAACGCGGGGAGCGAGGAAGGCGTCGCCGCCGGCGACGGCGCGAACGGCGCCTGAATCGCCGGCGACGGGCGGAGTCGACGACTGGGCCCCTCAGCGGACGATCTTCCGGTTGCCGGCGACTTTTCCGTGGTCGTTCCCTAGCGCGGGTATGTCCGAGACAGCCGATTCGCCCGATCGACTCGAACTTTACGCCGATTACGTCTGTCCCTTCTGTTACCTGGGGACGCGATCACTCGAGCAGTACCGCGAAGAGCGCGAGGCCCCCCTCGAGATCGACTGGCAGCCGTTCGACCTCCGCAGCGGCAAGCGGAACCCGGACGGTTCCATCGATCACGAGGCCGACGACGGCAAGGACGACCAGTACTACGAGCAGGCCAAGCAGAACGTCCGCCGACTGCAGGAGGAGTACGGCGTCGAGATGAACCAGATCATGGCCACCGAGGTCGACTCGCTGCCGGCCCAGCAGGCCTCCTGGTACGTCAAGCAGGAGTACCCCGAGCAGTGGGCGGCCTTCGACGAGGCGATCTATCAGGCGCTCTGGCAGGACGGCCGCGACATCGGCGACGCCGACGTCCTGGCGGACCTCGCCGAGGCCGTCGGGCTCCCGGTCGACGAGATCCGCTCGGCGGTCGACGACGACGGGCTCCGAACGGAGCTCGAGGACCAGTTCCAGGCGGCCCAGCGGCGGGGCATAACCGGCGTTCCGACGTTCGTCTACGAGGATCACGCCGCCCGCGGCGCCGTCCCGCCGGCCCAACTCGAGCGACTCGTCGAGGGTGCAGAGCAGGCCCACCGATAGCGTTCGCGGAACGCCGTCCCGACGTCAGTCGAGTTTTTCGAGGCTGGAGACGAAGTCCCCGCGAGGCCCGACGAGTCTGATCGGCTCGTCCGCGACCGAGACGGTGATGGTCGCGGGGGGGGCGAGTCGCCGTCGGTTCCGCCCGTCGCTGATCGCGTAGGCGGTGTCGGAGTCGGAAATCGTAATCGAGAGATCCGTGTCCGGGTCGACGACCAGCGGCGGCATCGAATCGGCGGCGGCCATCTGCGTGACGACCAGCGCGTCGGCCGTCGGGTGAACCAGCGGCCCGCCCTCGCTCAAGTTGTACGCGGTCGAGCCCGCGGGCGTCGCCACGAGGACGCCGTCGGCGTGGCTGGCGGCGTATCGCCCGCCGTCGACGCGGACCTCGACGGTCGCCCCGCCGCCCGGGCCCCGGCGCGGGCCGTGGACGACGATTTCGTTGAGCGCCGGCTCGAGGGTCCAGTCGGCGCCTTCGCTCGTCGCCTCGAGGCGGGCGAGTTCGCGCCCCTCGAACGCGCCGGTCTCGCGGTAGTCCGCGACGAGATCGGTGACGACGTCGACGGCGTCCTCGGGTGTGACGGCGTTGAGAAAGCCGACCTCGCCGAGGTTGACCCCGAGGATCGGCGTGGGGCCGACCTCGCGGGCGACGAACAGCAGCGTGCCGTCGCCGCCGATGCTCACGACGAGATCCCGGTCGTCCATCTCGTCGACCGGGCACGCGGGCGCGTCGACCGCCTCGCCGGTCGCCTCGTCGACGACGACCGCGGTCTCCCCCCCATCGCGTCCGCTTCGCTCGAGCGTCTCCGCGAGCGACGCGGCGAGTCCCTGTGCGCGCTCGTTGCCTCGCTGGCCGACGATGCCGACGGCGACGTCCATCGTCGGCGGCTACCCGCTGCGTCGTCAAAAAGCCACCCGTCACGCCGTCGGGACGGCAACAACATTCATCGTGGTGGGGGACACTCGAGTACGTGAACGGCCCGCGACGGCCGCCGTCCCAGATCCTGCATGATAGAGGCGCTCCCGCCGAGGTATTTCGATCGATCGCCGCAACCGCCGCGAGCGAGCAGCCTCGAGCACGGTAGTGCTTCCGGCGACGGCCGCCACGGGGCAGCGGGCGTCAGTGACGGTGATCCCCGTGCGTGACGAGTCCGATGACTGGTTCGAGCGCGCGCTCGAGGACGCCGAGGAGTCCGCGAACGACGATGATGACGCTGCGGACGAACCGTCCGGCGACGGGACCGCCGAGCAGTTCGGCGCGCTCGGTGGCATCGAATCTGCTGAAGCCGCGAGTCAGCGTGAGACGGCGGCCGAGACGGCCGACGAGGGAGATGGGGGAAGCGAAGGCGAACTGTTCGACGAAGACTTCGGCGCGGCGCTCGCGGACGTCGACGTTCCGAACGCCGGCGCGGACGAAACCGGCCCCGAGGGGTTCTCGGAGCTCGACTTCGGCCTCGCGGCGGGCACCGAGACCGACTTCGACGAGGCGGTCGACTCCGACCTCCCCCGACTCGAGCTCGGCATCGAGGGGCTCGATCGGATGATCCAGGGCGGCGTCCCCGAACGCTCCTTGCTCGTCGCGATGGGCAGCGCCGGGACCGGGAAGACGACATTCGGCCTGCAGTTTCTCGAGCACGGGCTGGCGCGGGGGGAGAACGCGGTGTACATCACCCTAGAGGAGAGCCGCCGGCGGGTGATCGACAGCGCGACCGAGAAGGGCTACCCCTTCGACGAGTACCTCGCCGAGGACCGACTCGCCGTCGTCGACGTCGATCCCGTCGAGATGGCCAACAGCCTGCAATCGATCACGAACGAGCTTCCGACGCTCATCGAGGAGTTCGACGCCGCGCGGCTCGTCCTCGACTCGGTATCGCTGCTCGAGATGATGTACGAGGACCGCGCGACCCGCCGCAACGAGATCTACGACTTCACCCGGAGCCTGAAGGAGGCCGGCGTCACCGCCCTGCTGACGAGCGAGGCGTCCGAAGAGTCGCCGTACGCCTCCCGGTACGGCATTGTGGAGTACCTCACGGACGCGGTCTTCGTCCTGCAGTACATCCGGCCGGACGACTTCCGGGAGACGCGCCTGGCCGTCGAGATCCAGAAGATCCGGGACGCGAACCACTCCCGGGAGAAGAAGCCCTACGAGATCACGGACGAGGGGATTTCGGTCTACCAGCAGGCGAACCTGTTCTAGCTCGTCTCGGTTCGGATTCGATGGCGATTCGACCGCGTCTGCGGCGGTAAACCTCCGTTAGGAACCCGTTCGCTGCCCATACTTTTGCGGATATCGGCACCACTAGCGCGTATGGTTCAACGGACGACGGCCGACGAGAAACTTCCGCGATCGGAACTCGCAGCGTTCCTGGCGACGCTGTCCGAGGAGTTCGACGGAGAGAACGAGCAGATCAACGTCGACGTCGGCAACAAGACGGTTTCGCTGAACCCGTCCGAGGAGGTCGACTTCTCGATCGACGTCGTCGAGCGCTCCTCGATGCTCCGCGGCAGTCGCGAAACGATCGAGATCGAACTGAGCTGGAAGTCCTAACTCACTATGGCCGTAATCGATTCCGCAATCATCTTCGTGCTCAGTCTGCTCGTCGGGACGGTCGCGATCCTGGCCGGTGCCCGGGTCATCCTCGACCGGGACGCGAGCGCCTTCAACGCCGCGCTGACCGCGCTGATCGGCGCGGCCGTCTGGGCGCTGACGAGCTACTTCGTCGGCTGGATCCCGCTGCTCGGCGTGCTGGTGATGCTCGTCGCCTGGATCGGCGTGATCAACTGGCGCTACCCCGGCGGCTGGGGGACCGCAGCCGCGATCGGCATCGTCGCCTGGGTCGTCGCCGTCGCGATCGTGTACGCCGCCTCGATATTCGGGATCGTCACCCCCGAGGCGCTGGGCATCCCGGGCGCCTAGCCCCGACCGAAACCGATCGCTACCGGAAACGGATGCGATATTCCCAGCCGGAGAGAACGACGGCAATCGCTTTTTCACCGCGGACGAGTGTCTCGCATACGCCCGATGTACGAGACACTCCTCGTTCCAACCGACGGCAGCGACCAGGCAGCGGTCGCCGCGAGCCACGCGATCGACATCGCAGCGACGCGGTCGGCGACGGTCCACGTCCTCTCGGTCGTCGACGACCGCGCGTTCCTCGTCCTCGACGAAGACCGCGTCGAGACGGTCCGCGAAGACCTGCGAGCGAACGCCCGCAACGCGATCGACGACGTCGCGACGAGCGCGGCGGCCCGCGACCTCGCGGTCGAGACGGCCACCGACACGGGCCACCCCGCCGAATGCATCGTCGATTACGCGGCCGACCACGACGTCGATATGATCGTAATGGGGACCAGCGGCGACGAGTACGAGACCAACGTCGTCGGAAGCGTCTCCCAGCGGGTCGTTCGCGAGGCTCCCACGCCCGTCCTGACCGTCGGGCCGGACGTCGAGGGCTAACCGGGGTCTGCAACCACATAGATTGATGTGTAAGCCGTCGCTAGTAGGGAGAACATGCGTCGATCGCTCGTGATTGCGCTCGCGTTACTCGTTCTCGCCCTGCTCTTCGTCGGCGGCCCCTCGCTGCTGTTCTCTCCCTCGACCGAGTCCGTCTCCCCGAACGAGACGGAGGTATCGCCCAAGATGACCGAACTCGAGGACTCCGACAGTCGGTTCTGGCGATACTTGAGCCCCGAGGAGCGGTTCAAGCAGCGGAGCCCGATCAACGTGATCGTTCGCGGCGACGTCGACGACGTCGAGCGGGTGCTGACCGAAGCCAGCGACGGCGACTGGGCCGAAATCAACGAGAGCGAGGTCGAAGCGGGACCGGAGACCTACACGCTCACCGGCGGCGGCAACCGCTCCGACGATCCCGAACCCGATCCTGAGGCCGAGGACAACGAGACGGCGGGCAACGAGCCGACCGTCGACGAGCCGCCCGCGAACGACACCGTCAACGACTCCGAGGCGGCCAACGACTCTGAGGCAGCCAACGACTCGTCGGGTCCCATCCCGAACCTCGAGTGGGGCGAAGCCGACGGCGGCACTCGCTACGCCTACCTCGATCCCGGACCCAACGAGTCCGGCTACTGGACGACCGAGACGCGGCAACTCGAGGACGGCGACTACTACGGCCAGCGCTACCACATCAGGCTCTACGAGAGCCCCAACGAGGACGACCAGTGGGTGATCATGCAGACCCACTCGGAACACTTCGATTGGTTCACGCTCCGCCACCGCGTCCACGGCTCCCAGGACGCGCAGACGAAAATCGAGAACGACTTCATGAAGCATCCGCGGGTCGACGTTGAGGAGGACGTCCGCAGAGTGTACCTGAACAACAGGAACTCCAGCGACGCCGACGGCTGGGCGACCGTCGTCGATCTCACCGGGATGATCCTTCTGCCCGGGACCGTCGGACTCGTCGCGCGCAGACGCGATCGGCTGCTGCGGGCCGACACCGGCAGCCAGACCGACCCCGAACGCATCGCCGACCGAGCGCCGTCGGCCATCGACGACCACCTGACGGACGTCGACCGCCGGCGGATCGCAGCCGCCTACGACCGGATCGAGGTCGGCCATCTGCTCCTCGTCGGCACCATCGTCGGGCTCTACTTCGCCGTGCGCTTCGGCGGCCTCGGCCTCGAGCGCCGCGCCGACTTCCTCACCCCACACCAGATCGCCGGCCTGCTGTACCCGGTGCTCGCCGTCGGGATTCCGACCGCGACCTACCTGGTCGCCGGGACGCTCACGCGCCGGCTCGACGCCGCGCTCGTCGCCGCGGGCTCACTGGCCGCCGCGATCTGGCTCGACTACGGCTATCTCGGCGTCGATTCGCTGCCCGTCGATGTCGTCCTCCAGCGCATGCTCGTCGTCGTCGCGCTGGGACTGATCGCCGGCGGCGCGGCCAAACGCGCGACCCGCGAGTCGCGGTTCAACGATATGCTGGTCGCGGGCGTCGCACTCTGGGTGCTCGTCCTCTCCGGAACGCTGTTAGGCTACTTCTGAGGGGGATTCGCGGCGTTTTTCCGGTCAGAGTCGTCTGAAAAACGGCCGATCCGTGGAGGGCGACATCTAAAAGCCTCGGCCGTCATTGTCTATACGAAATGGCTCGCCCATCCCGCCAGCGCGAACGCGAATCAGAATCGACCGAAACCACAGATCAACGCGAGCGCGAGCGGGCGTGTGACGAGTGTTCCGACGGAACGCTCGTCACGAGCGAGGATCAGGGCGAACTCGTCTGCGATCAGTGCGGACTCGTCGTCGAGGGCTCGAACATCGACCACGGGCCGGAGTGGCGCGCGTTCAACCACTCGGAGCGACAGAGCAAGTCCCGCGTCGGCGCGCCGACGACCCAGACGATGCACGACAAGGGGCTGACGACCTCCATCGACTGGAAGAACCAGGACGCCTACGGCCGCTCGATCTCCGCGGACAAGCGCAGCCAGATGCGCCGCCTGCGCAAGTGGCAGGAACGCATCCGCACCAAGGACGCCGGCGAACGCAACCTGCAGTTCGCTCTCAGCGAGATCGATCGGATGGCCTCCTCGCTTGGCATTCCGCGGTCGGTCCGCGAGGTCGCCTGCGTCATCTACCGGCGTGCGCTCGACGAGGACCTCATCCGCGGGCGCTCCATCGAGGGCGTCGCCACCAGCACCCTCTACGCCGCCTGCCGCATGGAGGGCATCCCCCGCAGCTTGGAGGAGGTCGCCGCCGTCTCCCGCGTCGAGCGCAAGGAGATCGGCCGCACCTACCGCTATGTCGCCCAGGAGCTCAGCCTCGAGATGGAGCCCGTCGATCCGAAACAGTACACGCCGCGCTTTTGCTCGGAGCTCGACCTCTCGGAGGAGGTCCAGGCCAAGGCCACCGAGATCATCGACACGACGACCGAGAAGGGACTGCTGTCGGGCAAGTCGCCCACGGGCTACGCCGCCGCCGCGATCTACGCCGCCTCGCTGCTCTGTAACGAGAAGAAGACCCAGCGCGAGATCGCCGAGGTCGCACAGGTGACCGAGGTGACTATTCGAAATCGGTATCAGGAGCAGATCGAAGCGATGGGCATCTAGCTGCCGGCGCGAACGCGAACGGGATCACCACAGCCGTCGCGGCCGAGTAGATGACTGGTTTTTGGCTGGAGTTTCTAATTCCCGACGGATAGCGAGTAATAACACGTCGTATCGCGGCGATTCGCGTCACTACTCGGCTGCGAGTGAGCGGGAGAAGTATGCGCCGGCCGGGAATTGAACCCGATGGCAAGACCTCACTTCGTTCGGTCTTGCGTGATTCAATTCTCCTTATGGCGCATTCGCTCCTCACGTTCGTTCGTCGCAAAAATGCGCCGGCCGGGAATTGAACCCGGGCCGCGAGCTTGGGAAGCTCGAGTCCTACCACTGGACCACCGGCGCTCACTTCGTTCGCGCCGTCATTCGACGGACGTCGTCCGTCTCATCACCGGCGCTTGTATCGAGGTGAGGCGCCGGTTCGTATTAAAAGAAACGGACGGCGGCTCCGACGGCTGACGGCTCACCAGTTACGGGTAACGGTGCGATCACGACGCGAGCGGGGACTGGCCGGTCATGACCGCCATCATCTGTTCGGCGACGTACTCGTCGTCGATCTTGTAGTGGGCCTTGCGGATCGCCTCGGTCTCCCAGCGGTGTTCCTCGAGGAACCGGATGGCGTCCTGGTTCGTCGCCGGCAGACTCTGGTACACCTTATCGTACTCGTTCTCGGTGGCCCACTGGAGCCCCCGCTCGAGGAGATTGCTTCCGATCCCGTGACCGCGGTACTCCTCGAGTACGCCCATGGTCAGCTCCGCGGTGTGCGAGAGCTTCGCGTAATTGGGCGCCTGCAGGTGGACCCAGCCGACGACGTCGTCGTCGACCGTCGCGACGAAGAAGATCCGAGACGTGATGTCGTTGTGTCGGAAGACGACCTCCTCGTGGTCGAGCAGGTCGACGACGGTCTCGGCGACGAGGTAGTCGTTCTCTTCGGCGACCTGTCGCATCACGCCCACGATCCCCTGCAGATCGCTCTGTTCGGCCGGCCGGATCGTATACTCCAGTTCGTCGGTCGCGTGCGTCTTCTCTTCGCCGATGTCGATCGCCAACCGCACGAGTCCCTCCTCGGTCTCGACGTACCCGTCGTCCTCGAGGGTCGAGAGCGTCTCCTCGAGTTCGTCGTCGTCGAACCCGAACTCCGCTTTCAACTGTTGTCGTTCGACGGCCCCGTTTCGCTCGACGAAGTCGTACACTTCCCGCTGGACGTCGGTTTCGAAGTCGCGTTGTTTGATCGCCTGCATAGAAGAGCGTTCTCCGTCAGCGTATTTAGTGATTGGTGGGGGTTAACGTGGAACACAGTTTGGCTGGGGAGAATAGTTCCCGGCTGCGGTTCTCGGAGACGGAATTCGCTCGAGTCGCTACTGTGGCGTCACAGCGGGACCGAACACGGAAACGGGAGCTGCGCCGGCCGGAATTGAACCCGCTGCCGACCTAGGCAGTTCACGCCTCCCATGAGGCCACCCGCACTCATTTCGTTCGCTCGTTTCCCGTGGCTCGCAACTTCTCGAATTCGCTCACCACCGGCGCTCACCGACGCCTCGCGGCCGATTTCGCTTCACCGTCCCGCCCCTCCCCGAGGCCGTTCCCCGCGACGGGTCATCGATCGGACGGTCGTCCACTTTTTGCCGGCGAGGGGAGGCTATTAGGACGGGCCAGCCGTACGAACGCCCAGACAGATGCTCGACCTTCGCTTCTCGGAGGCGGAACTGGAACGGCGACGCGACCACCTCACCGACTTCGTTCAGTCTCAAATCGACGCCGCGGGGGCCGACGGCGCCGTCCTCGGACTTTCCGGGGGGATCGACAGCACGCTCACCGCCCACCTCGCCGTCGAGGCGCTGGGCGCCGAGAACGTCCACGGACTCGTCCTTCCGGCCCGGGTCAGCAGCGAGGGGAACATGAGCGACGCCGAACGCGTCGCCCAGAACCTCGAGATCAGCTACGACGTCATCGAGGTCGAGCCGATCGTCGACACCCTGCTGAAGGCCTACCCCGAAGCGGAGGGCGACCGCGAGGCCGTCGGGAACGCCCGCGCACGCGTTCGGGCCGTCCTGAACTACCTCGTGGCGAACCACGAGGACCGGCTAGTTCTGGGCACGGGCAACCGCAGCGAGGCCGCGGTCGGCTACTTCACCAAGTACGGCGACGGCGCGGTCGACTGCCACCCGATCGGCAACCTCTACAAGGCACAGGTCCGCCAGCTGGCCCGCCACGTCGGCGTCCCCGAGGAACTGGCCGCGAAGACGGCCACCGCGGAGCTGTGGGCCGACCAGACCGACGAGGACGAGATGGGCGTCAGCTACGAGACGCTCGACTCGATTCTGGCGACCCATATCGACGGCCCGCTGTCGGTCGACGCGACGGCCCGCCTGCTCGAGGTCGAGGCGAAGACCGTCGAGAAGGTCCGCGGAATGTACGAACGCAGCGAACACAAACGGCGGGTGCCGCCGGCGCCGGAGCAACTGGACTGAGCGCGGTCAGTCGACTCGCGAGCGCCAGTTCGGCTCGAGGAGCCCGTACCAGTACGTGTCCTGGTAGTCGCCGTCGACGAACACCTCGTCGCGATGAATTCCCTCTTTGGTGAATCCGATCGACTCGAGCAGCCGCTGCGAGCCCTCGTTGAACTCGAACACGCGGGCCGTGATCTTGTGCAGGCCAAGCTGGTCGAAGCCGTAGGTGACGAACCGCTCGACCGCGTCGGTGGCGTATCCCTGCCGGTGGTGGTCGGGCGCGATCCAGTAGCCGATTTCCGCCCGATCTGCTTCCCAGTCGATCCCGTTGAAGGCGACCGTCCCGACCGGTGTCGAATCGGTGACGATCAGGAGGTTCACCGTGTCGTCGTCGCAGACGACATCCTCGAAGAACTCCCGTTCCTGCTCGCGGTTGACGGGACGGGACCGTCCGATCGGTCGCCAGACGAGCCGGTCGTTGACCGCCGGCCGCAGGAACTCGAGGTCGTCCTCCTCGATCGGTCGGAGATCGACGCTGTCGCCGGAGAGGAACACCGAGTCGGGCATTGGTCCACCCTCATCGTGAAACGTGAAAAACATTTCTGGAGCTACGGTTCTCGTGGCACCGTCGGCTCGGTCGCCAGTCGCTACTCGAGGACGGCGTCGATATCGTCCGCGTAGGTCGCGACGAGGTCGCCGAACGCCCGCGCCTCGCGACGTTCCTGCGTCGCGCGCTCGCTGTCGTCCCTGATGCGTCGTTTCAGGACGGCGAGCGCGTCGGGCGCGTTCTCGGCGATCTCCTCGGCGACCGTCCGCGGCTCGGCGTCGATTCTCGAGATGAGGCCCATGCGCAGGGCGGCGTCGGCGTCGACGGCTCGCCCCGAGAGCGCGAACTCGAGGGCGTCCCCCTCGCCGAGCACGCGAGGCAGTCGGACGGTACCGCCCCACGCGCCGAACAGGCCAAACGTGACGCCGGGTTCGCCGTAGGTCGAGTCGGGCGTTCCGACGCGGACGTCACAGGCCAGCGCGAGCTCGAGGCCGCCGCCGCGGGCGGGGCCGTCGATGCCGGCGACGACGACGGCCGGCGAGTCCTCGATCGTCCGGGCGACGCGCTGGCCCAGCCGGGCGAACTCGACGGCCCGCTCGCTGTCGCCGTCGAGATCGGCGACCGCCTCGAGGTCCGCGCCCGCGGAGAACGCTCCGCCGCGTCCGCGAAGGTAGATCACTGGCTCCTCGGCGTCTTCGATCGCCGTCTCGAGGGCCTCGAGGCCCGCGACGGTCAGGGCGTTGCGCGCGTCGGGGCGGTCGATCGTCACGGTTCGAATCGATCGGTCGGCGTTACTGTCCACATCGATCATGTGGGCGAGTCTACCGGACGTTTCCAAAGGTCTTTGGCTCCCCCGTCGTAACCCGCTATCAATGGATCGAGCCGACAGCTGTCGGCGTGCCGCCTCCGAAGCCGTCGCGGACGTGGAGCCGCCGGCGCTGCACGACCGCATCGAGACCACCCTCACTGAAGCATCGATGGTCCCCGGCGTACTGACACTCGAGAGCGCCGCGACGACGGCCGACGGGCGCGCCGTCGCCGACTCCGAGCGCAGCGCGGAGACCGACCGCGGTCACGCACAGCGCCGCGGCCGCGACGGCGACCGCGATACCGACGGGCTCGCCACCCAGGCGGCCGGCGTCCAGCTCATCTACGAGGGGCTGCGACTGACGCGGTCGCTCGCCCACGACGAACCCTGGGCCCCCGACGGGAACGGCGACGACGAGAGCGACCTCGCGATCCTCGCCGCTGATATCCTCGTGGCCCGCGGCTTCTACCTGCTCGCTCGCACCGACGCCGCCGGCAAGGCGGTCCGAACCGTCCAGAAATTCGGGCGCGACCAGACCCGCCGCGACGCGGTCGCTGATCGCTCGAGTGCGGGGGTCGCCGGTGCCGACGGCGAGCCCGCACCGGACGACGGCGAGGCGACGGCGATCGACGCCAACCTCGAGCGCGATATCCTCGAACTCGCGGTCCGCACAGGCGCCGCCGCGGTCGGTGACGCGCCGTCCCATCGGCTGCTCGCCACCGCCGAGACCCTCGCCGAGACCGTCGGCACCTCCTTCCCGCCGGCCGCGGACTGTCTTGCCGATTTCGAGCCGATGCCCTCCGAACAGTCCCTCGAGGATCCAACGACCGATCGAGCCACATCGGCGACCGATCCCTGAGAGCGTGGGTTCGAGTGGCCCGCTACACAGCCCCACGCCCCACGGCAAATCGAAAGCCCTAAAGACGACTCGAGTCAACGAAGAAGTGCGCGCCTGGGTAGCTTAGCGGTAAAGCGCGTCCTTGGTAAGGACGAGAGCCCGGGTTCAAATCCCGGCCTAGGCTTTTCTCGAGAACTTCCACACAGAGCGTTGTTGCTGTCTCTTAACCGGTGATACTTCATTTGACGGTGAGTCCGTCGCCCAGTTTCCGAATCCGGACGGGTAGCAGTGGCGGGGCTGGGATTCAACCGTCGCAAACTCGTACAACCGCTCGAGCCGACCGAACGGCCAGTGCGGACCGACTCTCACAACGATTCACTATGTCCTCTCACAGCACCGACACGGCCGACCTCGAGGCGACGTACGGAACCGACGAGACAGACTTGGAGGCCGACTCGAGCGGGATCCGCTCAACTGTTCTCGCCCAGATCCAGAACGGGGTTCTCCCGATACTGACCGGTACCGCCCTGCTCGTCGATGCGGTCCGGTCGGCGGGACGGAATCGACGCCGCGCCAGTCTCCGCGCGTTCGCCGGAGGCGCACTCCTCGGAATCGGCCTCCGAAAACGGCGCTCGAGCGACGACGTGTCCGGATCGGTGGGCGACGAGTCAGGCGCGTACGACGACACCGAGTCGATCGGGATCGGCGACGAGGGCGGCGAGGGTTCGGACAACGCTCGAGCCAACCGCGAGCGCTCCGACGTGCTCCACGAGTCCGAGACGAATCCTCGCGGTGTGTCGGGAGAGCTCGATGTCGAGACCGAGACCGCTCCCGACGAAGGGGACGTGCGGTTCACGACGGACCGAGAGGAGAGCGCGTCGCCAAAGCCCCACCTCGAGGAGACCGACGAGGATCCGCGCCGCGCCGAGTCGGATCCGGGGACGGACAACGACCACGTCGAAGTCGACCTTTCGGCGGCCGCGATGGCCGACGAGGCCAGCGAGGCGACGGGCCCCGATCCGGAGCAGGCCTATCCCTCGCTTGAGGGGACCGACCCCGAACCGATGGCGGAGGAGGCGCCGCCGCGGGGCGACCGCGAAGCTGATTCGGCCGCCGATTCCGAGGGTGACGACGGCGAGCGGGACGACGAGCAATAGACGAACGACGCGGCATCGGACGCTGACGACCGCGTCGCAATCACAGCGGACGGGTCCCGCCGTCTCCCTTCTCGAGGTGCAGTTTGGAACCACGGTTTAGTGGGTGACCGTTGGACGACCGGTATGGCCGAGACCGAGCTATCGACGCCGGAGTTCGAGTACGATATCGAGACCGCGATCGTCACGGGGGCGACCGGCGACGTCGGGTCGTGGGTCGTCGATCGACTGGCGGATCGCGGCGTCGACGTCGTCGGCGTCGATTTCGATCGACCCGACGGCGTGCGCGCTAACGTCGACTTTCGGGCCGTCGACCTGACCGAGGGCGTCGACACCTGGGAGACGATCGCCGAGGTCGATCCCGACGCTGTCGTCCACCTGGCGGCGCTCTCGGATCCCCTCGAGAACCCGTCGACGCGGCTCTTCGAGAACAACGTCACGAGCGCGTACAACGTCCTACAGGCGGCCGGCCGGGAGGGGATCGACGTCGTCTGGTCGTCCTCGCAGGCGACCTACGGCGCGCTGTTCGCGGAGTCGACGTGGACGCCGGACTACCTGCCGATCGACGAGGCCCACGACCGCCGGCCCGAGGACGCCTACGGGCTCTCGAAGGTCTGCGGCGAGGAGATCGCGAAATCGATGGCCCGCCGGTACGGGATCTCGGTCGCAACGATCCGGCCGGCGACGATCTTTTCGCCGACGAAGGAACGAGCGCGCCCGACCGAGGACGGCTCGGATCTCTCGAGCGAGGAGCCGACCGGCAACTTCGCGTCCTACGTCGACGTGCGCGACGTCGCGCGGATGATCGAAGCGGCGCTGGCGACCGACCTCGAGGGTCACGAGGAGTTCCTCTGCGTCGCCGACGAGAACTACCTCGGGCGGCCGACCGCGGAACTCGTCGAGACGGTCTGCGGGCCGATCCCCGGCGCGGTCGATCTCGAGGGCAAGGAGTCGGCGCTGTCGAACGCGAAGGCCGCCGACGTGCTCGGTTGGACGCCCGCCCACACCTGGCACGAAGGGGCCGACGAGGACGTGTCGGGGCCGACGTGGCTGTGACTTAGGCGTCGTCGAGCGACGGCGAAAGCTGCGGGCGCCACCGCGGAACGCCCGTTTCGTTCCGGGCGACCAGCGTGACGCGCGGCTCGTCGCCGACCCGGCGTTCGGCGTAGTAGAGGATCGCGAGCTCCGAACACGCCGCCAGCAGTTCGTTCGAATCGAACCGGAACCGATCGCCCGGGCCGGCGTCGCGCTCCGCCGACGCGAGGTAGTGTTCGTAGCAGAGGACGCCCCCTGGCGCGAGGGCGTCGATCAGGGCCGGCAGCCGATCGCGCGCGTCGAAGAAACTCACCGTTACGAGGTCGTAGCTCCCCTCGGGGACGCAGTAGCGATCGGCGTCGGCCAGAATCCAGTTGACGGTCGTTCCACGTTCGCTCGCCCGCTCGCGGGCCCGCGAGAGCTTCGCGCTCGAGAGATCGACGGCGTCGACGGTCCAGCCGCGCTCCGCCAGAGCAAGGGCGTTCCGACCGGTGCCGGTGGCGACGTCGAAGGCCCGTCCGGGGGACAGTTCCTCGACGACCGACCGAACGACCGGCGCGAGTCCGTCCGATCTAACGTCGTCGTCTTGAGACGGGCCCGAACCCGACCGAGCGGCGTCGTGGTCTTCGGTCACGGCTCGCACTCGCGGGACGCAGCGCCTTAGTTTCTCGCGGCGTTCGGCGGCCGCCCGTCTCGTCGTCAGCACGGTGTGTCGTCGCCGCGCTACGTCACGTACAGCGAGTAGGCGATGATGACGAAGCCCACGAGCATCAGGAGGCTCTCGAGCAGGATACCCATCATCAGCGAGACCCCGAGAATTTCGTACAGCAGCCCGGCGAGCACGAGGCCGAGCGTGACGAGGCCGAAGCCGGCGGCCAGGAGTCCGAGCGCGCGCTGGCGCGTCCGGCGGTAGGCTTTGAACGCGAGAAAGGTGATGAAGCTGCCCACGAGCAGGATGAGGGTCTTAACGACGGCAAGCGAGATGGCGATCGACGTTCCTGCGTCGTGGAAACTCATGGTGTCCGTACGTCGAAAATTACGAACGGGAACCAAGTAGCTTGCGTTCACGACGAACCGGCCGGCTGCGACCGCGATCTCGAGGCGAATCGAACCGACGCGTGGACACCCGAGTCTTTTGCCCGCCGGTCCCGAATCGACGGCCATGACGCGATTGGTCGAACTCGAGGAGACGGGACCGAGAAAGCTCGAGCCATCTGATATCGACGACGAGAAGGGAGACATCGCGGTCTGTCGGTGCGGCCTGTCTGAGTCGTTTCCGTTCTGCGACGGGAGCCATCGGCAGACCCGCGACGAGGAGCCGGAGACGACCTACGTCTACGAGGACGGCGAGCGTCGGGTCGTCGAGCGAGTCGTGACCAAAGACGGGGCGGTCGGCAGCGACGGCACTGGGGATGGGGATGCCGACACCGACGGCGATGACGACGCCAGCGCCGAGTAGGGGTCGCCACCGGAGTTACGTTACCGCATCGAGCGCGAGGAGTTGAGCACGACCAGCAGGCTGCTCGCGGCCATCGCGACGGCAGCGAAGAGGGGGTTCAGCAGGCCGGCGACCGCCAGCGGGATCGCCACTGCGTTGTAGCAAAATGCCCAGCCGAGGTTCTGGCGAATGCGCCGGTGCGTGCTCGCGGCGATCGCGAGCGTCTCGCCGACCGCCTCGAGGTCGTCGCCGACGATCACCGCGTCGGCCGCGTCGGTCGCGAGTTGGGTCCCGCCGCCCATCGCGATGCCGACGTCGGCGGCGGCCAGCGCGGGCGCGTCGTTGCTCCCGTCGCCGACCATCGCGACCGTCCCGCGCGTGCGGAGGCGATCGACGGTCTCGGCTTTCGCCTCCGGCGGGACGCCCGCGAAGACCTCGTCGACGCCGTCGACCGCGCGGAACCGCTCGGCGGCCGGCCCCTCGTCGCCGGTGAGGACGACGATATCGCGACCCGACGAGAGCGTCTCGAGGGCCGCGTCGACCTCTTCGCGTTCCGAATCGCCGACCGCGATGACGCCGCGGGTCCGGCCGTCCCAGCCGACGGCGACCGGGACGCGACCGGCCGCGCGAGTGTCGTCGATCGGTGACTCGAGGGCGCCGGGAACCGCCAACCCGCGCTCGCGGCAGAAGTCGGGATGGCCGACGACGATGCGATCGCCGTCGACGACGCCGCTGACGCCGCGGTCGGCTCGCTCGAACGAGTCGACGGTTGTGGACCCCTCGGCGCCGGCCACGGTCCCACCGTCATTTTCGGCCTCGAGACCACCGCCGTCGGCCGCGGCGACGGGCGCCGCCTCGACGACGGCGGCGGCGACCGGGTGCTCCGACAGCGATTCGACCGCGCCGGCTCGCCGAAGCAACTCGTCTGAGTCGGTTCCGTCGACGACGTGAACGCCCTCGACGGCCATTTCCCCGGTCGTCAGTGTCCCCGTCTTGTCCAGCACGACGACGTCGACGTCCTGTGCGTCCTCGAAGATCGTCTCCGCGGCGACGACGATCCCGCGCTTCGCGGCGGCCTGCACCCCCGCGGCGATCGCCAACGGCGTCGCCAGCCCGAGCGCGCAGGGACAGGAGACGATGACGACCGTCAGCCCGATCAGGAGGGCGGTCGACGGGCTCGAGCCGGTCGCGAGCAGGACGGCGGCCGTAGAGACGGCGAGGGCGACGACTAGCGGGACGAACACCGTCGCGAGCTTGTCCGCGAGCCGCTGGACGCCGGGTCGGGCGCTCTGGATCGACCAGAGCAGCGAGACGAGCCGATCGAGCGTGCTCTCGGCCTCGTCGCCGACCGCGAGGACGATCGGCGCGTCGGTGACGACAGTGCCGCCGCGGAGTTCGTCGCCGGGTGACTTCCGGACGGGGAGGGACTCGCCGGTGACCAGCGACTCGTCGACCGCGGCCGACCCCTCGAGAACTTCGCTGTCAAGGGGGACCCGCTCGCCGGGGCGGACGAGCAGCCGATCGCCGGGCTCGACGGCCTCGAGCGGGACCGTCTCGCCGCTCTCGAGGCGGGCCTCGTCGACCTGCCGTTCGGTCAGCTCCGAGAGCAGCCCTGTGGCGCGGCGCTTGACCGCCCGCTCGTAGTGGGTGCCCGCGGTGACGACGAGGACGATGGCGACGGTGACGTCGAAGTAGAGGTGGCTCTCGCCGAGGAGGATCGCCGCGGCGCTGTAGCCGTACGAGCCGAGTGCGGCCGTTGCGACGAGCAGGTCCATGTTCGGCCGACCCGCCCGGAGGCTGACGTACGCGCCCCGGAGGATCGGATATCCGGTGTAGAAGAGGATGAACGACGTGAACGCCCAGATATTCGCAGACAAAAACGCGAGCTCGTAGCCGCTGAAGGCGACGACCGGCTCGAGGTCGAAGTAGGTCGGGTAGAGAAAGAGGGCGTACCAGACCATGACCATCATGCCGAAGAAGCCGCCGAGCAGCAGCCGGGCGAGCCCGTCGTCGTCGCCCGCGTCGCCGTCGGCGGCCGATCGATCGGCCGCGGTGTAGCCGTAGCCCGAGACGATTTCGGGGAGGTTGTCGGCCGCGAGCCGGTCGGGATCGTAGACGATCCGGATCGTATCCGTCGCGTAACTCGCCGTCGCGCCCCGCACGCCCGCCTGGCGCTCGGCGACCGACTCGAGGAACGCCTCGCAGGTCGAGCAGTGCATGCCGTCGACCGCGAGGAAGGCGTCCTCGCCGTCGAGGTCGTCGAGGTCGCGGCCGTCCGTCGCCTCGGCCCCGTCTAGTCGCGATCGAACCGCCGCCTCGTCGGGGCCGTCGTCGCGCCGCTCGAGGGTTCGCGCGACCTCGAGACAGCCCCGGCAGCAGTAGGTGCCGTCGACGTCGGGGTCGGGGTCGGTGATCGGCGCCGACGGAAGCGGCAGGTCACAGAGGTCACAGCCGTCGCTCCCCTCGGCCGGCGACGACGGTGCGGGCGTGTGCGGGCGTTCCGACGAGTCTGGGTTCCGTGAGTCTGGACACATCGTTAGAACGGTGGTGCGAACGGCAGCGGCGGGTGGGGCAGGTGAATTCCGTACAGCATCAGCCCGTGCGAGAGCGGGACGTAGCCGAGGACGACGAAGGCGACGCCGAGCCCGCGGTGGAGGCGGACGCGCGTCGCCGACTCGACGGCGGTCAGGACGGTGCCGTAGGCGAACAGCGTCGGGATCGTCCCGAGTCCGAGGACGGCAAGCGAGAGCGCCCCGCGAGTCGGCGAGCCAACGGCGAACGCATAGAGGTACGCCGGGTAGATGATCGGACACGGCATGAGGCCGTGGACCGCGCCGAGCGCAGCGATCCCCGGCGACGTCGCGAGCCGATCGATCCGACTCGAGAGCAGCGCCGAGAGGCGACGGAACAACGTCCCGACGAGGGGGAGATCGTGACCCGGGACGGCCGTCCGACCGCGGACGTAGTAGAGTCCGCTCGCGATGATGGCGATCCCGACGAGGATTCCCGTCGCGCCCCTGACGGAGTCGCCGACCGCGGCGACGGCCTCGCTCGAGGCGACCGTCGCCGCGCCGAGGAGGCCGAAGAGGGCCCCGATCGTCGCGTAGCTCGCCGTCCGTCCGAGGTTGAACAGCGCGTGCTGGCGCACCTCGTAGCCGGTGAGCGTATCGTCGCGGCGCTTGTCGCCGGCGGCGCCAATCCGGTCGGCGTAGGCCGTTACCAGCGGCCCGCACATCCCCAGA
This sequence comes from Haloterrigena salifodinae, assembly GCF_003977755.1. Classification (NCBI taxonomy): domain Archaea; kingdom Methanobacteriati; phylum Methanobacteriota; class Halobacteria; order Halobacteriales; family Natrialbaceae; genus Haloterrigena; species Haloterrigena salifodinae. The sequence continues at coordinate 27,126 of NZ_RQWN01000003.1, forward strand.
CAGTGGGCGCCGGCGAGCAGGCCGACGACGAAGAGGACGATCAGGTCCGCGTGCTCGAGGCCGAGCCCCGGCCCGGCGCTCGCAAGTGCTGCGAGGGTCATCTCCGGCCGTCGTTCGGTCGCCGAGGCGTCACCTGGCGGCCCCGTTTTCGCTCGCGGCGTGATCGCCGTGTGATCCCTCGACCGGCGACATCGCGAGGTACAACGAACCGATGATCACCGCGACGTTGACCGCGCTGACGAGACCGGCGACGCCCGAGTTCGTGACTCCGTAGACGAGAACCGGCACGACCGCGAGTAGTCCGATGGCCGCCACGTACCGCGGCGTAACTGTCTCGAGGGTCATAGCCGTCTCTCGGGCTGTCATCGGCTTAATACCTCGAGTTGTTTTCACCGGACGGGAATTACGATCGGTCGTAAGGTGCCGCTGTTCCCTACCAACGCGTATGAGTTCGGCAACGGAACAACCGACGACCGATCAGGCCACCGAGACCGATTCTGGGGAGACCGGTCCGGTTCGCACGATCGGTCACGACGAGTACGATCCGATCGGGACGCTGATCCTGATCGCGATCTACTTCGCGATACTGGTACTGCTGTGGCTGTTCATGTACTTCGTCGAGTTCCTCGGCAACGGACCGACCGTCGTCGGGACGCTCGTGACGGTGGTGGGGCTGGCATGAACATTCACACCTACGAGAAGCTCTGGCTGGCCGCGGCGATGGTGTTGATCGTCGGCTTCATCGCGACGATCACGTACGGCGCGGTCGGTCCGGGCGTCTCGATGATTGACGACGACGGCGGCTCGATCGACCCCGACGCGATCAGCGATCACGAGCGGTTCGGCGACACCGGCGTCACACACGTCGGTGGCGACGAGTACGAGGTCGACGTTGTCGCACAGGCGTGGTCGTACTCGCCGGGCGAGATCGAGGTGCCGGCGGGCAGCGAAGTGACGTTCTACGTCACGAGCCGAGACGTGACCCACAGCTTCTCCGTGGTCGGAACGAACATTAACACGATGGTCATCCCCGGCGAGGTCTCGCAGATGACCGTCGAGTTTGACGAACCGGGCGAGTACGGCATTCTCTGTAACGAGTACTGCGGTCAGGGCCACCACAACATGGAAGGGAAACTGAACGTCGTTCCCGAAGACGAGTTCAACATGACCGAACTGGACGTCGAGGCCCCCAGCGAGGTCGAGGCAGGTAACGAGACAACGATCAACGCGACCGTCAGCGACGGGATGCAGACCGACCTCGAGACGACCGCGACTCTCGAGATCGGCGATCAGCGGTACGAAGAAGACGTCACAATCTCCGGCGCCGGCAGCGAGTCCGTCGAGTTCGCGGTCGACACCGACGAACTCGGCGCGGGCGACCACGACTGGACGGTGACCGCCGCCGGCTACGAGGAGCGCGGCACGCTCACCGTCGCGGACGGTGACGGCGGCTCCGACGGAGGTGACGGCGATGCGTAACGCCTACATCGATCAGTTCCCCGCGGAGGCGAAGGTGATCAAGGCCGCCTTCTGGAGTTCCTTCCTCGCGCTGGCCATCGGCGGCCTGCTCGGACTCGTGCAGGCGCTCCACCGGACGGACGTCGTCCGCTTTATCGATTCGGCGGACTACTACACCGTGTTGACCGCCCACGGCGTCCTGCTGGCGATCACGTTCACGATCTTCTTCCTCGTGGGCATCTTCACCTGGGCGGTGACGACCAGCCTCGAGCGGGGCGTCGTCGACACCCGCTTCACCTGGTCGTGGTACGTCATGATGGTCGTCGGATCGGTCCTCACCGCCGTCACGATCTTCGCCGGCTTCCTCGAGGACGCGCCTGAGATCCTCGGCGCGCCGCTGAACGCGGACGTGCTCTTCACGTTCTACGCGCCGCTGCAGGCCCACCCCTTCTTCTACGTCGGGCTGGTGCTGTTCGTCGTCGGCTCCTGGCTGGCCGGCGTCGACTGGTTCCGGACGTGGTGGGCCTGGCGCAGCGAGAACCCCGACGAGCGGATCCCGCTGCCGACGTTCATGGTGTTGACGACGACGCTGTTCTGGTACGTCTGTACGTTCGGCGTCGCCCTGTCGATCCTCGTCTTCCTGCTGCCGTGGTCGTTGGGCATCGTCGACTCCGTGAACCCGCTGTTGACCCGGACGCTGTTCTGGTACTTCGGCCACGCCGTCGTCTACTTCTGGCTGATGCCGGCGTACATGATGTGGTACATCATGCTGCCGAAGCTCTCCGGCGGGAAGCTGTTCAGCGACCCGCTTGCCCGCGTCGTCTTCGTGCTGTTCCTGCTGCTTTCGACGCCGCTGGGCATCCACCACCAGTATCTGGATCCCGGCATCGCTGAGGGGTACAAATTCATCGCGATGACGAACACGATGTTCCTGTTGCTGCCGAGCCTGCTGACCGCGTTCACCGTCGTCGCGAGCATGGAACACGGCGCGCGCCAGCGCGGCGGCGAGGGCTACCTCGGCTGGCTCAGAGCGCTGCCATGGCGCGACCCGGTCTTTACCGGCATGGCGCTGGCGGGCTTGATGTTCGCCGCGGCCGGCTTCTCCGGCATGATCAACGCGGGGATGAACATCAACTACCTCGTCCACAACACCTGGTGGGTCGTCGGTCACTTCCACCTCACCGTCGGCACCGCCGTCGCGCTGACGTTCATGGCCGCGGCCTACTGGTTCATCCCGCAGGTGACCGGCAAGGCGCTGTGGAACCGCTCCGTCGCGCTGGGGCAGGTCCTGCTGTGGTTCATCGGCATGACGTTCATGTCGAACGCGATGCACCGCTCGGGGCTGTTCGGGATGCCCCGCCGGACCGCCGAACCGCAGTACTCCGGCTTCGAGTTCGAACCCGCCGCCGGGACCGTCGGCGAGATCAACGCGCAGGTCGCCCTCGGCGCCGTGATCCTGACCGTCTCGCTGGCCCTGTTCCTCCTGAACATGGTCCTGACGTCGTTCAACGGGTCCAGCGACGCCATCCCGGACAACACCTACGCCGGAACGCTCTCGGGCCCCGAGGACGCGCCCGAGATCCTCGACAACCTCAAACTCTGGACTGCCATCGCTATCGTCCTCGTAATCTTCGCGTATACGCTTCCGCTCGCGAGCATCATCGAGAACGGCGGCCTCTTCGGTCCCGGCATCGAGGGGCGACAGCTCACGCTCGTTCCCGATACCACGGCCGTCCTCGAGACCGTCCGGGAGGTGATTTCCTAGATGCGCATCTCGAAGGCCGGCCTGCTCGTCGTCGCGGCGATCGTCATCCCGATCGTCGTCGAACTCCGCACCGCGCTCTCGTGGTTCGGAATCGAGCTCTCGGTCCTCGAAGGGGTCGCCCTCGCCATCGCGATTGTCCTCGCGATCGTCGTCTGGGCGGTGTGGCCGTCCGACGGGAACGGCAACGCCGAGACCGAACCCACGGGTCCCGAGTGATCGGTCGCAGCGGTCCGACGCCCTGACCGGGAGTCGAGGGCGATTTCTTTTCCGGAGGCGTGTGAAAATCGCGGTGCGTACAGGAAACGCCGGTATCGAACGCTTCGACGCGACGAGACCGAAGCTTACGTTTCGAACGGAAGACTTCCGAGAAACTCGTCGCTCTGATAATCGAGATGGTCCAGTCGAGGGCCGAGCAGTTCCCGCGTGAGGACCACCAGTGGATTGGTCTGGCCCTCTCCGATCATCGCGACCTCCGTTCTCGATCCGGTGGCGTCCTCGTCCCAGAGGCCGACGACGACGGTCTCCCGATCGGCGACGATGAGCCGACTCACCTTGGGATAGTTCGCTCGTTCGTACATCCAATCCATCTGTGGCTCCCAGATCGTTGCTTCCGGGAGGCGCTCCCGAAAGAACTCTCGAGCAGCGTCGTTTTTCGTTCCGGCGTGAAGTTCGACGTCTCGGTCGATGGCGTTCTCCGCGTGCGGGACACACGCTTCGTCGAGTAACTCGTCGGACGCGTAGATCAGAAAGAGTTCGTCGTCGGCTCTGTCGGCCAGCTCTCGGCAATAGTCGTACACCGCTTCGCGACCCTCGAGCCGCCCGACGGTACGCTCGTCCGGTCTCCGTCCCGTCTCGAACTGCGAGAGCAGTTCGTCGAGCGCTTCGACGTCCATCCAGTCGGCGTCATCCGCCGATCGACGGCCGGTGGTGACGGTATTTTCATCGTGGTCGTACGCGACGAGCCCGACTTCGTCGAGTCGGGGAAGGTACTCGTGATGGAGCGAAACGATCGTTCGCTCGAGTTCCTGCTCGTCCGCCGAAGCGAGGTGTTCAGCGAGCTCCGTTACAGAGAGGCCGCGATGAGATTCATTGAGAACAGTTAAAATTTCACGGTTGGTTGCATCTATGAGTATCCGAATGATTTCTTCGTCTTCTGACCCCATTACTGGTGGATATTCCCGTGCGGGTGTTAAAAACCAGGTTTCTATTCAAGAGTGTTATTATAGGATTATAACCTATCGATTTTTGCTGAGAGTCAACAGCGTTCCCACTCAGAAGTCACAGATATAGCTACCAAATTGGACGATTCGGCTCCGAGAACAACTTCGAAGAACGAAACCGCGCTACTAACTACCGGCAACGCGGCGGTCGCTACCAGGTCTCGATCCGTCCCTCGCGGACGTCCTCCGCACAGCCCTCGCAGTCGGGATGGCCCGCTTCGAAACACGCCGGCCGGTACTGGTCGTCGAGCATCGCCGCCCGCTGTTCGGCATAACGCCGGCAGACGATCTTCGCCCGTCCCGCCTCGTCCGACGGCAGGCCGCGGGCGTTTTTCGCCACTTCGTAGGCCTCGCGGGCCTCCTCGAGTTGCTCGCCCGTCGAGCCCCGAACCTGTTCGTACTGCTCGCCAGCCTCCTGGAGCTTCGAGCGCAGGAACCGCTCGAGCCGACGACGATCCGCCATTGGACGTGATTCGATCGCCGGCCACATAGTCCCGTCGCCGCCGTTCCGCGGTTCGTCGGCGCGGGAACGGTCTCGGCCGGCCGGCGACGAGCGACCGCTCGAGTCGGGGCGAAGGGTTTTGCCAGCTCGTGTTGTGTGGTGACTATGAGCACGGAAACACCTCGAGAGAGTCGCCGCGGCGAGATCGACGCGATCCTCGAGCGAAAGGACGGCGGCGTCCGCGAGACCCGCGACGAGGCCGACAAGTACACCGTCGTCGGCGCGGCCGACAGGCGAACGTACGCGAACTGGCTGACGCCCGTTGAGGAACACTTCGTCTGCCACCGCAACGACATTCCCGACGCCGACGCGGACTCGTGGACGGTCTCCCTGACGGGACGGCTCGACGACGAGTACTCGCTGTCGGACCTGAACGACGAGTTCCCGACGGTCGCGGTGGCCCACACGATGGAGTGCGCCGGAAACGGCCGCGGACAGCACCGCCCCGAGACCGGAAGCGTCCAATGGGGGTTCGAGGCCGCGGGGACGGCGATCTGGACCGGCACGCCGCTCAGTTCGATACTACGCGGTCGGCTTGACGACGCGGACGGCGACGCGTGGCTCACGGCCGTCGGTGGCGACCCCTCGGACGGCGACGACGTCTTCGCGCGGTCAATTCCCCTCTCGAAGGCGCTCGAGGACTGCATCCTCGCCACGGAGATGAACGGCCGGCCGCTCCCCCGCGAACACGGCTTCCCGGTTCGGCTGATCGTTCCCGGCTGGTACGGCGTCAACTGCGTCAAGTGGGTCGAGGAGCTCCGGCTGATGGACACGATGGTCGTCGACGGCTCACTGGATCGACCCGGTGACCACGCCTACTGGCAGCAGGAGGCCTACCGAATGCACCCCGCCGACGTCGACCCCGAACCGAACGAGACCGTCGAAACGGTCGATACGTGGTCCCAACTCGAGGCGGGCGAGCCCGATCATCCCTACACGTTCGACCAGACCGTGATGTCGATCATCGGCGCTCCGGACGGCGAGTCCGCAGTGAGCGCTCTCGAGGACGGAACGATCGAACTCACCGGCGTCGCCTGGGCCGGCGACGACGGCGTCGAGCGGGTCGAGGTCTCGACCGACGGCGGCGACACGTGGGCCGACGCGGAACTGTTCGGCCCCGACTACGCGGGTGCGTGGCGACTGTTCCGTTACGACTGGGACGCGCAGCCAGGGACGCACGTTCTCTGTTCGCGAGCGACCGACGATCAGGGCCGCCGACAGCCGATGCGGATCTCCAATCCCGACGCCTGGCGCGACGCGCTCGAGGCCGACGAGTTCCCCTGGAACGAGGGCGGGTACGCCGCGAACGCGGTCCTGCCGAACGCCGTCGAAATCGACGTCGAGTCGACCTAACGGCCCCCTCGATCGGGCTCGCGACGTTCACTTTCACCCCGGTGCCGGTACTTTAAATACTATCGGGCGCGAAACGAGATATGCCTCCCAGTGAAACGAAAGAGGAGGCGTGACACAATGAGCGACGTACGACAGCACGCGGACGACATACACGACCAGTTTTCGGATCACATCGACGTGAGCGTCGACGACGTCGAGGAGCGACTGACGACGCTCGTCGACGAGTACAAGGTTCCCATCGACGAGGCGCGCCGGAGCGTCACCAACCACTACCTCGAAGAGGCCGGCCTCGAGCGAGAGGACATCTCGCGGGGCGGCAGCGAGGAAGTGAACGTCGAGGACGTCGACGAGCCCGAACAGTGGATCGACCTCACCGCGAAGGTCATCGAACTCTGGGATCCCCGGAGCGACTCCGTCGCACAGGTCGGCCTGCTGGGCGACCCGACGGGCACGATCAAGTTCACCAAGTGGGCCAAATCAGACCTGCCATCCCTCGAGGAGGGCGCGGTCTACGACCTTCGCAACGTCGTCACCGACGAGTACCAGGGCCGGTACTCGGTCAAACTTAACTCGACGACGGTGATCGAGGAGCTCGACGAGGACCTCGAGGTCGGCGACGACACCAGCGAGATCGAGGGCGCCCTCGTGGACATGCAAAGCGGCAGCGGCCTCATCAAGCGCTGCCCGAAAGAGGACTGCACGCGCGTCCTGCAGAACGGCCGCTGTAACGAACACGGCGAGGTCGAAGGCGAGTTCGACCTCCGCATCAAGGCGGTCGTCGACGACGGGATCGACGCCCACGAGGTCATCTTCGACAAGGAGGCCACCGAGGACCTGACGGGCCTGAGCTTAGAGGAGGCCAAGGATATGGCGATGGACGCTCTGGACACGACCATCGTCGCCGACGAGATCGCCGCGGACATCGTCGGCACCTACTACCGTATCGAGGGACCGACCTTCGGCCGCTACGTGCTGGCCGACGACGTCGAGGAACTCGACGGGCCCGCCGACGCCGAACAGCTGCTGATCAGAGCGAGGTCGATGTGATATGAGCCAGTCAGAACTCACCCGCGAAGTCGCCCGCCGCGTCTTCGCATCGGAATTCAACGATTCGACGTACACCTTCAAAGAGAGCGACGACGAGCGCGCGCCCAACTACGCGCTGCTCCCGACCGGCGACCGCGCGAACCGCGTGTTCATCGTCGGAACCCTCACGGAAACGGAGGACGTCGGCGAGGACAGCGAGTACTGGCGCGGCCGGGTCGTCGACCCGACCGGGACGTTCTTCGTCTACGCCGGTCAGTACCAGCCCGAGGCCGCATCGGTGCTCCGGGACACGGAGCCGCCGGAATACGTCTCCATCGTCGGCAAACCCCGCACCTACGAGACTGACGACGGCAGCGTCAACGTCTCCGTTCGCCCCGAATCCATCGCGGTCGTCGACGACGACACCCGCGACCGTTGGGTCGTCGAAACCGCCGAACGCACCCTCGATCGCATCGAGGCCTTCGAGGAGTGGGAAGAAGAACAGGAGGCTCCCGAGAACGGCTCGACGGCGCCCACCAACGAGTACGCCCAGATGGCCCGCGAGCGCTACGACTCGCCGGTCGTCAACTACCGCAACGACGTGATTCAGGCGCTCGAGCAACTCGAGGACGTCGAGGCCGACGACGCCGAAGCGACGGCCTGAGTTCGGCAACTCCGTTTCGTTCTTTTTCGCGCCGCTTAACCCAGAGAGCGATGCATCCGCGTCCGATCTCCGATTACGCCTCGAGCGCGGTCTCGAGTAGCGCGCCGATCGCCGCGAACTCGTCGTCGGTGACCTCGTGACCGGTCTCGGGATAGCGCCGCTCGTCGACCGCGGCGTCGGCTCGTTCGAAGATTTGCGCCGTCGCGGCGACGCGCGACGGATCGACGTGTGGATCTTCGGCGCCGTAGCCGAGCAGGACCGGCGTCTCCGCCAGCAAGCCGTCGATATCGGTCGCCTCGAGCTCGGCGTCCGATCCCGGCAGCGTCGCAGAGAGGACAGCGAGCCCGCCGTAGCGGTTCGGGTTCCGGCGGACGTACTCCGCGGCGACGCAAGCGCCTTGCGAGAAGCCCGCAAGAACGGTTCGTTCCGGTGGGATCCCGATCCCCGCCGCGGCTCCGAGAGCGGCAGCCACGCAGTCGACGCTCGAGGAGAGCCACGGCTCGTTTTCGGTTCGCAGCGCGGCGGCCGAACGGGGGTACCAGCGGCTCCGCTCGGCCTGCGGGGCGAGGACGGCGAGACCGTGGCGGGAGACCGGTTCGAAGAGGTTGACGACGCCCTGGGCCGTCGCGCCGCGGCCGTGACAGACGACGAGTGCGGCTTCGGCGGCCAGCGCAGGCGCGCCGGCCGTGAGCAAGGGTTGGCCGGCGTGGGGTCCCGAAACCGAGTCCATCGACCGGCCCGAGTCACGTCCCGTCATCGATCGCTACCGGCGTCGGCGCTGTCGGCGGCGCCAGTGTCCCCGTCGCGCGCAGTTGCCTCCGGAACCGTCAGTTCCGGCAACTGGCTCTCGATCAGATCCCGATCCCGTTCGAACCAGTCGGGCAGGTGCAGCGACTCGCCAGGGCCGCCCTCGGGACCGCTGGCAGCGACGCCGTCGCTCTCGGTCGCCAGTTCGAAGAGGACGCCGCCCGGTTCGCGGACGTACAGCGAATGGAAGAAGTGACGATCCTTGACCCGCGAGACGTCATGGCCGCGGTCGTCGAAGATTTTCCGCCACTCGTGGAGGTCGTCCTCGCTCCCGACGCGAACCGCGACGTGGTGCAGGGTTCCGGGACCCTCGCGGCCGAACTCGGCGTCCCGATCAAGCACGTCGACGATCGTCGCTCGATCGCCGGCGGCGCGGTACCGGGCTCGGTCGTCCAGTTCGGACTCGTACTCGAAGCCCAGCGTCTCGAGCGTACTCGCGGTCGCGTAGGGATTGACCGACAGCGTCGAGACGCCGTGGAGCGCGCGGATCGCAGATTCGTCGGGAACCGGGCCATCGGTCCACGGTTCGACGCCGCTCGGGTCCGGCGCGTCGGGCGGACCGGCAACGAGTTCCAGTTGCGTCCCGGCGGGGTCCTCGAACTGCAGGACGCGCTCCTCGAAGCGCTCGAGCGGGCCTTCGACCGCGACGTCGTAATCGACGAGTCGGTCCCGCCAGTACTCGAGGGAGCCCGCGGGAACGGCGAACGCGACCGACGCGACCTGCGGTTTACCGACCCGGCCCGGATCGGCGTGGGGGTCCGGGAAGTGGGTCAGGACCGTCCCCGGCGTGCCGACCGCGTCGCCGAAGTAGAGGTGGTGCTGGAGGATGTCCTCGAAGTTCACCGTCTGGGTCGCGAGGCGGAGGCCGAGGACGCCCGCGTAGAAGTCGACGGCCGTCTGGGCGTCGCCGACCAGCCCCGTGACGTGGTGGAGTCCCGGCGTGTCGGGAGGCATGGTCGACGTTGGGCCTCGAGCGGAATAGCAGGTCGGGTCCCGGAACCGCGAGCGAGGGTCTCGTCTGACGAATCGTTAAGTGTCATGCCCGACGAATAGACGACAAACAGATGGGCAACAAGAACAAGACGATCTCGTTTCGGGTAAACGAGGACGCGTTCGAGGCGCTCCAGGATATCGCCGAAGAGCGCGACATCTCGTTGTCCGCCGTCTTCCGAGACTACGTCGACCGACTGGTCGAACACGACGGGCAGGTCGAGGTCGTCCCCGAGGACGAACTCGAGGCGATGGGGAGCGACGACGGGGAGCAGACGTTTCCGCCGACCGTCGAGGTCCGCAAGAGCTTCGTCCGCGAACACGAGCGCCTCGAACTCGAGGCCGAACACCTCCGAGAGCAACTCGACGAGTACAAGGGCTACGTCAACGAGCTGCAGGACCGACTCGAGGACGAGGAAGACGAGATCCTGTTGCTGGACGATCTAGACGAGGAAGACGAATCGTACCAGTTGCGATAGTCGGCGCTCGGAGCAGACTGAACTGAACTGATTTCTGCGGTGGTGCGCGCCGGAGTTGGGAAACCGAAGCGTGAGTGCTCGCTGTGTGACTGCTGAATCTCTCGGATGAATCGCCTCGAAATCAGGTTCCGCGGAACTCGGCCTGCTGCTTATAGCGATGGTACATCAACCGAGATTCTTGAGCAAATCCGGCATCTCGCCGGTTACCAGCCATCGAAGGAGACTCCATCCGAGAGCGATCCAAAACACGATGACTGCCCCGAATAATACTTGCTCCATACGCCTACGTACACACAGTTTTATGAATACAATTTGGTTATTTTCCAAATATAGGTGCTGGATCGTCAGATCTGTTCTAGGCGCGTGTAAGAAACAGTGAAATCGTGCGACGTTCCGTTTCTCCAGTCAGCAGCGGCAACGAGAGTGCTATCGGGCGAGATTCTGCTTCGCCTGCCGAATCTCGTCGCGTTTCTCGCTCTCGCCGTCGACCCGCGCCAGCCCCTCGGCCGCCTCGAGCGTGCGGACGCCGTTGTCCAGAAACGAGAGGACGTCGCCGGGATAGGCGTAGATCATGTAGTCGTCGGTCATCACGTCGACGATCGCGTCCGGGCCCAGCCCCTGTGCGCGCAACTCGAGGAGGTACTGGATGAACTTCCGTTCCGGGCAGCCACAGTAGGGGTTGTTGTCGCAGCTACAGTCCAGGAAGTCCTCCGTGAAGTCGAGGACGCGATCCCGGGTCGCGTCGTCTAACTTCTCGAGGCCCTGGCCCTGGAAGAGCATGTCCAGCGTCGCCCCCTTGAACGCGCCCTTCGGGATGTTCGTCTCGAGCTGGGAGCTGAGCTGCCGGTGGTTTTTGACGTAGATTTTATCGGTGATGGCCACGCGTTGGCGGTCCTAGCGGCGCTGGGCCGAAAAACGTCCCGGTCCGCGTCGCCGGCCGGCGAGTGTCTCGGAATCACGCGGTACTGTCTCGCACGGACGCGTACTCGAGTCGTAACGTATTTCAGTTGGACCGGCCGTAACTGATTATGTAAGCGTGTCCGGGTTGGGGTAGTGGTTATCCTTCAGCCTTGTGGAGGCTGAGACGCGGGTTCGATTCTCGCACCCGGACTTCCTGCGGCGAACAAACTCGTGAGCCGCAGGAGTCGTCAGAGAATCGAACTACGCGAGGCGAACGAAGTGAGTCTCGCAGTCGGGTTCGATTCTCGCACCCGAACCTTTTCGCGACGAACAAATCTTCCAGCGGCGCAAATCCGACCGAGAAGTAATCGCACGATATGACACATCTCCACTGCAGATGCGAAGGGTAGGAGTGAACGGCGCCACAGGTTGAATACCGATGCCGCCGTCGATTCGAACGATGACGGCCACCGACGGACCGTTCGAGTGTGACACCTGTGACGCCGACGTTCGATTCGAGGAGGCCCGCCGAACGAAAACAATGGGCGGGCTCGATTCGACGACGTGGCAGACCCTCTGTTGTCCCCACTGCGGCTCGCGACTGAAGACTGTCTACGTCGGCGACTGATCGGCCGCTCGAGTCAGTGATTCCCGACCTGAGCGCTCGAGGCCGATACGAGATGCCGAACACCGCCTCGAGTGGTCCGTTCGGCGGCGTGTTCATGCGTCCGCGTTTAGGACGGCGGTCGCGTACGGTCCCGCATGGCCGATGCCGGACTCGGACGGACCGTCGACGAGCCCGCGCGGAACGCGGCGCTGGCCTGGATTGTCACGCTCGCGCTCGTCGCCTTCGCGATCAACCACGGCCTCGCCGAGTCGTACCGCTGGTTCGCCTTCACCGGCTTCGCGGTCGCGATCGTGGTGCTGCCCGTGGTCGCGTTCCGCGATCCGCTCGCGATGCCGCCGTGGGAACTGCTGGCGCTGGTCGCCGTTCCCGTCGTCGACGCGACGCTGTTCGGCCAATCCCCGCTGACGACGGTCGCGACCTACGTCGCCGTCGCGGCGGTCGCGCTCGTCGCGACCGTGGAGATCGATCGGTTCACGGCCGTGCGAATGAACCACACGTTCGCGATCATCCTGGTTGTCCTCACGACGCTGGCGGTTGCCGGAACGTGGAACGTCGCCCAGTGGCTGGCCGACGTGACCGTCGGCACCAACTACGTCCTCGACGGTCGCTCGCAGGACGCCGCCAACCGCGCGCTGATGATCGACTTCGCGTACGCGGCCCTGGCCGGACTCCTCGCGAGTGTCGTCTTCGGGCGCTATTTTTCGTACGCGCCGAACGACACCGATCGGACGCGAGCGTACTCTCCCGTCGACAACGCTCCGGGTGAGGCGGAGCCGGACGACGACGCGCCGGACGAAGAACCCGATCCGGTTCCGAGTCTGATTCGCGACCGGTTGGACGCCCCCGACCGAACCGTCGAGATCCTCTCGCGAACGATGCAGGTCGCCCTCGCCGTCCTCCTCCTGTACGGGTTCGTCACGCGGGACCTGACGACGGTCTCCAACAGCGCCATCGCACTCGGGATCACGTTCCTCCCCGCGGTGTTCGAACGGGACCGGCGACTGCCCCTCGAGCCGGGACTGGTGTTCTGGCTCACGGCGGCGGTGTTTCTGCACGCGCTGGGGTCCGCCGGCCTCTACAGCTTCATCGGCCCGTGGGACAGCCTAACCCACACCGTCTCGGCGTCGATCGTCGCCGCGGCCGGCTACGCCGTCGTCCGGGCGATCGACCTCCACACCGACGAGATCTACTTTCCACCGCGGATGCTGATCGCCTTCATCCTCGTGTTTGTGCTGGCATTCGGCGTCCTCTGGGAGCTCCTGGAGTTCGCACTCGACTGGAGCGCCCAGCAACTGGGACTCAGCGCGGTCGTCGCCCAGCACGGGCTCAGCGACACGATCGTCGACCTCTTCTACGACGTCGTCGGCGCCGGCGTCGCCGCGATCTGGGGCTCGTTCTACCTCACCGAACTTTCGAATCGCATCGCCAGCCAACTCGAGAACTGAGCCAGTCGGCCGCTCGAGCCGACGCTCGAGAGAGGCTTCGACGCTCAACGGTGTTCCGACGCTACGCCGACTCCTCGAACTCAGCGACGAGATGGTAGGTCAGTTTGCCGTCGTCGGTGACGCCCGCCGGGAGGATCTCCTCGAGGGCCGCTCGCTCGTCCTCGGTCGCGTCGTCAAGCGCAGTTCGGTCGCCCATATCGTCCCTCGAACGCCCGCTCTGGTAGGCGTGGGGCCTGAACTGGACGGGCGAAAAAACCCGGTCTCAGTCGGCCGCGTCGGTCAATCGCTGCACCTCGTCCTCGGACAGCGACAGCTGCGAGGCCGCGACGTTTGACTCGAGGTGGTCGGGGTCGGACGTGCCCGGAATCGGCAGGATGACCGCCGAGCGCTCGAGGAGCCACGCCAGGGCGACCTGTCGGCGCGTCGCGTCGTGTTCGTCGGCGATCTCGTTCAGGAGGTCACCGTGTTCGTCGACGTCGTCGCCATTGATCGGCGCCCACGGAATGAAGCCGATCCCCTCCTCGGTACAGAGTTCGAGGGCATCGGCGGCTCCCCGGTCGCCGACGTTGTAGCGGTTCTGGACCGTCGCGATCTCGACCTGCTCGCGGGCCTGATCGATGTGTTCCGGCGAGACGTTGCTGAGCCCCACCTCGTCGACGAGCCCCTCGTCTTTGAGTTCAGCGAAGGCCGTAACCGAGTCCTCAAAGGGCGTGTCGTCATCGGGCCGGTGGAACTGGTAGAGGTCGATGGTGTCGGTCTGCAGGCGATCCAGCGAGGTGAGCACCTGATTGCGGATGTAGTCGGGATCGCCGTGGGCGAGCCACTCGCCCTCGCGGTTGCGCAGCAGGCCGGCCTTGGTCGCGACCAGCACGTCGTCGCGGTCGCCGATCGCCTCGCCGATGAGCCGTTCGCTGACCGCCGGCCCGTAGGAGTCGGCCGTGTCGACGAGGTCGACGCCGATATCGACCGCCCGCTGGAGGACCTCGCGGGCCTGGTCCTCGTCCTCGGGCGGCCCGATGATTTCGTCGCCGGTGAGACGCATCGCCCCGAAGCCGAGCCGATGGACGGTTCTGTCTCCGATCTCGAACGTGTCGCTCTCGTTTTGCGGTGTCTCGCTCACGGGCGTGCTACTGCCGGCGGACGCATAACCGTTGGCCACGGCTACGTCGGGTTCCGGTTTCTACCCGCTCGCGGTCTCGATTGCCGCCCTTGAACTGAGTGCAGCGATTCGCTCGAGACGGCCCAAAAGCCGGCTAGAAGCCTTCTCCAGTCGCTTCTTCGGCCGTTTCTTCGATGCCTTCGGAAACCGCTTCTTCCGTCCCGCCCGAGAGGTAGCCCCCGATCGTCTCCGTCAGTATCTCGAGTACGCTCATAATTTACGGATGATTGACAATATAATAATCTGTCGTCGTATCTATATTCCGATGAACCAGCCGATACGTAGCGGTGCGAACGGATATCCTGCGTGAAGCAAGTAACCACGAGCAGTGTGAGTGGTTTATCCCTGGTGCAGAGGGAACCCCGCAACAGTGGTCGTTTTCGTCGAAGTTTTGCCGATAAGTCGTCAGAAAAATGAGTTCGAGGGCTCTATTCGACCCGAATCTTTCCCGGTATTCGAAATCCGAAACTGGTCAGCACCCCTCGTCGTCGGTCACCGTCAGCGTTCCAGTTTCGGTTTTGTCGTTCGCGGTGACGGTCCATTCGTGGTCACCGGGACCGAGATCCCGGCTCATGACGCCGAAGTAGACGGTATTCGTCTCGCCAGGCTTCAGCTCAACTGGGGAAGCGGACAATAGCGGTTCGTCGAGAGGACCAATCTTGAATCTTCCCTCGACCGAGACGGGTTCGTCGCCGCGGTTTGTCACCTCGATATGGAAGTCGGCGGCGTCCTCGCTCGGATCGGCGACCTCTTCGTACGGGATCGACTCGGGTGCCGACACCGAGAGTTCGAGATCGCGCTCCCCTTCGGTGTCATCATCGTTCGATTCGCCCGCCACACTCGAGGTGAGTCCAAGTCCGGTCGAAAGCGCTGCGCCTGTCGCGAGTACCGTTCGGCGATGCCAGTTTGGCATACCATCGTCAACTCCGATAGACACCTTCCCTATCTGGTTATTATGAATTGGTTGTACTTACTATAATTGTTCCACAGCGAAGTTATAACCACATTTGATTTTAAGAACATCTTTCCAGACTCGTTTGCCACGTCATATAGCGTACTCAGGAGAAACAGCGGAAGTGACCACGTTAGTAAATACGCGACGGAGAAGGGATAATCGAAACGGGGCGAAAGAAACAGCGATGTCGTACTGACCTTGCCCGCTGTGTCCACCATCGACAGCCATCAGTAGGAACGGCTGCCGTCCCGTTAGCTACCTGACCTGTACTTACCACCCATCGGATCGCCGTAGAGCGGGTCTCCAATCCGTTCTATGACACCACCTGATCCTCGAGTCGATTCTCTTTGCTATTTCTTGCGGCGAGAAGACGAATTCTTCGGACCTGTTGGGATATAATGGAACTAAGGAGCTATTCGCCCCTCACTACTCTCCGCCGCGCTTAGTAGATTCTCGAAACGATAGGGATAGAGAGAAAGTCGATCGAGAGAGGCGTCATTGTAGCTCACAGAGTCTGTTTCTCCAGGTCCACCGAATTAATCAATGAGATGAAGACCGATCCTGATTCGATAGGGTAACGCGAGGGAGATCTTCAATGGACGAGTCCCTGTGAGTCCAATTTCGTACGCTGAAATATAAGTCCCTCTTGAATCGAATCTAGCCTGAAGTGCCCGAAGGCGACGGAACGCGAGTGGAATGATAATCTGGTCTCAGCCGAGGAATCACAGAGAAACCGCCATACAGCGCTACTGGACTGCGAATGTAGACCGAGTAGAATCGGAATGCCGCCTCCTGGAT
Organism: Haloterrigena salifodinae; assembly: GCF_003977755.1. Classification (NCBI taxonomy): domain Archaea; kingdom Methanobacteriati; phylum Methanobacteriota; class Halobacteria; order Halobacteriales; family Natrialbaceae; genus Haloterrigena; species Haloterrigena salifodinae. Next base: position 43,275 of record NZ_RQWN01000003.1, read on the forward strand.
TGTGAACTACGCCGGAGAACCTGCGCGAAGCGCAGAACCTCCGTCTAGTTCAAATCCGGTCGGATCGCATTCTGGATTCTAACATGGCTCGCTACGCTCGCCGGTTAGAATCACAGAAGTGCCGCCTCCCGGATTTGAACCGGGGACAGCTCGATCTTCAGTCGAGTGCTCTCCCAGTCTGAGCTAAGGCGGCGCACCTCTATCTCTGTCGATCGTATAAAAAAGGATTTCGAATCGGAGCCGGTATGACAGCCGTCTGCACGAGTATCATTTCGTTTGTGATAGGTGGGGTTAGGAAAACACATCGGAAAGTAACGCGGAGAATACGCTCGAGTTTATCAGTCATTGATCCGTGTGTGTTGGATTTTTAGATATTCAAGACACCCTTTTCCGGGCTGGCGAGTAATATCGTGTTATGGAGGCACTTACCTCGAGTCAGGAGGGACGACAACTCTCGGCAGATACCATCCTCGAACTGCTCGCGAACCGGCGACGGCGGTACCTCCTCTACGCGCTCCGCGGGCAGGAAGATCCGATCGAACTCTCGACGCTGGCCGAACAGGTCGCCGGCTGGGAACACGACGTGCCCCCGGACGAAGTCGCCAAGAACGAGTACAAGAGCGTCTACGTCTCCTCCGTCCAGTGTCACGTCCCGAAACTGGCCGACGCGGGCGTCGTCGACCACGACGAGGACAACCACACGGTCGTCCTCGGGGACAACTTCGACCAGCTCGAGCCGTACCTCCGCGTCGTCGTCAAGGACGAACCGGAGAATTCGACACTCCACGCCGCGCTCGAACACGAGTCCGGCGACGGCCTTCTGGGACGCGTCCGGGAGAACGTCGCCCGACTCAAGCAGTAGCTCGACTCGAATCGCCGACCGAACCGACGACGGCGAACCGCGTCACTCGAGGCACAGTGGCTGTTTTCTCGCGGGACGATTCGGTTTGAACGACTCGCGACAATCGGTGAGCAGGGACGAGACGACGCTACCAGTGCGTCGGAGCGATTCCAGCTCCGCAAAATCGGTTTCGAGAGAGATATTCTTACATTACCGACGGGGGACTATCTTAACAAACGAGTGTCCATAATACGTCATTGGAAACCAGTTCCAGGCGTCTCGTGGTAGAGAATGGAGCGGTTCGAGCGACGCGTCGAATCCGAACGGCAGCCACAGCGAGCGGCCTGAATCGGGTTGGAGAAATAGACAGGAACCTGACCGTTTCACTGACTGCAACGAGCCCTCTACCCGCCGAGACGAGTAGTGTATCGAATGCAAGAGCGTCATCGCTACTGGAATGGACACCGTTTCGAGTGGAAGGAACTGGACGCTCTCAAGCCTCACAGATGAGCCGACAGTCCAGCGTGCGGCATCCGGAGCGCATCAAGTCCGTGGCGGCGAGTCGCCGCCGGCGACCGGGATCGAACGCTCGACCCCCAACTCGAGGAGATCACGATCAGGATCGGACGGGACGGCGCGCTGTTGCACGCCGTCCGGGCGATCACCGGCTGGCCATTGCCAAGCTGCTCACCCTCAAGCGATTCCGGTCCTCGTCCGCCGGCGACACGCGCGGTGGTAATCGACTCGCGAGGATCTCTCGACCGGGACGCGGCGCCCGGAACAGACCGACCGGGCGCGAACGCACCTCGAGCACCCCGATATCTGCGACCTGCGTTCGTTCGAACCGCCGGTCGACGGGCACGATGCCGGCATCGAACGAGTGAGGCGGATCGGGGTGCAACAGTGGCCCGGCGAATCCGCCTTTGGGAGCACGCAATGAGGCCGTGGGAACTTCCCAACGGCCGGTGGTGGACCGTAATGCGGTCGCTACCGACTCGCCACGCAGTCGATACCACGAGCAACGATCCGGTAGCGCTCGAGTACCGCGCGGAGGGGAACGCGTAACTATCCGCCCCGAACGTATCACCTCGGACAGAGTATGCTCGAGTCTCGAGACGAAGACGTGTTCCGACCGGTGCCCGCCGAAGCGGAATGGGAACCTGAGTCAATGTCCGGCGTCGTCGGCGTCCGAATCGCGACCAGCGGGGGGGACGGACCGTCGTCCTCGGAGTGGCTCTGGTCCTCGCAGTGGCTGGACCTCGTGGCCAAACGCTGACCCGTTCGTCGTCGAGCAGTCTTCGTCCGGTTCGGCGTCGGCTCAGCCGGATTGGGAAGGCTGGATGATCGCCGACGCTCTCGTTCCGAGCGCAGCGTTTCCGGACGGTTGTCCGCGGTCGGTGGCGTACGAGAATCGATGGCCCGGAGTACACTCTCGTCGCGAGGCTTGGCGGTTGTGCTGGCTTGTACGTTTGAAGGGAGATCGACTCGAGTGCGTTCGAGAGAGACTGGCTCGAGTTGAAGAGTGGCTCGGGTGGGTTCGAACCAGAATCAGACATGCTCGCTACGCTGCGCGCGACTGATAGGGTTCGAACCATGCCGAGACGTGCTCACTACGTTGCGCGCGTCTCATCTAATTCGAACCGCCCTCGATCCACGTACCTGCTGCTCGTGAGAGTGCTCGCAGCAGGAAGTGGGCTCGGGCGGGTTCGAACCACCGACCTCGGCCTTGTAAAGGCCGCGTCATGACCAGCTAGACCACGAGCCCGCATCCGAACCAAATCACCCCGTCCGAATAACCTTTACTTTCTCGCGCTCGAGGATCGATCATGGCCCTCGAACGCGTCCAGAAGGTCCTCCTGGCGGTTGCAGCCGTCGGCGTGGTCGCCATGCTCGTTCTTCAGATGGGGCTGGTCACGCCGCCGTGGACCGAAGACGAGGGCACCGTCCGCGTCGTCGACGGCGACACCGGCGCGGAGCTCGCGACCGTCGACGTCGAGGTCGCGGACACCCTGAACGAACGCCACACCGGGTTGAGCGACCACGAGTCGCTCGCGGACAGCAAGGGGATGCTGTTCGTCCACGGCGACGAGGACGAGCGAACCTACGTGATGCGGGACATGGACTTCAACATCGACATCGTCTTCGTCGGCGCCGACGGCGAGATCACGGCGATCGAGCACGCCCGCGCGCCCGAAGCCGGCGAGGACGGCGAGAATCTCGAGTACTCCGGCGAGGCGAAGTGGGTTCTCGAGGTGCCCCGCGGCTACGCCAACGAGACCGGAATGGAGACCGGCGACGAGATCGAAATCGAGTACGAGTGAGACGACGACCGATCCCCGAAGACCACCGTTTCGATTCGTAGCAAACCCTTATTGGCGGCCGACCCGGACTCGAGGACAATGAGCGGGAGTGGCGTCGACTGGGAGGAGGACGACCCGTTCGAGGAACAACGCGAGGAGATCGAGAACCCGATGAAGCGGCTGCTCCTCGAGTACGGGCGCAACTACACGTTTCAGGCGACCGTCGGCGTCTTCGCGAGTATCTTCGCCCGAATCCTGGATCTGCTGCCGCCGATCATGCTGGCGGTCGCGCTCGACGCCGTCTTCCGCGGCGAGGCCGGCTACGCGGAGTCCCTGCCCTTTGGCGGCGACCTGATCGCGCCGTACATTCCCGCGACTCAGGAGGGACAGTTCTACCTGACCGTCAGCGTCATCGCCGCCGCCTTCTTCTTCGGCGCGGCGTTTCACTGGCTGCGCAACTGGGGGTTCAACGCCTTCGCCCAGAACATCCAGCACGACATCCGGACCGACACCTACGACAAGATGCAGCGGCTGAACATGGACTTCTTCGCGGACAAGCAGACCGGGGAGATGATGTCCATCCTCTCGAACGACGTCAACCGTCTCGAGCGATTCCTCAACGACGGGATGAACTCCCTGTTCCGGCTGGCGGTGATGGTCGTCGGCATCGGCGCCATCCTCTTCGCCTACAACTGGCAACTCGCGCTGGTGGCGCTGCTTCCGGTACCGCTGATCGCCGGCTTCACCTACCTGTTCGTCAGGATCATCCAGCCCAAGTACGCCGCCGTCCGCTCGACCGTCGGCAAGGTCAACTCCCGCCTCGAGAACAACCTCGGCGGGATCCAGGTGATCAAGTCGAGCACCACCGAGGACTACGAGTCCGAGCGCGTCGAGGACGTCTCGCAGGATTACTTCGACGCCAACTGGGACGCCATCGAGACCCGAATCAAGTTCTTCCCGGGGCTGCGCGTCCTCGCCGGCATCGGCTTCGTCGTCACGTTCCTCGTCGGCGGTCTGTGGGTCTTCCGGGGGGCACCCGGACCGTTCACCGGCACCCTGAGCGAAGGCGAGTTCGTCGTGTTCATCCTCTACACGCAGCGCTTCATCTGGCCGATGGCCCAGTTCGGGCAGATCATCAACATGTACCAGCGCGCCCGCGCCTCCTCGGCGCGGATGTTCGGGCTGATGGACGAACCGAGCCGCGTCGCGGAGAACCCGAACGCGACGGAACTCGAGGTGACGGAGGGCCGCGTCTCGTACGACGACGTCACGTTCGGCTACGACGAGGACGAGACCATCGTCGAGGATGTCGACTTCACCGTTGCCGGCGGCGAGACCCTGGCGCTGGTCGGCCCCACGGGGGCGGGCAAGTCGACCATCCTCAAACTCCTCTTGCGAATGTACGACGTCGACGAGGGGGCGATCACCGTCGACGGCCAAGACGTCCGAAACGTCACCCTCGAGAGCCTGCGCGAGTCGATCGGCTACGTCAGCCAGGACACGTTCCTCTTCTACGGCACCGTCGAGGAAAACATCACGTACGGCACGTTCGGCGCCGACCGCGAGGACGTGATCGAGGCCGCGAAGATGGCCGAGGCCCACGAGTTCATCGAGAACCTCCCAGACGGCTACGACACCGAAGTCGGCGAGCGCGGCGTGAAACTCTCGGGCGGCCAGCGCCAGCGCATCTCCATCGCGCGGGCGATCCTCAAGGACCCTGAAATTCTCGTCTTGGACGAGGCGACCAGCGACGTCGACACCGAGACGGAGATGCTGATCCAGCGTTCGATCGACGACCTCGCAGCGGACCGAACCACGTTCGCCATCGCCCACCGCCTCTCGACGATCAAGGACGCCGACCAGATCCTCGTCCTCGAGGGCGGCGAGATCGTCGAACGCGGTGGACACGAAGAACTGCTCGAGAACGGCGGGCTCTACTCGCACCTCTGGGGCGTCCAGGCCGGCGAGATCGACGAACTGCCACAGGAGTTCATCGAGCGCGCCCAGCGCCGGCAGGCCCGAACGGACGTGAGTACCGACGACGACGATTGATCGGCGCGAGGGCGATTTCGCTCTCCGGCCAGCGGCGCACCGTCGCAAGGGTAGGCGTCTCCGTCCTCGCCTCCGATACCGCCGAGACGCCCGACGCGCCGCTCGAGGCGACCGTCGAGACAGTCGCAACTGGCAAAAGTGGCTCGTTCGCTCGCACGCTGGTCACTCTCCGCTGAAAAGTACTAGCGATACCTCCTCCTTCTTGTCTCGGTCTCGAGCGACCGGTTCCGCTTCGAACGCGCTCAGAACGACTCCTGTTCCTCTTGGTCGTCCTGGTCCGGCGCACCCTCGTCCTGTCGCTGTTCGCCCGACGCGGGCGGGGTGCGGTCGCTGTAGTTCTTCCGTCCGATCGCCTCGTCGCCGACCATGTTCATGATCGCCGTCTCGACGTCACCGTAGTCCTGATACTCTTCCTGATTGAGCGGCCCGATGAGCTCCTCGAGGGTCGTCGTGTTCCCCTCCATTTCGATCTCCTCGTCGCCGTAGCGCTCCATCAGTTCGTCCTCGCTCAGCGGGTAGTCCGCAGACTCGAGGTCGTCGCCCAACTCGCCGAGGTCGACGCCGAGCTGTCGGTCGTCGTTGGTCATGGACGGCAATTACCCGCACCGCCAGAAACCGGTTGGCCCTGCGTTCGCCACCGGAACCGCACGGCAGAGCGGCGCATCGGTCTCGAGCGCGCCGAGAGTGCACCGGGAACCGACGGTTCCGAGAGTTTCATGTCCGCCCCACGGGAGTACTCGCGCATGGACCTACGCGACGCGACGTGGACGGACGTCCGCGACTGCGAGACGGAGCTGGCGGTCGTCCCCGTCGGCAGCACGGAACAGCACGGCCCCCACGCCCCCCTCGGGACGGACGTCGTCGCCGCGGAGGCGGTCGCCGACGCCGGCGTCGAGCGCGTCAACCGCGAGGTCGTCCGCGCGCCCGCCATCCCGGTCGGTATCGCCGAAGAACACCGGCAGTTCCCGGGGACGATGTGGGTTTCCGAGGACACCTTTCGGGACTACGTCCGCGAGGCCGTCGAGAGCCTCGCCCACCACGGCTTCGATCGGGTCGTCATCGTCAACGGCCACGGCGGCAACGTCAACGCCCTGTGGGAGGTCGGCGGCCGAATCACCCGCGACGGCGACGCCTACGCCGTTCCATTCACCTGGTTCGAGGCCGTCGGCGAGCACTCCGCCGAGATGGGCCACGGCGGCCCGCTCGAGACCGCCCTGTTGCGCCACTGCGAGCCTGACCTCGTCCGGGAGGAACGGATCGAGGAGGCCCGTGACGGACGCGCCAAGAGCTGGGGCGACTGGCTGAGCTATACGAATCTGGCCTACGACGCGGCGGAGTTTACAGAAAATGGCGTCGTCGGCGATCCCGCGGACGGGGATCGGCAACGTGGCGAAGAACTGCTCGAACTGTCGGGGGACGCGTTAGCGCGACTGCTCGAGGCCGTCGCCGAGCGAGACGTCTCGCGACCCGAGCGCCGGGAGTAACGGCGATCGCGGGGCGACGCGAGTCACTCTCGAGCGGCAGCGTCGTTACTCTTCGTCTTCGTCGGACTCGTCTTCGTCAGCGTCGACTTCCGCCTCCTCTTCCTCGTCTTCCTCGTCTTCTTCCGTGGCGTCCTCGGCTTCGTCCTCGGTGTCCGCGTCGGCGTCGGTGTCGGGGCCGGCGTCCTCGAGGGTCCCTCGGAGCGCGGGAATCGTCGACGTAAGTTCGCCGACCTGCTCGCCGGCCTCAGCGATATCCGCGATGGCGTCCTCGAGATTGCCGATCTCTTCCTCGAGATCGTCGGCGTCCTCGAAGGCGTCGGCGCGCTGGCCCATCGTGAACCACTTCTTCGCGTCTCGGAGGTGCTCCTCGGCGTCGCCGGCGTTCAGCGCGGAGTTGAGCCCGTTGAGCACGCCGAGGACGTTGTCGGCGTCGGTCTCCCAGACGTCGTCGGCATCGGGCAGCGCGGCCCAGCCGTCCTCGAGCGAGGATTCGACGTCTGCGCGCATCTCGTTGGCGGCCTCGCCGAACAGTTCCTCGTCGTCGCCGAATGTCGCTTGGCTCATAGCTCACCCTTCACGGGGGCTGGGGTTAAAAGGTCGCCCGAAAGTGAAAGTGAAAACCGACTCGAGCAAGTCGATATCGCCCGAACGGCGACGAGATTTCGAAAGGGAGGTGATTCGAACCCTCGGCGGAACAAGAATGAGAATACGCGGTCGAACGAATCGGCACTATCGGCCAGTAGAGACGGAAACGGTCCCGTTCCCTATTCGGCCAACCGACGTCGCGATCGCGTCCGCTCGCATCGCAATCCCCTTCCCGACCGCACTCGAGCATCCGCGTATGACCGACAGCGACCCCACTGACGCCGAGGCCGCCTGCTTCGAGGCCGGCATCAAGTTCGGCACGCTCTACCACCAGTTCGCCGGGACGCCCGTCGCGCCGGCCAGCGCACCCAGCCTCGCGACCGCGATGGAGGAGGCCATCGAGAACCAGCCCCACTGTACGGACGTCACCGTGGACGTTCGCACCGAGGCGCTCGAGGCCGAACTCGCCGACTCGGCGGCCGATTACACCGAACTGACTGGACGCTTCCTCGAGGTCGAGATCGTCGTCGACTACGAGGGCTGTGAGGTGGTGACCCGGATGGAGATGGACGAGGGCTATCCGCTGATGCGAGTCGAATCGGTTCGCGGTCGCGACTGATTCCGGGAGCGAGCGGACAGATACGATCGACGTTCAGTCTTACCGCTCGTCGAACAGTGGGATCGAGAACTATCGTACCGAAACGAAGCGTTCTGCTATCGTGGCAACGGGGAATTGCCGCCCCCTCCCCAGCCGATTTCTGCTCACGGGTGCGAAGCACCCTCTGCTCACGGCCACCGGCCGTTCGCACGGTATGCGAGACCGGAGGTCTCGCACTATTCGCATGGTTCGCGGAACCGTCGATTCCGCGCTAACGCTCGTTCCCACAGGTCACTCGCTCATCCCTCGCGCGTAGTCGTCGCCGCGCCTTCGCATTACTCAGGCGCGCCGTCAGCACGCGCCCCCGAAACGCCGGTTCTCGATCGAGTGGGAGCCGAGCGGACAGTAGCCGTCGCCGTTCGGACCGTATGCTACTACCGACCGAACTGCCGAGGAACCGCATGGTACTTATCGACGCTTTCCCTTCCACCGAACGAATGGCACAGTCAGTCCTGCTTACGGGGGCTGCGGGGCGGGTCGGAGAGGCCATCCTCGGCGGCCTCGCGGACGACTACGAGTGGCGGTTGCTGGATCGGGATCCGCCGACGGAGGACTATCCCGGCGAGTTCGTCGTCGCGGATATCACCGAGGACGAGACCATCCGCGAGGCAATGGAGGGGATCGACGTCGTGCTCCACCTCGCGGGCGACCCCCGAAAGACGGCGCCGTGGGACAGCGTCCTGACGAACAACATCGACGGAACCCAGACGGTCTTCGAGGCCGCCGTCGACGCCAGCGTCGAGAAGGTCGCCTTCGCCTCCTCGAACCACGCCGTCGGCCACTACGAAACCGACGAGCGCACGCCCGAGATGTACCGGGCCGAGGACGACTACCTGCTCGACGGAACCGAACAGCCCCGGCCGGGCAACCTCTACGGCGTCTCGAAGGTCGCCGGCGAGTCACTCGGTCGCTACTACCACGACGAGTACGGCATTTCGGTGGTCAACGTCCGCATCGGGAACCTCACGGAGAACCACCCGCCGATCGACTACGAGCGCGGCCAGGCGATGTGGCTCTCCTACCGGGACTGTGCACACCTCTTCGATCGCTGCATTCAGGCCGACTACGACTACGAGATCGTCTACGGTATCTCCGACAACGATCGCAAGTACTACTCAATCGAACGCGCGAAGGAAGTGCTCGGCTACGAGCCACAGGACAACTCCGCCGCTCACAACGACGACTGACGGTCGCTGCGAGTCCCTCGAGCGGCACCCCTCTCGAGTAGCCTCCGCCGGCACGCTCGCGGGGAAAACCGGCAACCGAAACCGGCGGGCCCCGACGTTTTGGTGTCGGCCGCGTCAGTACGGCCATGGAGTACACGACGCTCGGTTCGACCGGCATGAAAGTCAGTCGCATCGGTCTCGGCTGCATGAGTTTCGGCAGCGGTCGGAAGTGGATGTTAGACCGCGAGGAGGGCCTCGAGCTCATCGAGCGCGCGATCGACCTCGGGATCAACTTCTTCGACACCGCCAACGTCTACTCCACGGGCGAGTCCGAGGAAATCCTGGGCGACGCCCTCGAGGGGTACGACCGCGACGCACAGGTCGTCGCGACGAAAGTCTTCGCCGAGATGGATCCCGACAACCCCAACGCCAGCGGACTCTCCCGAAAGGCGATCGAACAGGAACTCGAGGCCAGCCTCGATCGACTCGGCCTCGAGACGATCGACCTCTACCAGACCCACCGCTGGGACGACGACACGCCGATCGACGAGACGCTGCGGGCGCTCGACGACGCCGTCCGCCGCGGGAAGGTGCGCTACGTCGGTACCTCCTCGATGTGGGCCCACCAGTTCGCCGAGGCGCTGCAGACGAGCGAGCGACTGGGTCTCGAGCGCTTCGCGACGATGCAGAACCACTACAACCTGTTCTATCGAGAGGAAGAGCGAGAGATGCTCCCCCTCTGTCAGAAGGAAGGGGTCGGCGTGATCCCGTGGTCGCCGCTGGCCCGCGGCGTCGGTACCCGTCCGCACGATCAGATCGAGTCGACGACCCGCGGCCAGACGGACCAGTACCTCGAACAGATCCCCTACCTCGAGGGCGGCGGCGAGGAGATCAACGAACGGGTGCAGGAACTGGCCGCCGAGAAGGGCGTCACGATGGCCCAGATCAGCCTCGCATGGCTGCTCCACAAGGACTGGGTCGACGCACCCATCGTCGGGACGACCAGCGTCGAACACCTAGAAGAGGCCGTCGAAGCGCTCGAGGTCGATCTCACGGCGTCGGACATCGCCTACCTCGAGGAGCCCTACGAGCCGCTTCCGATCGCGGGCCACGAGTGACCGTCGCGACCGCGACGAGGCGACGGCACTGAGAACAGGGCGACGGTGCCGGAAGTACACTGCCGTGGCTCCGAACGCGGATCGACCCGATCAGAACAGCCCTTCGACGTCGGATTCGCGGGCCTCGCGCCGGCCGACGTGATCCGCGAGTCGCTGATGAATGAGTCCGCGGTGCTCGTCCTCGCGGACGAAATCGAACACCAGCGTGATGAAGCGGCTGTCGTCGTCGCCGGCCGCCAGATCCTGTTCGGCGTACTGTCGGGCCGCGTCGACGGGAGCGACGTCGTACCCCAGTTCGTCGGCGAGGACAGGCGCAGCGATCGCCGTCGGTTCGAACGCGAGCTCGGCCGGCGCGGGCGCCGTTCCCTCGTGGACGAGTCGGACCGGCGGCTGGCGCTCGACGAGTTCGGGATCGGCCGCCAGCGCCTCGAGGAACGAACGCACCGGCGGGAGCCGAACGTTGCGGTAGTCGGCCGGCAACTCGGCGAGGTATTCTCCGGCGCTCTCGGCCAGCCCGACGGCCCCCTCCCAGTTGCGTTCACGGGCGTGGACGACCGCCGCCGTAAACTGGATCAATCCGTGGAGCAGTCGCTCGTCGTTAGTGCCGGCCTCGAGATCCAGCCAGTGGTCCTCCCAGGCGTCGTGGGCGGCGTGGTAGTACCCCGCGTTGTAGATCGCGGCACCCGCCCGGAGCTGGTCGCGCATACCCGTCGTAGGAACTCGAGACCCGAGATACTGTCGCCGGCAAAAACCCGACCGCGGTGGGTGCCGGATACGACCGCCTCCGGCAGGGCGGGCAGACAACTGTGAACAGGGGACACTGATCGACTCGGTACGGTGATCAGGTGACGGGACGAGCAGTGAGTCCCCGACCGATTATGTGCCGCCACCGGTCATGGCGGTACTTGCAACGAGACCGCAGCGGTACATTATTATGGAGCGGCTTCACCGTCCGTTGTCGTGATACAACGACCATAAGGGACCGTTAACTGACTTCTACGGCCCCGTTTCGGGATCTCGAAACCCTCGCTACGCATCCGTTCGTTCGAGGAATATCCGATTCCTCGCTACTCCCACTGAAACCGCCCGTTCCGCTGGACGACCTCGCCGTCGATCTCGAGGCGCGAGTCCTCGCTCATATCGGTGATCAGATCGACGTGGACCGCGGAGTCGTTGCCCGACTCGCCCTCGGGGAGGTTCGCGTCGTAGGCCCGACCGAGCGCGAGGTGGATCGTATCGCCCATCTTCTCGTCGAGGAGGATGTTGTCCGTGTAGCGGTCGATACCGCGGTTCATCCCGATTCCGAGTTCGCCCAGTCGGCGCGCGCTGTCGTCGGTCTCAAGGATCTCGCCGATCACGTTCGCGCCCTGTTCGGCGTCGTAGTCGACGACCGCGCCGTCCTCGAACGCGAGGCGGACGCCCCGAACCGACTCGCCGCGCAGCGTCATCGGGACGTCGAAAGTCACCTCGCCCTCGGTGGCGTAGGGTGCGGTGAACACCTCGCCGCTAGGAAGGTTATGCGAATCATATGCGACCGAGGCGGCGCTGTTGACCGCCGTTCGGTCGTCGATTTGCATGGTGAGATCGGTTCCACTCGAGACGAGTCGAACCTCGTCACCCGCGTCGAGCAGGTCCTTCATCCGGGCCATCTCCTCGGCCAGCGATTCCCAGTCCCGGAGGATCGCGTCGTAGGCGAACTCCTGGTACTCCTCGTAGGCCATGTTGGCCTGCTGGGCCAGCGACCGCGTCGGATGCACCGTCGACACCCAGCGGGTTCCGAGTCGCGTCTCCCGAATGTCGGTTCTGGCGTTGTTGTACGCCCGGCGGCGCTCGCCCGGCACGTCGGCGGTCGCGCTCGTGTTCCGGCCGCCGCCGAGCGAGAGGTAGACGTCGGCATGTTCGACGAGCGCGAGTTCGTGGGCGGGGTTCTCGTCGAACTCGCCCTCGTGGGCGCGGAGGTACGCGCGAGTGATCTCGCCGGAGCTGTAGGTCGAAAGCAGGTTCGCGCCTCGCTCGCCCAGTTTCTCGGCGACCGCGACCGCGAGCTCGTGGGCGTCGGGACCGACCGAGAGCACGACGTCGTCGCCGGCCTCGACGCGGGCGCTCCAGTCGACCAGTACGTCGGCGTGTTCGCGTACGCGTTCGTCCATATCGATCACTCGAGAGCGGCCCACTAAACGCTCCTCGTTCGCAGTGCGACTACGCGACGGTTGTCTCGTCGGCCGCGTCCTCCTCTCGGGAGCGCACAAAGGAGACGACCGCGTAGACGATCGGCGTGTCGAGGACGGCGATGGCGAGTTTCAGCAGGTACTGCCCGACCATCAGCGCGAGCAGCGCCTCGACCGGCAAGACGGCGCCGACGCCGAGCACAGCGGGCGCGACCGCGAAGCGACGGTGACAAAGATGACGGTGTCGATGGCCTGGCTGCTCGCCGTCGAAGCGATGTTTCGCAGCCAGAGCTTCTCCCGGCCGGTGTAGTCCCGAATTCGGTGGAAGACAATCACGTCCCAGTTCTGGCTAACGACGTACGCCAGCAGGCTCCCGAGGACGATGTTCGTCGAAGCGCCCAGCACGTCCGCGAACGTCCCGGGATCGATACTCGAGCCGGCCGCGGGGGCCGCGATCGTTGACCAGACGAGCGCGAGGACGACGAAGTTCATCGCGAAGCCGACGTTGACGACCACCTGCGTCGCCCGGCGACCGTACAGTTCGGCATAACAATCGCTCGCCAAGAATGTCAGCGCGTAGGCGACGGCCGCCCCGGGTAAGGCGAGTTCGGCGCCGGCGATCGGCAGCGACACCGGCAGCGAGAACGCGAGCACCTTCGACGCCGTCAGCTGTGCCGTCACCAGTGCCGTCACGAACAGGCCGATCAGCGTCACCTGCGCGACTGTCGGACCCGACGGCCCTCGAGATTGCGATTGAGAGTGAGACATGCACTGCGCGTATCCAGCGAATCCACCTAAACGATTCGAGACCGCCTCGGAGCGACCGTTGAGACGGCTGATCGGCGCTGCAGCAATATCGATGGACGCGCTCGAGACACTCTCATTAGGCGGATGATATCATGATCTGCCGGTAGCGTCCCGGTATCCTCCTTCCCGGGGCGATAAGCGGATAGTGGTCAGATTGCGGAGTTATTTTAAACGCCAGAATAATGGCTGAGGTTGCCGTTTTCGGCCGATTCAATTCTCTGATTGTCCTGTTTTCGAGAGGACGAGTATAACACAACTGTTATACGTGTCGCTCTACTCTCTTTGGTTGCAATGGCGAAAGGAAACGTTGATTTCTTCAACGACACAGGCGGCTACGGTTTCATCGATACTGAGGACGCGGACGAGGACGTTTTCTTCCACATGGAAGACGTTGGCGGCCCGGACCTCGAGGAAGGCACAGAGATCGAATTCGACATCGAACAGGCCCCCAAGGGCCCCCGCGCCACCAACGTCACCCGCCTGTAATACGGCTTCTTGCGTTCGGTAACGGGTTTCACATTCGACTATACATTCTTCGGCAGGCTTCATCGGATAGCGGTAGCGACGGTCGTTCGTCGACCGGAGTTAGCGCTCGTGTCTGGATCTAAATAGAGTTTCGCTAACTGGTAGTTCACTATCGGTCATATTCGGAGCCCTAATTGGCCGGTCGGCTCGATTCGAGAGCGGGCGGCGGGTTTCAGGTGTGTCATTTGTAGCCACCCCTTACTGCCAGCGACCGATCCAATTCGTCCGCTTATCTGAGTTAGTCCCCCGAAACGACCGAGAAACAGTTGATACGCGAACGATAACAAATAGTCGAACAGTCCGTGTGTCGGTGTGGTTGCAAAATGGACGATCTGACCGGATTTCAACGCGATCTTCTGTACGTGATCGCCGGGGCCGACCAGCCGTCTGGCCAAGAAGTCAAAGACGAAGTCGAGAAGTATTACAACAGTGAAATCAATCACGGCCGGCTGTATCCCAATCTCGACACGCTCGTCAACAAAGAGCTCGTCGAGAAAGGGCAGCTCGATCGGCGAACGAACTACTACGCCATCAGCGACGAAGGGCGGTCGGCGATCGAACAGCGCCGCGAGTGGGAACGGCAGTACATCGACTGACCGTCTCCTAACTCCCAGTTCTGAACCGCACGCGCGCCGCGGGGGCTCGACGAGCGCCGCTTGTCGGTCCTCTCACGGCGCCGTGGCACGCAGGACGGCCGCCGAGCCTCGAGTCCCGGTCACTCCCGGCCCGCTCGGGCTCGGCGTTTCGGCCGCGCTCACACGTCAGTGACCCGTATCTCGATCTCGTCGCCGACGTCGTGAAGCGAGACGTGCGTGCCGTCGATCACGAACGAAACCGTCGTCGCCGCGTTCTGGTTGAACCGAAACAGTCGCTCGAGAGCGTCCGGATTGATGACCTCGTACAGCGTGAAATCCGCCTCCACGAGGTCGATGTCCTGATGGGCCTCGATCGCACCCAGGACGGCCTCGCTCAGCGTCCGGTCCTCGTCCGGACTGAACATCGTGTCGCCACTTCCCTGATAGGTTTGATTGTCGGTAGACATGGATAAGATGCAACGCCCGTCGTACGTAAACGTGCCCACGGCACCTGCCTGCCCTATTGCGATTGGTGATATGGGCTGGAGCCGACAGTTCGAACGGTCGGCGGAAACGGGCATCGGTACGATCTCGAATCGGTGACATAACCCGCCACTCAGAATCCGTATTCAACTGCCGCCCTCGAGTGAACCGGTATCGTGTCTACGACCCCGCTCAGTTCGGGCCGATGGTCGGTGCAGTCAGTCATCGCACGAAGCGTCCGGCTATGGGGCCGCTCGATCGAGATTGTACGTTCGGTCTCTATCGGGCTCTATCGGTTGACAGCGCGTCATTATACACCGGATAAGAAAAGTGGGAGAGTGGTATCGCCAGTGTGGTACACCGATGACTGACCGACTATCTCGGCGAACTATACTCGGTATCACTAGCGGTGCAATTGGGTCTGGGATCGCCGGTTGCTTGACAGGAAACAATCAGGAAGACGACACAACCGGTCACGACCACACCGATAATCACAGTGACGAGGGGGATCACAACGAGTCTCAAGACGAGGAGACGCACAGCCACGGACACGGTGGGGAACTCGACAGCCCGTCGGCGGAAGCCGAGGTAACGATGGCAACTACCGAGTCGGGGGCTCACTTCGAACCGCACGTCGTCTGGATCGAGACGGGAGGAAGGGTTACCTGGATCAACGAGAGCGGCAGTCACTCGACGACCGCCTATCACCCGGACAACGAGGAACCACAGCTCGTCCCCGACGAGGCAGCCGCCTGGGATAGCGGCGTTCTTTCAGCGCAGGAAGCAACCTTCGACCACACGTTCGAAACGGAGGGTGTGTATCACTATTACTGCACCCCCCACGAGACAGCTGGGATGATCGGGAGCGTCATCGTCGGCCAGCCCGATCTAGAAACCCAACCTGCGCTAGAGGAACCGCCTTCGGAGAAGGCCGAGTCCGTTCGTGAAAAACTTACGGGGTTGAACGACACGATAAGGGGCGCACTCGACAACGATCGTAGTGAGAGTGACCAGAACGAGACCGAGAGTCATGACGAACACGATCACTAACGTCGGTCTGAAACGGGCAGAACGCTGACGGAGCTGCGCAACTGCACAGACGGCTTGCGTTGTTCGCCGTCGTCTAGTTCGAATCGTCAGCGGTCTACTGCGCGAGGCTCGCGTCTGCTCGCCTTGCTCCATGGGCCCTGACGGATTCGAACCATCGACCACTCGGTATCCCACACGACCTCACACTGGTGGGGTCGCGTTATGAGCCGAGCGCTCTAACCAGACTGAGCTAAGGGCCCTTTCACTCGAGCAAAAACGTGCGTGGTAATTAACGCTTGCTGTCCGTTTCGCCCGCGAGCGGGCCGGCGCCTACGCGGTCAGCGCCTCGAGTTCCTCGTCGCTCAGTTCCGCTTCCAGCTCCGCCTCGTCGTGGGACTCGAGGACGTCCGCCCGCTCCTCTGCGTCGAGTTCGGTGACAGATTCGAAGTGGTGACACATAGCACTCGAAGCTACGCGCGTGGCGCCAATAAGAATTGGTTCAGGGAATCCGACCGGTCGCTCACTCCCCGTAATCCGCGAGCGTCTGGTCGTTTGTCCCGGTTCGGTGGCGCGTCGCCAGGCCCGCGAGGTGGGGCGCTTCGGGGACGATCAATTCCTCGCAGGCGGTCTCACAGGCGCTCGTGCTCCCGGGGAGACAGAACACCGGCGTGTCGACGGCGATTCCCGCTCTCGCGCGCGAGGCCATCGCGCGGGTGCCGACCTCCTCCCACGAAAGCATCCGGAACAGTTCGCCGAAGCCGGGCAGATCGCGTTCGAACAGGGAGGCCGTCGCCTCGGGCGAGACGTCGTCGGCGGTGACGCCCGTCCCGCCGGTCGTGAGCACGACGTCGATATCCGGCCGGGCGACCAGTCCGCGGACGGCGGTTCGAATCGCGGAGTAGTCGTCCCGGACCAACAGCCGCTCCTGAACCTCGTGACCCGCGTCCTCGAAGCACTCCTGGATCGTGTCCCCGCCCGGGTCGTCGGGATCGGCCTCGTCAGCCTGCGCGCGCGAACTCGAGACCGTGACGATGCCGACGTAGAGGGGATCGATGACGTCGTGGCCGTGGTCGTCCGTGCTCCGACGGTCGTCTCTATCGGTTGTCATACGCTGTCGTCCACGCCGGAGGGCGTTAATCCCTCGGCTCGCCGCGGGATGTTGCCTCGAGTGTGACGCGGTTGGGGTCGTTACTCGTCGCTCGAGACCGTCACCGACTCGCCCATCCCCGTCGGCGCGGAGTTCTCGAACGTCGACCAGTCGGCGTCCATCTCGGCGTTGGTCAGCAGACAGTCGTCGAGGCGGGCCTGCAGGTCGTCCATCGAGAGGTCGCGGCCGATCAGGGCGAGTCGCGTCTCGCGGTCGCCCCACTCCTCGTCCCACGAGAGGTCGTCCTGGGCCTCTCGGTACTGATCCTGGCGCTCTTCGGAGAGGCTGGCGATCCAGCGGCCCGTCACCTCGAGGGTCGTCGCCGTCCCGGCGTAACTCATCGTGATCGCCTGCCGTTCGCGGCCGGCGATCCAACACAGTCCCTTCGCGCGGACGAGACCGGCGGGCAGGTCGGCGAGCAGCGCCTCGAAGCGTTCGGGGTGGAACGGCCGCCGCCGGTGGTACGTGTCGACCTCGATCCCGTAGCGTTCCGGCGGGTGTGCGTGGTCGTGGTCGTGATTGTGGTCGTCGACGTCTGCGTCGGCCTCAATCGCTCGCTTCCAGCCCGCCGACTCGGCCGCGGCCTCGAGGTCGAAGCGCCCGCTCTCGAGCAGCGCGTCGGGATCGAGCGATCCGTATTCGGTTGTGACGATCTCGGCGCGAGGCTGGAGCATCTCGAGGATTCCGATGACGCGCTCGCGTTCGACGTCCGAGACGAGGTCGCACTTGTTGACGACCAGCAGGTCGCAGAACTCGACCTGTTCGAGCAGCAGGTCCCCGAGCGGTCGGCTGCCGGTCTCGTCGGGACCCTGTCGTTCGGGCCGCTCGGGCGGGTCGTCTCCCGCGACGGCCGCGTCGTCGGTCGCCCCGTCGACCGCGCCGGCGGCCGCGAACCGATCGTGGAACCGCCGGGCGTCGACCACGGTGACGACCGCGTCGAGGTCGTAGGGGCCGCCCGCGGGGCCGCGGACGAACTGCCGGGCGATCGGCTCCGGTTCGCCGACGCCGGAGGCCTCGACGACGAGGTACTCGAAGTCGTGTTCCTTCCACAGTTGGATGACCGATCGGGAGAGTTCGCCGCCGAGGCTACAGCAGATACAGCCGTTCTCGAGAGCGACGACCTCTTCGCCGGTCCGCAAGTCGGTGCGTGCTTCGACGAGATCGGCGTCGACGTTGACACTGCCGACGTCGTTGACCAGCACGGCGATCTCACGGTCGGTCGACTCGAGTAGGGCCGACAGGAGGGTCGTCTTGCCGGCGCCGAGTTCGCCACAGAGGACGGTGACGGGAACGCTCATGTCTCGTCAACGAGCGCGAGTTCACGTCGGTCTTCCGATCCGAACGGATCGGGGTAGGCATCCCAGTCGTCGTCCATCTCGGCGTCGGTCAGCAGGCAGTCCTCGAGACGCTCGATCAGGGTCTCCTCGTCGAAGTCGCGACCGATGAAGACGAGGCTCGTCCCTCGGTCGCCCCATTCTTCGTCCCAGTCGTCTTTCAGACCTGGTCGCGCGGCGAAGAACTGCTCGCGCTCTTCCTCGGGAAGGGAAGCCAACCACTGTCCCGTTGGACCGGCCCGGACCGACGTGCCGGCCTTGTCGACCCCCATCGCGACGTCCTCGCGGCCGGCGCTCCAGAAGAAGCCCTTCGCGCGGACGAGTTCCGCGGGCAGGTTGGCGAGCAGCGCCGCGATGCGTTCGGGGTGAAACGGCCGATCGCGCTTGTAAGCGAACGACGTGACCCCGTGTTCCGCCTGCGGGTCGTGGTGGTCATGCTCGTGCTGGAGCTCGCGCTTCCAGCCCGCCGACGCCTGCGCGCGCTCGAAGTCGAACCGGTCGGTGTCGAGGATGTCGGCCGGATCGACGTCGCCAAACTCGGTCCGAACGATCTCCGCTCGGGGCTGCAGGCGCTCGAGGACGGCCTCGATTTCCGTGAGCGCGTCGTCGGGGACGAGGTCGCACTTGTTCAGCAAGAGGACGTCGCAGAACTCGATCTGTTCGAGGAGAACCGCTTCGGGCACGCGGCCGGCGTCGGCCGCAGGTTGCTGCGCCGCGAGTGCGCCGCCGGTGTCGAACGACTCCCAGATGCTGTAGGCGTCGACGACGGTGACCATCGTATCCAGTTCGTAGGTGTCGGTCGGATCGAAGTCGGCGTCCTCGAACCCCATCGCGAACGTCTGGGCGACCGGGATCGGCTCTGAGATTCCCGAGGATTCGACCAGGAGGTAGTCGAACTCGAGGCGGTCGGCCAGTCGACCCACTTCCTCGAGCATGTCTCCGCGCAGCCGACAGCAGATACAGCCGTTCGAGAGTTCGACGATCTCCTCGTCGCCGCCCAGGTCGGTCTGTCGGGCGACGTGTTCGGCGTCGACGTTGACGTCGCCCATGTCGTTGACGACGACGGCCGCCTCGAAGTCGTGGTCGGCGGTCAGCACGTGGTTGAGAACGGTCGTCTTACCGGCGCCGAGTGGGCCGCTCAGGACGGTCACGGGAATGCGGTCAGTCATGAGTCGATTGCGAATATGGTCTGTCGGGTTAATAACATTAGCTATTACGCAACTGGTGCGAAGATCATAACAAATATTATTATTCTTCTATTCGATTTTCATATCGGAAATGCCCATCGTCAGCGTCTCGATGCCTGCAGATTTGATCGACCGACTCGACGCCCACGCCGCCGATCACGACTACACAGGCCGCAGCGAGGTCGTCCGCGAGAGCGCGCGGACGCTACTCGGGGAGTTCGAGGACGACCGCCTCGAGGGCCGACCCCTCGCTGGCGTCGTCAGCGTCTTCTACGAGTTCGGCAGTCAGCGCGTCGAATGCCGCGTGACCGAACTGCGCCACGAGTACGACGACGTCGTCGCTTCGAACGACCACGGCCACGTCGGTGATGGCTGTGGCTGTCCGTCGTGCGACACGAGCCGCGACTCGGAATCGCGGTCGGAACCCGGATACTGCGTCGACCTGTTCGTCCTCGAGGGCGACCTCGAGACGCTGTCGGCGTTCGTCGGCACCCTCCGCGCGATCGAGGCCGTCGATCGCGTCGACTACTCGCTGGCTCCACTGAATTCGATCGGCCAGCTCCGGGACGGCTGAGACTGACCGCTATCGTTATCGGGGCCGCCGGAGGTCGGCGAGTCGCTCCTCGAGCAGGTAGTCCTCCGCCCAGTTGATTCCGGCGCGCCGCCCGCTCTTCGGCTCGCGGAATCGAATCTCCATCTTCCCGTCCGTTGCGTCCGAAACCGGAACCAGATACCGGGAGTCGGTGATCGGATCGTAGACCGCGAAGTACTCCGCGCGTCCGCGGTAGGCCTCGCGGCTGTAGTCGTTGCCACGCCGCGTGGCGACCGTTCCGAACGCGACCGTCCCCTCGCTCTTTCGATAGGCCGTCTTGCACTGAATACGGTGGAACTGCCCGCCGACCTCGACGACGAGGTCGTACGGCTCGTCTGCGGTCGGGACGAGGACGAGAATATCGCGCACCGCGAACGCTGCCCGGATGATCGCTTCGGTCGCGCGACCGCGCTTCTGTGGCTGCTCGAGGTTCTCGTAACGCGTGGTTCGGTCCGACACGGACGGTCTGGCCGCTCGATCGGATATAAACAACAGGCCGCGGAGACGAAATTGCGAGCTGTGCATTCGAATCCGGCGCGGTCGCGCTTACGAAACTCGGAGTCGTGCAGTGCTATCGCTCCTCGAGAGTAATGTTCGAAAAACAGCACGCACGGAACGCTACTCGTTCCGGTCTACACGAGAATTCCGACGAAATTTACGAGCGCCGAAGCCAGGACTCGAACAGGTGCGAGACGTTCCAGGTCGCTCACTGCGTTCGCTCCCGGGCCTGCGACTCGCGTGTTCGAGTCTGGCCCATCTCGCTGTTTTTCTCATCGAGTTCGCTCGGAGCAATCACTCCTCGAGAGTAATGTTCGAAAAACAGCACGCTCGGAACACTACTCGTTCCGGTCTACACGAGAATTCCGACGAAATTTACGAGCGCCGAAGCCAGGACTCGAACCTGGGACAACCTCGTTAACAGCGAGGTGCTCTACCATCTGAGCTACTTCGGCCCATCTTCTGATAGCCGGGTGTATTTGATAGGGCTTTCGTTTTCGCTTCCGGCGGTTCGACACCCTTTCACGCACCGCTCGAGTAGCCCCACCCGATGAGCGAGGAGGACGCCGAGAGCGACGAGCACGGGACCAGCGGGACGTTCGACGAGCACGGCTCGCGTACCGACGGGGAGCGCGACGACCTCGAGACGGTCGTCGCCGCGGTTCGCGAGCGAATCGAACCCGACACCGAGGAGCGCGACCGCCTCCGGACGATCGCCGACCGACTCATCGAGCGCGCCGAGACCGCCGCGACCGAGCGCTGTCCCGACGCCGACGTGATGCAGGTCGGCTCTACTGCCAGAAACACCTGGATCAGCGGCGATCGGGACATCGACATCTTCGTGCGCTTCCCGCCGGAACTCGACCGCGAGACCTTAGAGCGCTACGGCCTCGAGGTCGGCCACGAAACGCTCCCCGAGGGCCACGAGGAGTACGCCGAACACCCCTACGTCAAGGGGACCGTCGAGGGGTTCGACGTCGACGTCGTCCCCTGTTTCCGTCTCGAGTCGGCGACGGAAATTCGATCGGCCGTCGACAGAACGCCCTTCCACACCAGCTACTTACAGGCGCGACTCGACGACGAACTGACCGCCGACGTCCGGCTCGCCAAGCAGTTCCTCAAGGGGATCGGCGCCTACGGAAGCGACCTCCGCACACGGGGCTTTAGCGGCTATCTCACCGAACTCCTCGTCGTCGAGTACGGCGGGTTTCGCGGCCTGCTCGAGGCCGCGGCCGAGTGGCAGCCGCCGGTCGAACTCGATCCCGAAGACCACGGCCAAGAAACGTTCGACGATCCGCTGGTCGTCATCGACCCTACCGATCCCGAACGCAACGTCGCCGCCGTCTGTGCCGCCGAGAACGTTGCTCGCCTCCAGCATTACGCTCGCAGGTTTCTCGAGGATCCCCGTACCGGGGTGTTCGAGTCCGACGACCCCGGTTCGCTCGACGAGACGGCGCTGCGCGCGCACCTCGAGCGGCGGGGCACCACACCCGTCGCGGTCCGATTCCAGGCGCCCGACCTCGTCGAGGATCAACTCTATCCGCAGCTTCGAAAATCGCTCGAGGGGATCACGACCGGCCTCGACGACCGCGGCTTCGACATCTTCCGGGCAACGACGTTCGCCGACGACGCCGCGGTGATCCTCGCCGAACTCGCGGTCGCGGACCGGCCCGCCGTCGAGCGCCACGACGGGCCGCCGATCCACGTCCGGAGTCACGCCGACGGGTTCTACGAGGCCTACGCCGACGATCCCGACGCCTACGGCCCCTTCATCGACGGCGACCGGTACGTCACCGAACGCCCCCGCGAGTTCACCACGGCTCGCGGATTCCTCGAGAGCGATCGACTCTTTGACGTCGGGCTCGGCGCCCACGTCGAGACGGCCCTCGAGGATGAGTACGAGGTGCTGGTCGGCGACGAGATCGCAGCGCTGTGCGAGGCGTTCGGCCGAGAGCTGGCGCGGTACTTCGAGCCGCGACCCTGACCCTGAATCGCGGCCGCGAGAAAAGCGGGTGCGTCTTTTCGAACGAGGAACCGGAACTCAGTCCCCGAGGTCGATATCCAGTTCGTGCTCCTCGAGAACCTCTTCGAGGGCGGACTCGGCCTGCTCCCCGAACTCCGAGTCGGGTTCGATCGGCTCGCGGCCGTCGAAGGTCTCGTGGACGATGGCGACGCTGTCCGCGAGGACGTCCAGTCCGTAGCCGCCCTCGAGGATGAACGCGAAGGCGGCGTCGGTCTCGTCGGCCAGCGTCCGGAATCGGTCGGTCATCAGGGCGTAGGCCTCCGTCGAGAGCCGAATGCGCGAGATCGGATCGTGACGGTGGGCGTCGAAGCCGGCGCTGATCAGGAGCAGGTCGGGATCGTAGTCGGTCAGCGCGTGGCCGATCGGCCCCTCGACCGCCGCGAGATACTCGCGGTCGTCGGTGCCGGCCGGCATCGGAATATTCATCGTGGTTCCCTCGCCCGCTCCCTCGCCGGTCTCGTCGACGGCACCGGTGCCCGGATAGAGTCCCTGTTCGTGGAGCGAGACGAAGAAGACGTCGTCGCGGTCGTAGAAGATGTCCTGGGTCCCGTTGCCGTGGTGGACGTCCCAGTCGACGATCGCGACCCGATCGACGTCGTGCTCCTCGGAATCGAGGGCGTGCTGGGCGGCGACCGCGACGTTGTTGACGAAGCAAAACCCCATGGCGTCGTCGTAGACGGCGTGGTGGCCCGGCGGCCGGCCGATCGAGAACGGCGTCCGACGACCGGTCGCCCCCTCGAGGGCGGCCTCGACGGCCCAGCAGGCGAGCCCGGCGCTCTGGCAGACCGCGTCCCAGGTCTCCTCGACCGCGCTCGTGTCGGGGTCCCAGTTGCCACCCCCGTCGGCGCAGAACTCCCGGACGGACTCGAGGTACTCCCGCTCGTGGACGGCTGCCAGCCGGTCGAGATCGCAGGGGTCCGCCTCGACGTACTCGACGCCGTGTTTCTTCTTCAGTCGCTCCCGTATCGCGCGGAGCCGGTCCGGCGACTCTGGGTGGCGCGAACCGGGATCGTGTGCGAGACAAGTCTCGCTGTAACCAAACTGCATCTCACTCGAACAGCGAGAAGTACGTCTCGATGTCGTCGTTGGTGATCGTCCGGCGGTCGGCGTGGTGCGCGAGGATCGCGGCCGCCCGAGCGACGTTGTCCGCGTAGTCCTCGAGAATGTCGGCCAGCGCCACCCGGGCGTCCATCGAAACGCGATATCGGTCGTCGATTTCGAGTCTGGCGATGCGGTCGACGGGCGCGACCGGAAGCTCGAGGTCGTCCTTGTCGACGACCTGCTCGACGCCGAAATCCTGGGCCATCAGCGTCTTGCGCCCGTCGCGGGTCGCTTGCTCGGCGGCGTCGATCGCGAGCTCGCTCCCATGTTCTTGAATCCGCGTTGCGAGTTCCTTCGACGCGTCGGCACTCACCCGAAGATCGCCCGCGTTCCGCCGGATGATCGTGTCCACCGGGGCGAACGGGAGTTCGACGTTCATACCATGCTAGGCGGAGCAAAGTCCCTTAACGCTTTTCCTAGACGTCCGATGAGGTTGCTCGCGGCGTCAGAACACGTCGTTTGCCTCGAGGCGACCGTCCCGGACGATCCCGCGGGCGGTCACCTCCTCGCCGAGGCCGACGTCGGCGTCGGTCGCGACGCTCATCGTCGACTCGCCGTCGTCCAGAACGACCGGGTCGCCAGCCTGCACGACGACGCCGGTGAACTCGAGTTCCTCGCCGTCGGTCGGCTCGTCCGCTTCGACGCCGGCATCGGCGCCGCCGGCATCGTCGGACTCGTCGCTCGAGGCGGGGCTTCCCCCGGAGTCCGCCTCGCTCGGTCCGTCGTCGCCGGCGAACGCCGAGAGGCCGGCGTTCTCGTTACTCGGGTCGTCCGCGGCGCTCTCGCCGCCGGCGTTGCCGGAGTCGGACTCGAGGACCGTGATCGTCGACTGCCAGCCCGCGGAGGCCTCGAGGTCGTCCTGCCAGCCGTCCTGAATCTCGACGTCGCCGAGGGCGACCTCGTCGCCGGGTCCGACGTCGATATCGGCCTTGTCGCCCCACAGCGCGACGCGGATGTCGCCGGTCGCGTCCTGAACGCGAATGTTTCGAACCTGTCCCTCGGAGCCGTCGTCGCGGTCGAAGGTCCGCTTCGGGTCCGCGGAGCGGACGACGCCCGCGATGTCGACCGTCTGCTCGATCTCGAGGTCCTCGATCGGCGTGCTCTCGGGGACGTACTCGACCTCCTCGTCGACTTCCTCGACGGCGCCGCGGTTGCCGACGTGGAGTTCGAGGTTGCCGTCGCGTTCCTTGACGTAGCCGTCGATCACCTCGACGGTCTCGCCGGGGTCGAACTCGGTGGCGAGGTCGGCCTGCTCGTCCCACAGCGTGACGCGGATGCGGCCGGTCTCGTCGCCGAGGACGAGGTTCGATACCTTCCCTTCGGAGCCGTCGTCGCGGTCGAAGGTTCGGACGCTGTCGGTGTCTAAGACCAGCCCGACGAGGTTGACGTTCGAGAGGCCGAGCGAGAGCGCCTCGACGGTGTGAGTGTCCGAAACTTGGACGTCGATCTCCGTGTCCGGATCCGGTTCGACGTCGTCGACGCTGACCTCGACGCCGGAAAAGCCCTCCTTGGGACGCCCCTTGATTCGCAATACCTGGCCCTCCTCGAGTTCCTCGGTGGCGGCCTCGGCGTGCTCGTCCCAGAAGGCGGCCCGAACGGAGCCGGTCTCGTCGGCGACCTCGACGTTGACGACGCGGCCGTCCTCGTCCTCGCCGTCGCGTTCGAACGTCCGCACGTCACCGATCGAGAGCACTTTGGCGACGAACTTCGCCTCCTCCATGCCGGGTTCGATGTCGGCGATGCCGCCGACCTCGCTCTCGCCGATCTCGTGAGCGACGAGCATCGCCGCCGTCTCCTCGTCCGCGAGTCCGCCCATCTGCTCGACTTTCGCCTCGACGGCCTCGCGAAACTCCTCGAGAGAAACGTCGGCCTCGAGGTCTTCGTACACGCCCTCGATGTCGCTCATTCTATGTTCGTGCATGGGTAGGCCGCGCATAAGCGTTGTTCATTCGGCGTCCCGGCGCGGGTCGACAGCCGACGAGTACAGCGGTGCTACCGATTCGATCGAGCGATTTCGGTCGGTCCGACACGGCGGCCTCGGACCGTGTGTCGACGACATTCGAGCGGCAGGTCATAGCTCCCGTTGGACGCGCGATCGGATATAAACGTCAGCGTGGACAACGGGACGCTGGGCTATCGTTGTCCGATCTCGAGAGACGTCCGTTTACAAGCAGGTCGTGCGTGAAATTGTCGTGCGGGAGCCGGTCGCTTTCGAAAGTGCTTTAATGGTAACCCGGTTACGTAGAGATGAGTCCTGATAGGGTAGTGGACTATCCTCTTGGCTTGCGGAGCCAGGGACCGGAGTTCAAATCTCCGTCAGGACGCTCACTCCTTACGAGTGCTTCACGTTGTTCAGCACTCGCTACGTCGTTCGGTCCTGACGTGTCTCACGCTCGTTACACTCGCATGAGACTCCGTCAGGCCGTTTCTGCCGACACCAGCCGCTCGCTGCTCACGGCTTCGCCGTTCGCTTTTCGTGGCGCTAACGCGCCACGCGTCGCTCGCAGTTTAGTGTCGGGCGAAACTCGTATCCGGAGATTTGAGTAGACGAGTCGCAGTCCGAGAGCGAACGCAGTGAGCGATCCGGGAGCCTCAGCGTGTTTAAATGTTCGTCAGGACGCTTTTCTAAATGCGCACAGATTGGGGTATAAATTCGAGACGAATCGCCGAAGACTCACAGCGAGAGCGGCTCTGATTGCTCGAGGTGGCACTCGTACGTTTCCTCTGCCCACGCTCTGATTTCGGACGCGTCGGTCTCGACTAGCGCGCGGGGGATCCCGTCATCGTCCTCGACGCCGATCTGGACAACATCATCGAAGAGGCCGAGATAGTAGGTGAGTTTGCGGTCCGCCACGCGCATCGTACACGCCTCGTGGGCCCGAATCTCAGCGACCAGCTCCCGGTACTCGGGTTCGGACCGCAGCGTCGACTCGAGGGTCGCACTGTGGACGACCTCCTGGGACTGGTCGTGCTCGACGACGCGCTCGCGGGCGACCGTCAGCGCCGGCAATCCGATCGCCGGGAGCAGACACCGAAATCGGTCGGCGCGCTCCATCGCCTCGATGTGGCGGTTGACGGGCGCGTACGGGTCTGTCGAGTCCGAGACGACGACCGTCGCGTCGGCAAGCGCGCACACGTCGAACTCGAGTTCGTCGTCGGGAAACCACCGACAGAACGGGCGGATGCGCTCGACGAACGCCATCGTCTCGGTCGTCGACTCGAGTTCCTCGGCCACGACTTCCCCCAACGGTCGGATCTCGTACTCGCGAACGCGACAGCGGATCAGTTCCCGCTCCTCGAGCGCGTTGAGGTTCCGCTGGACTGTTACCCGCGAGGCGTCGGCCTCCTCGCGCAGTTCGGCCTTGGTCAGGCGGTCGGTCTCGCGGAGTCGCTGCAGGATAGCGACCCGAATCGGCGACTGAGTCAGGAAGTTCACGACGTCGACGGGTTCGGCGTCCGTCTCCCCGTGTGTGCTGTTCATCCCTCGCTCGTCCCACTCGCGACCGATTGAATCTAGGTGTCTGGTTCTCGCGAAAACTGATTAGAACGAAGACCGTTCCACCGTTGTAACCGCGAAACGAGGCGTGAGTGGTACGAAATCGGACACCCTACCGCGTCTCGCATCGGTCACGGAACCGAGCAGTTCGAACGCCGG
This sequence comes from Haloterrigena salifodinae, assembly GCF_003977755.1. Taxonomy (NCBI): domain Archaea; kingdom Methanobacteriati; phylum Methanobacteriota; class Halobacteria; order Halobacteriales; family Natrialbaceae; genus Haloterrigena; species Haloterrigena salifodinae. The sequence goes on from NZ_RQWN01000003.1 coordinate 70,603, forward strand.
ACGGTCCGACCGGTGACGACGGACGAGGGACCGGATCCGCCGGCACGGTCGACTCGGCTCGAACATCGCGGCTGCGACCGCCGTTCAACGGGTGAAATAGTTCAGGGCCCGTCGAACCGACGCAGAATGAGTCTATGGTGAATGATAACAAACATCGCACTGGGTATGGACCGAAGAAAACTCCTGAAAGGCGCGGGCGCCCTCGGAGCGGCGCTCACCGGCCTCGGTGGCGCGTCGACCGCGGCGGGTCGACACAGGTACCCGTCGGTACGGATCATCAACACGAACGAACCGCTTCGAGGAGGCGAGTGGTTCCGCCTCACGGCACGGATCACGAATCACGGATCCGCGCGACTGCGCGGGAACGCACGGCTGATCGTCGGTAACGATCCGGATCAAGTCGATAGTCGGTACGTGTCCCTCGCGTCGAACCAGAGCACCACTGTGACGCTCGGCTACAGGACCTACCCGGTTCAGACGAGGGACGTGTTCCCGGTCCGGGTCAGGTGCGAGAACGAGTCCGATTCTCGGATCATCAGCGTCGCTCCGGCGCCGTGAGTCGGCCGCATTGACCCCGACGACCGTCCCGGTTCGATTCTTTCGTACGGCCGGACCGCGATGACGGTACCGATCTACCACTTCGGACACCGGAGTGTACCTGCACGCCTGGTACGGGGATTCGGCCGCGACGGCGATCGGCAGTGCCGGACTCGTCGGCGCGTCGATCGAGGGGTCATCCTCGGCATCGGGCTTTACCGGCTGCGACGACTGGCTGGACGCCCCCGCGGAGTATCCGGAGATCGACCTCACCAGCAGCAATCCGACGGCGCCGAACGTCGACGACCTCGAGGACGACCCGGTCGTCGTCTTCGTCCACGGCTGGCTCGGCCGCGAGACCAGCACCGATCAGGCCTACACCCTCGAGCAAGCGTTCGAGGAGGCCGAATACGACGGCCGCGTCGTCGCCACGTCGTGAGCTTCGGATACCCTCAACTACTGGAAGGCCGAGGGGACGACCGAGACGGCCGGGCGGCGCCTGGCATCGTGGCTGGCGACCGACCGCATCGACCTCGATGAGACGACGGTTCGACTGGTCGGGCACTCACTGGGCGGCCGGCTCTGTCTCGAGGCGCTGTCGGTACTGGGCGACGACGCGACCGTCGACAGCGTTGCGCTGGTCGGGGCGGCCGACGACGACAACTCGGTCTGTACGGACGGCGAATTCGCCTCCCGTATCGAAACCGGCGCCGACGCGGTCTTCAACTATCACTCCGAGAACGACGACAGCGTCTGTTACGGCTACGAGATTCAGTCGCTCTCGAGCGGACTGGGTTGTGGCGGTGCCGACTGCAGCGGCGGCTGGATCACGACGACAGCGGGACGACGCCGGACAACGACACCGACGTGGATGTGACCGACACCGTCGGCGACCACTGTGCGTATATCAAGCCGGCGGTCGGCTGCGTGCCGCAGATGGTCGAGGACTTCGAGTCCCAGTGACGTCCATGCGACAGCCGCTGTTTCTACGAGAGACGCGAGTAGTCAGTTCGGTACAACTGCGTACAGAAGGCGGCTCGAAAGAGATCCGGATGAAATCACGTGTTCCGCTATCGGGCGGAGACGCCGAATAGATTCGTTCCCTGGATTACGAAGAGTCCGACTCGCGCGGCCGCGGCGCTATTCTGCGAACCCGACTCGAGGATCGTCCGCGTTCGATCGTCCGTTGCTCGAACCGCGTCCCCGAACGGCCCGGAGAGGCGTATACAACGGCGAACGGGGTATCGTTTCAATTTTGCAACGATATGGTAGAGAGTTAATTATTGCTGTGTGGCTGTCAATAACAGAATACGAAATTATCATCTGCCCAATTGCGTCATGGCTGACAATCACGGAAATCAGGACGGACTGAAGCGAAGAGGCTACCTCAAAGGAATCGCAGCGACCGGACTCGGTGCCGGCGCCCTCGTAACGGGTACCGGCCGTTCACACGCGGACGCGGACGGCGCCCGCGACGCCGACGGCGACAGCGTGTATCTGGTCTTCGGAGCCGACTCGTCCGAAGCCGATCTCGACTCATGGGTCGAAGCGCACAAGGACGAGATCGCCGCGGAGTCCCAGGACTCGGCCGCGCAGGTCATCCAGTATCAGGACGTCTCCCAGCTCAACGTCTCCCAGCAGGGCAACGCCGTCAGCATCGCGATCGACGGCGGCGAGGCGACGGCGGCGCAGCAGGCCGACCAGAACAATACCAACACCCAGTCCGGGAGCGCCGAATCGGTAGCCGTCAAGGAGGAGACGACCGACTGGACGTTCACCGGCGTCGGGCAGGCGTACGTCATCTTTGCCGAGGAGACCGAGTGTCGGGAGTTCACCGGCTTGGTCGTCGGCGAGGACGCCTATCAGAGCGAGCAATCGGCCGAGGCGACGATCGATCAGAGCCAGGAGGTCGACCAGTACAACTACAACAGCCAGAACACCGCGGTCGCGCTCGCAGCGAACGGGAGCCGATCGCGGGCGTACCAGCGCAGTTCGCAGACGAACGAGAACTACCAGCACGCCGACGCCGTCGCGGCGAACATCGGCGACGGCGACCGTCAAGAGGCCGACGCGTCGGTCGAGCAATCCCAGACGGTCTCGCAGCTGAACGTCAGCGAACAGGGCGTCGCCATCGCGATCGCCGTCGGCAGCGGGAGCGTCGCGGAGGCGTTCCAGGTGAGTTCGCAGGGTAACCTGAACGAACAGGTCGCCGACGCCACCGCGATCGACTTCGATTCGAAATCCGTCGACGAAGTCACCGCCAGCGCCGACATGGTCGGCTCGGTTTCGGACGAGAAGCTGACCCGCTCGAAAGCCGGAGCGGAGCAGTCGAACGCACAGGCGGCGTCGGCCGACGTCACGCAGGTACAGAGCGTCGGGCAGGAGAACATCAACCTGCAGAACGCGGCCATCGCCGTCGGGATCGACGACAGTCAGGCGACAGCCCGACAGGAGAGTTACCAGGGGAACTTCAACGCGCAAGTCGCGTCGGCGGAGGCGCTGAACGTCGACAAATCCCACTGCAGCACGAATTCGGTGGTGACTGGGACGGACGAGAACGGCGACGAGTCGTGGGCGGTCGCCTACGAGACCGGGAACGGCGAGAGTTCCCAGCAAGTCGCCGAGGTCGACATCGACCAGTTACAGTTCGTCGAGCAGCTGAACGTCAACGAGCAGTTCGGCGCGGTCGCGTTCGCCAGGGACTGTGGCGACGCGGTGGCGGAGCAGCTGAACTACCAGGTGAACGAGAACGTGCAACTGACCGAAGCGCGCGCGACTAACGAAGGCACCGGCGACGACAAGAACGGAAAGAAGAAGAAAAAGAAGAACGGAGGCGAGAAGCAGCGCTGTTAAAAGAACGAACTCGGCGCCGATTCGTCGACTGAGCATTTTCAGCACCCGATAGCGGCAACCGTGCGAAGACGAAACTCCGTTCTTTCTACGAACCTGCTTCGAAAGCTCGTTCTCCGGTCTATTGAGCTACTCGACGTGCGTGCCGCATCAGAACGTGACCGAAAACGGCGCTGGTGTCGCGTCGCCACTCGAGTGCGAAAACGGGTGAGAGGAGTAAGCCCCCTTCTGTTCGATCCGGCATTCGGCTGAGCGTCCACGCCGTCCGCGGAAATCGCGGGGCGTTCGGGCTACCACGGCGCGGACTTGCACCGGTGAGGGTTCGCCGTTCCATCGGTCCTCGGCCGTCTCTGTGCGGTCGGTCACGACGGGCGTGACCCACGGTTTTGAACCGTGATCGATCGACCGCACGTCCTCTGCGGGTTAGCTCCCCTTCCTCTCGGTTGGGTTCGCGCGCATCATCGGTCGGGCCGAGACGTGTCGTTTCTGTTCCAGAGCCAGCGGTCTCCCGCTCCGGACTTGCGTCCGGTCACCTGCCCGAACAGGTGGGGGGACTTTCCTCGCGAGCGTGACGTATCCCAAAGGGATGGATCACGTTATGTGGCCGGGCCGTTGCCGGCGGGGCCATCGCGGCGGCCGGGCTCTCTCTCCCACTCGAGGTAGGCCCGTCGGCCGAATAAGTTCCCCGGTCGACGTACAAAAAGCGCACCGTAACGAATGGAAGCGTTTTAGGACGACTATTCCCATGTTCATCTGTATGTCCCAGCGACAGGGCGTCGACCTCTCCTACGAAGACGGTGCACGCGCGGTCGAACTCGCGCGTGAAGCCGTCGAATCTTTCGTACAACACGGGCAACGAGAACAACCGGGCAGTATGCGCGAGGCCTTCTACGAGCGAACCGGCGCGTTCGTTCGTCTCGAGTCAACGCGCGGCCGAGGGAGCCTGCGCGGCTGCGCCGGCGGCTACCGGTCCGGGGAACAACTCGGCCACGTGATCGTCGATTCGGCGATCGAAGCCGCCAGCGAGGATTCCTGTGGCTCCGAAGTGACCCCCTCCGAACTGCCGAATCTCACCGTCTCGGTTTGTGCCGTCAGGAACGTCGTGCTGACGGACGATCCGCTGGCGGATCTCGAACTGGGGACCCACGGCGTCGCCATTGACGGCAGCGGCAAGGGCGGCTGGCTCTACCCGACGGTTCCGGTCCAGAACAACTGGAGCGCCCGGGAGTATCTCGACCGGACCTGTCGAAAGGCGGGGCTGCCGCCGACGGCCTGGCAGGACGACGACGTCGTCGTCACGCTGTTCGAAGGCCAGGTCTTCCGCGAGCGAGAAGCCGACGGAAGCGTCGAGGAACTGTAGACTCGATCACAGGGGAGTCGGACGCAAACGGGGAAGCGATACGCGTCGCCGATCGACGCGCGGATTTTCGAGGATTGCGCACTCGAGTGGAGACGCCGGAGCGTCCGCGAGTCGCGCGGGGCCGGTTAGCGGTCGAACGTTCGGTAGATGGCGGCCAGTCCGACAGTGTGAGAGAGGGTGATCGCGAGCAGGCTCTGCGCGTCGGTGAGTCCGAGCAGCGGGTCGACGAGATAGAGGATCGCGTAGGGAACGACGGCGATACAGACGATGCCGAACGCGAGCGCTCGCATCGTCCGACTGTCGTTGCGCCGGTAGCCGCGGTACGCGAGGTGGGCGACGAACAGCCCGACGACTGCCGTGAGGGCGGACGCGACCGCGGTGATGGAGTCGAGTGCCATTGTCAGGTGGTGTAGACGGCATAGAGGATGATGAGCAGGCCACACAGTTCCGACAGCGTCGTCACCAACAACTGCACCGAGAGCGGAATCGCCGCGACGTTGCCCGCGAACAGGCGGAGGAACATCGGCCCCGGTGCGAGCAGGAACATGCCGACGGCGAGCCACAGGATCGGCCGCGCCTTCGTCCGGCGGTAGCCCTCGACGAACCGATAGGTGACGAGCACGGCGAGGACGGTCGCCACAAGGAAGGTGACGATGGCGGCGAGCACGACGGGCGTCGATCCGCCGACGCTGTCGACCGAGACCTGTCCCGGATGCGGCGTCGACGACGATTCGAGCACGAGGGAATTGCTCACCGGCGACGAAGACCTCCCTGGTGTGACTCCGCTGAACGCGACGGCTGCGGTCGCTCCGCGGAGCGTCTCGAGCCCGCCGATCGTCCCGCTTGTGGTCCCGATCATCCCGAAAACTCCTCGTAGAGTCGCGTGAAGGTGTCCGCGGCGTCTTCCTCGGCGTACTCGACCGCGACGTCGAACCCGTCCTCGGTGACGTCGATCCCGACGTGCTCGAGGCTGGCGACGTAGACCTTGTAGTGGTGGCCGTTCGGATCGAGCCGTTGCTGGTCCCGCAAGAGCCCCCGCTCCTGGAGGCGGTCGATGCGCCGGTAGACGGTCGACGGATCGGCGTCGCAGGCGTCGCTCAGGGCGTCGGCCGACTGGGCCTCGCGGTACGTTTCAACGATGATCGTCCGCGCGTACTCGTCCTCGAGGAGGGCGAGTAACTCCTCGGTCTCGGGATCGACGCCGGTCGTCATCGGCGGTCCCTCCCACGCGTCCCGCGAACGGGCTGTCGCGACCGCGACTCGGCTCCGACCGACAGAAACCGACGGCCGACCGGCTCGAGCGCGGGCTCGCCGCGGAGTTTCGGTCGCCGAAACGACACGTCTGTCTCGAACCCCGTTCGACAGGGAGATAATCGTTCGGATCCGTAACGGGTTCGCGCGGCCCCCGAGGCGGGCGAGCGACGCCTGCGGAACGCGCGGCGGAGTGCGCCGACGGCCGCACCCGCGTCGTCGTCTCGTCACCCGCCAAGATTTATGTTAGACGGCCGAAGAGAATCAGACGTGAGTCATCGATCCGGTCACTTCCCACCCGGAACCGCACGGCGGGCGGTACGGACGGCGATAACGAGCCCATTTCGTCCGCAGACCTATCTGAACCTGCTGTATCTGCTGCTGGCGTTCCCGCTCGGGCTCCTTTACTTCATTTTCCTGGTCACGGGGGTTTCCCTCGGCGTCGGCCTGTTGGTCATCCTTGTCGGCGCGCCGATCCTGCTGGTAGTGTTCCTCGCCAGCCACGTCTTCGCGGCCTTCGAGCGCGCGAGCGCTCGCTACCTGCTCTCGGTCGAGATCGACTCACCAGAGTACCCGTTCCTCGACGACGAGGACGCGACGGATGGCTTTCGCTCGCTCCTGCTGGGTCGCGAGACGTACAAGGCGATGGGCTTTCTCGTCGCGAAGTTCGCCATCGGAACCGCGGCGTTTTCTATGCTTGTTATGCTGTTCACGACCGCGTTAACGCTCTTCTTGACGCCGCTGTACTACCAGAATCCGAATGTCCACATCGGCTTCGTCACCAACGGTGATCCAGTTCAGCTCACGCCGTCGCTGCAACTGCCGTGGCACGACCTCCTGGTCGGGGCCGAGTTCGCCGTCACGATCACCGAGTGGGAGGTGACGACCCTCCCCGAAGCGCTCGCGGTCTCGGCCGTCGGCCTCGTCGCGTTGCTGCTCTCGCTGGCGATCTGTAACGGCTTCGCCTGGCTCGTCGGCCAGTTCAGCCGCGTCCTGCTCGGCCCGTCCAGCCGGGCGGCCCTCGAGGACCTGCAGGACGGACTGGCCCGCTGAAGCGGTCCGACCGCTCTTCCTATATAAGCGTTCGGCACGGCTGAGGGGCCAACAACTGTGAACCGCCTTATAGGATCGATCCGGTCGACGCTCGAAACGCAATGAGCGATCCGCACTCCCGTGCCGGCCGCGCCGCGACCGGAACGGCCGGCAGTCCGGTACTGACGACGTCTCGAACCGCTCCCGAACGCTCGCTCGCCGAGCGCACGCGTCCCGAGTCCGCGGACGGTCGTCCGTTCGCCCCCGCGCGGCCGGAGGTAGAGAGGTAACCATGGCGGCCATCGAGACGAGGAACCTGACGAAGCGCTACGGCGACGAAGCGGCCCTCGAGGGGCTTGAGTTGACCGTCGACGAGGGCGAGGTGTTCGGCTTCCTCGGCCCCAACGGCGCCGGCAAGACGACGACGATCGACCTCCTGCTCGATTTCATCCGACCGACCGACGGCTCGGCGACGGTGCTCGGGCGCGATACGCAGGACGAAACCGACGCCGTCCGCGATCGGGTCGGCATCCTTCCCGACGGGTTCGACCTCTGGGAACGCTCCTCGGGGTATCGCCACCTCGAGTTCGCCCTCGCGTCCAAGGGCGGCAGCGAGTCGCCCGAGGCGCTGCTCGACCGTGTCGGCCTCGACCGCGCGGACGCCGAGCGCCCGGTCGGTGACTACTCGAAGGGGATGGCCCAGCGGCTGGCGATGGCGATGGCACTGGTCGGCGATCCCGACCTGCTGATCCTGGACGAACCCTCGAGCGGCCTCGATCCCCACGGCATCCGAACGTTCCAGGAGATCATCCGCGAGGAGGCCGCCGACGGGACAACCGTCTTCTTCTCGAGTCACATCCTCGGCCAGGTGTCGGCCGTCTGCGACCGGGTCGGCATCTTAGACGACGGCGACCTCGTCACCGTCGACACCATCGCCGGCCTGCGCGAGCGCTCCGGCGTCGGTTCGAGTCTCGTCGTCGACGTCGCGGAGGAGCCCGTCGTCGACCTCGGCGAGATCGACGGCGTCACCGACGTGACGGTCCGCCAGGACGGACGGCTCCGAGTCACCTACGCCGATCCGGCAGCGAAGGCGCTGGCGCTTCATCGCCTCGTCGACTCCGGGGCGACGGTCGTCGACTTCGACGTCGAGGAGCCGACGCTCGAGGACCTCTTCACCGCGTTTACCGGAACCGACGCGGACTCGGTCCGGGCGGGAGAGTCGTCCGACGAATCGGGACGGGCCCGTCACCGGGCAACCGACGGCGGCGCGCGCGTCGATTCGAGCGGGCCGGATCGTGCTCGCGCCGACGCGGAAACGGAGGTGGGTCGATGAGCTCGACGCTGATCGCTCGCAAGGACTTCGAGGACGCCGTCCGCTCCAGGCTGGTCTGGGCGGTGATGGGCGTCTTCCTCTTCCTCATGGCGCTGGTCGCGGTCAGCGCGTCGACCCAGGACCTCTCGGAGGTTGAGCCGACCCAGTTGATCGTCACCGTCACCAACATCGGCGGGCTATTGTTCATCCCGATCGTCTCGCTGATCGTCGGCTACATGGCGATCGTCGGCGAGCGGCAGTCGGGCAGTCTGCGGGTGCTGTTTGGCCTCTCGCACAGCCGGTGGGACGTCTTCGTCGGCAAGTTCGTCAGCCGGCTCGGCGTCGTCTTCGTCGCGACGCTCCTGACGGTCGCGTTAACCGTCGGCATGGCGGTAGCGATGTTCGATTCCGTCCCGTTGGGGACCTACCTCGGCTACTCGGCGCTGACGATCCTGCTCGGACTGGCGTTTGCCGCCATCGCCGTCGGCGTCTCGGCGGTGTCCACATCGCGGATGCAGGCGATGGGCGGTGCGATAGGGAGCTACGTCGTGTTCTCCCTGATCTGGCATCCGCTCGTCGCCGGTGTTCACTACCTCCTCGAGGGGAGCATGCCTGGGCTCGAGGCCCCCGAGTGGTACTTCCTCCTGCTCCGGCTGAACCCCCTCGACGCCTACCGGCAGGTCTCGAGCGAACTCGCCGACCAGTTCATCTGGGGGATCATCGGGATGGAGAACATCGTCGAAGACATCCCGGACGCGGCGTTCGAGAACCCGGATACCCTCCTTCTCTCGAACCGCGTGAGCGGCGACCTTCCGTTCTACCTAAGCGACTGGTTCGCCGCCGTCATCCTGCTGGCCTGGATCGTCGTCCCGCTGGCGATCGGCTACTGGCGATTCGACGGCGCCGACCTGAACTGAGAGCGGATCGGTCCCCCGCAGTCGCGTCGCTTCGGCCCTCCGCGGGAGGCGCATCGACCGTCCGCCTCCCCGTATCGTTTCCAACCGGTCGCGGGATCGAGCGTCGACTCGCTGCGATCGGGTGCTCGTGTCGCTTGTTATGACACTCACATCTGAAAACATTATATGCGAGCAGTGTTCATTTCGAAACGAGAAACAGTGAGTGAAGGCCCTCCCCGGTTGTCGCTCGGCCTCCGAATGATCGCGACGACGCTCGTCCTTGCAGCCCTGACGCTCGGCTTTCTCGCCGTTATCTGGCGGATCGTCGCAGCCATCGTATCACTTTTCGCGCTCCCGTCGATCATCGTAGGCGCGGTCGCGCTCGGACTGCTTGCGATCTTCGTCGCCGTCCAACTCGGGCAGGTCAGCACCGTCACGGCCCACGCCGACGCGAGACCCATCCCGTTGGATGCGTACCCGGCACTGGACGGAGCCGTGACCAGAGCCGCGGCGCAACTCGACGTTCCGGCGCCAACGATCGCCGTCTCCGACCGGTCGGCACCCGAGGCGCTCGTCGTCGGCTTCCGTCCCGAGCGCGTCCACCTCATCCTCTCGCGCGGGGCCATCGACGCGCTCGAGGACGACGAACTCGAGGCGGTCGTCGCCCACGAACTGGCCCACGTCGCGAACCGCGACGCGATGGTGATGACCGCCGCCGCGACGCCCGTCGTCCTCTCGCGGGCGCTCAAATCGAAGGCAGCCCGACTGGCCTTCGCCCGCCCCGACGAAACCGAATCGCCGACCGCGTTCCTGCGGCGCTCGCCCGGGAAGTTCGTCGGCTACACGCTCATGGGGATCGCGGCCGCGCCGCAGCGACTCCTCTGGGTCCTGTTCGGCGGACTCTCGGTCGTCACGCTCGCGCTCGCGACGCCAGCCGTCGCCGTCCTCTCGCGGGGTCGGGAACTGGCCGCGGACCGGACTGCCGCGACGGCGACCGGTTCGCCGGCAGCGCTGGCCAGCGCGTTACGGACCCTCGAGAACGGGATCGCCGAGACGCCCGCCGAAGACCTCCGGGAGGCCTCGAGCATCTCGTCGCTGTCGATCCTCCCACTGGATCGACCGGGAGACGACGCGACGGCGGCTGGAACCGCCGGTTCCAAAGCGAACGGCGATCTCGGCGGCCGCCTCGAGCGGCTGCTCTTCGCGACGCATCCCTCGACCGAGCGCCGGCTCGAGATTCTCGCCGACCTCGAGGCGACGGAGGCGGCGGCGTAACCGCCGGCCCTACTCGCTCGAGTCGAAGCCGACCGCGTCGGCGTCGGCCAGACACCGTTCGCTGGCCGACTCGAGGTCGAACTCGCGGACGATTTCGCCGTCTCGGACGAGCGGCTCGAGCAGCGCGTCGCCCTCGTCGGGCCCCTCGCGGTCGGCCAGCGCGACGTGGTGGCCGCCGTCGGGCGTGCGGTAGACCTCCTTCACGCCGGAGAGCTTGCCCCGCTTGGAGATCGGCTCGCCCTCGATCTCGACGATGTCGAGGCTGAAGTCGACCGAGTCGGCGCCGGTGATGTGGCTACCGACGCCGAAGCCGTCGGCGACATCGCGGAGGGGGCGGATGGTCTCGGGAGTGAGCCCGCCGCTACAGAAGATGTCGACGTCCTCGCGGCCGCGCGCGTCGAGTTCCCAGCGAACTTCGCGGATGATGTGCCGGAAGTCGCCCCGTCGCGAGCTCGTGGTATCGATGCGAACGCCGTCCAGGTCCTCGCCCAGCGTCTCGGCGGCCAGCAGGCTCTCGCTCTTCTCGTCCCAGAAGGTGTCGACCAGCGCGATCCGCGGGACGTCCTCGCCGACGGCCTCGTCGAAGGCCGTCCAGGCCTCGTCCTGGTTGCCCTCACCGAAGCAGAACATCAGCGCGTGGGGCATCGTCCCGCCCGGTTCGCGCTCCAGGATATCGCCCGCGGCGACGTGGGAGAAGCCGTCCAACCCCGCGAGCAGGGCCGCGCGTTCGACCGTCGACGTGATCGACGGGTGGACGTGGCGGGCGCCGAAGGAGAGCACCAGCGAGTCGGGTGCCGCCAGCCGCGCCTCGAGGGCGGCCGTCGCGAAGCCGCTCGGCTGCGAGAGGAATCCCAGGAGGGAGGTCTCGAGTTCGGCGAACTCGAGGTAGGGGCCCTCGATGCGCAGGACGGGCCCGCCGTCGAACAGCTGGCCGTCGGGTAGGGCGTCGACGTCGACGTTCCGACCCTCGAACAGCGTGGCGACGTCTGCCACGCCGGTGAAGACGTCGAAGGAGCCGGTGGGAAACTGGTCGGCGGTCACCTCGGCCACGACGTGAGGGTTCTTCCCCGCGTGCTCGAGCGTGGCGCGGGTGCGCTCGAAGTAGGCGTCGGTGGCGCGCCCCTCGAGAACGGCCTCGGCTGGGACGGTACCGAACGGATTTGACATATCGGTGAGTTCCCGAGGGAAGTAAAAAAGCTACTCGTCTGCGGATGCCGTCGCCGCCGGCGCCGGTGACGGTGACGGTGCTGTCGCGGTTCCCGCACGCAACGGTGCGGGTGGCGCGGCCGTTGCGATCGATTCGCTCGGCACGGCTGGTGCGGTCGCCGCGGTCGGTACGTCCGACAGGGTCGACCCAGTCGACGCGTTCACTCTCGGCGCATGGACGCCCTCGAGGTCGTCGACCGTCGGCGCGCCGACGATCGTGACGGCGTCGTCGTCGACAGTCACGCGGTACGCCCCCTCGAAGGCGTCGCCGTCGGGAATCCGGTACGTATCCGTCCCGGCGTCGACCGACTCCGCGCCGCGGGTCTCGAGGAGGGTGCGGTACGCGTCGGCGAACTCGTCGGCGTCGGCCCGGCTCTCCCAGGCGAGGCGCCAGACGTGACCGGTCCGCTCCCCGTCGGCGTCGCGGTACGCGGTGAAGGTGTCGCCAGCCCAGCCGTCGGTCGCGGGATGGGAGTAGTTGTACGGCGAGAGCTCGGTCGCCCCCGCCGTGATCGAGCGCTCGATGACGCCGTTGGCCCACAGGGTCCCGAAGAGGGTCGCCTCGCCCACCGTCTCGGTTCGAACCTCGCCGCCGGCGGTGATCGGTTCCCACTCGTCGCTCGAGCGATCCGGGACGTCGACGTCGACCGGCCGATCGTCCGGATAGCGGTCGGGGTGGATCACCTGGCTGGTGCTGGCGGGATACTCGTCATGGGCGTCGTCGACCGCGGCCCAGCCGCCACGCTCGGAGAGGGACTCGACGAACGACGGCCCCTCCGCGTACGGCGCGTAGATCGAGAGGAAGAGGCCGACATTGAACGGCCGATCGGCTTCCACTTCGGCCGGAGCCGCCGGCGTGACGGGGAGACACTGCCACTCGTCGCCGCAGCGCTCGGCGTAGCGGTGTGGCACGTAGTTGGCCTCCCCCTCGATCAGGCCGAGTTCGGCCCGCCGCTCGTCGATCGTCTCGCCGTCGCGCTCGAGGCCGAAGCGCTGATCCTGGAGGGCGTGGACCAGTTCGTGGACCAGCGTCTCGCGGTCGATGAGGATCTCGTCGGCGTCGGCGGCGATGATGACGATCCGACCGTTCACGTAGTAGCCCTGAACGCTGCTGCCGTAGAGGTCGTCCATCGCCTCGTTGACGTCCGTCTCGCCGTCGACGACGAACGCCCCGCGCCACAGTTCGTTCGTAAACGCCGACGCAGACTCCGACCCGCCCCGCTGGCCTCGGTACTCGGATCGCGAGATCACCTCGAGGTCCACGTCGCGTTCGAACTTCAGCCCGCGGACGACCTCGATCCGGGCCATCGAGCGGTACTTGACGGCCTCGAGTTGCGACTCGGTGAGCGTCTCCTCGCCGTCGAACGCGAAGGTGTCGTCGTGGGCGTAGCCGCCGACGTGCCCCAGCTCTCGGCTCGTGTCGAACCTGTCGGGCGAACCGGGGACCGTACACCCCGAGAGGAGCAGCAGGCCGACGAGCGCGAGCACCGCGAGGCGGCTCCGTTGCATCGAGGGCCGGTTTCGAGGGCAGGGACAAAGATTCGTCGTTCAGGCGCGACCGCGGTCGGAACGGCCGCCGTCGGGTTCCTCGGGTCCGGCGTCGGGTCCGGACGGCGTCGAACGCGGGGACGCAGCGGTAACCGGCGCCGACCGTGGCGACGAATCCGACCCGCCGCGCTCAGCTTCGAGCCGCCGTGCCCGCGCTCGCGCCGCCAGCAGCGCGATCGCGACGGCGGTGCCCGTTCCGGGGACGGCGAAGCCGGGCAGCGAATCGTCGTCCTCTCCGTTTCCGCCGTCCTCCCCATCTCCGTCTTCCGCCTCGCCGGAGCCGTCGGCGTCGGTCGACCCGATCGTATCCTCGCCCGCCGGCGCGGAGCCTGCCGAGAGCCCGTCGAGCGCGGCGACGGACGGTGCGTGGACGATCCGCACCGTCTCGCCGTCGCGCTCGAGGAAGTACGCGCCGGGGTAGCCCTCGTCGTCGATCGCGTAGGTGTTCCGCCGATCCTCGACGGCGTCGGCGCCGTTGATCTCGAGCAGTTCGACGTAGGCGCCGGCGAACTCCGCGGCGTCGTCGGCTGACCGCCACTCGGTCTCCCAGACGTAGCCGGTTTCCTCGCTGGCGTTCCCGCCGTCGTAGGCGACCAGTTCGTCCCCGGCCCAGCCGTCCGTGTACGACTGGTTGTAGTCGAACGTCGTCGGGTCGTCGCCGAGCATGGCCTCGCGGGAGAGCACCGACGACCGAGTCGGCTCGAAGGCGCCGTCGGCGAACATCGCGACCATCGTCCCCTCGCCGACCGTCTCTCTCGCGACCTCGCCGCCGATCTCGAGGGGCTGCCACGACTCGTTCGAGCGATCGGCGACCGAGATGTCGACCGGGTCGCGATCCTCGCGGTGGATCACCGTCGACGAACTCGCCGGCGGATCGGCGTAGCGATCGTTGACCGCCGACCAGCCGTCGCCGGACTCGCGCAAGTGGTCGACGTAGGCCGGGCCGTCGGTGTAGGGTTGATACAGCGACAGGTAGATCCCCCAGTTACTCGGGGTTTCGCCGCCGGAGTCGTCGTCGGGGAGACACTCCCAGTCCGTCCCACAGCGCTGCTCGTATTCGGTCTCGACGCTGATCGCGTCGCCCTCGATGAGCCCGTTCTCCGCCGCTTCCTGATCGATCGTCGCGCTCTCGTAGTTCGACAGGTTGAACTGCTGGTCCTGGAGGGCGTGGGTCAGCTCGTGGCCGAGTACGATCTCGTCGAGCTCGAGTCGGTCGGGCGTGTTCGAGACGATGACGATGCGGTCGGTCGAGGGCTCGTAGTAGCCCTCGACGCTACCGCCGTAGATCGACTGGAGTTCCGTCGTCGCGTTGGTCTCAGCGTCGACCATAAACAGCGCCTCGTAGGTGACGTTTTGGGCGCGCTGCTGGCTCTCGTTCGAGCCGACGAAGGCGCTGTCCCGGGACTGGAACTCCTCGCGGGAGATTTCCTCCACCGGCACGTCGTTCTCGAAGGTCAGCCCGCGAATCTTCTCGACGCGGGCCATCGACCGGTAGACGACCGCTTCGAGCTCGTCGTCCTCGACGACGGCGTCGTCCTGCTCGTCGACCGGGAGGTCGTCGTCGTACCAGTAGCCCTCGACGTAGCCGACGGTCCCCGCGGTGGTCGGATCGTCGGCTCGGTCGGCGCCGTCGGGCGACTCGTTCGCGAACAGCGGCGGGGTGGCGCCGGCCGCGACTGCGACTAGTGCGAGCGCCGCGACCACGACCAGTGCGGCGGCGACTCGCGTCGGAGGGGTCCTCATTACGAGCGGATGGTTTGCCGTACGGCGGCGAGCGCAAAAAGCCCGCTGATCGGAACGGTTCCGGCACTCGAAGGCCGTCCCCGCCGCGAACTTTTTACGAAGGCATCCGTAGGTTTACATATGCACCTCGAGCCAGACAGCACGGCGGTCGTGGTCGTCGACATGCAAAACGGGTTCTGTCACCCCGACGGCTCGCTGTACGCGCCCGGCAGCGAGGCGGTGATCGAGCCGATCGCCGACCTCGTCGAGCGGGGCCGGGAGGTCGGCGCGCAGGTGATCTTCACGCGGGACGTCCACCCGCCCGAGCAGTTCGAGGACGCCCACTACTACGACGAGTTCGACCAGTGGGGCGAACACGTCCTCGAGGGCTCCTGGGATGCCGAGATCGTCGACGAACTGCCCGTCGAGGAGGCAGACCACGTCGTCGAGAAACACACCTACGACGCCTTCCACAACACCGAACTCGAGGGCTGGCTGAACGCCCGCGGGATCGACGACCTCGTCATCTGCGGCACGCTCGCGAACGTCTGCGTGCTCCACACCGCCGGCAGCGCCGGCGTACGGGACTTCCGGCCGATCATGGTCGAAGACTGCATCGGCGCCATCGAGGACGAACACAAGGAGTACGCCATCGACCACGCCGGCTGGCTGTTCGGCGAGGTCCGCGAGATGGACGACCTCGAGTTCGCGAGCGCGTGACCGGACCCTCGACGGCAAGTCTGACGGAACTCGCCGACTCGAAGCGGGAGTCGAAGGGGAGCGTTTTCAACGTCCCGTCCCAACGGCGTAGTATGAGTGATGTTCGACTCGCTCGGGCCGATCGACTCGAGCGACCGGTCGCGACGCGAGCGGGTGAGGGCGCATGAACGCCCGCCGGCTCCGAACGATGTACGTGTTCGGGATCCTGCTGAACGCGGTCGCGCTGATTTACGCGGCCATGGACGGGGCGATACTGTTCGCGGTGACGTTCGGGATCGTCATGGTCTACCTCGGCGTCCGGTACTGGATGGTCTCGACCGCTTGAGAGCCCCGTCGCGACGCCGAACCCGGGTCGGATCTCGAGTGCGAGTCGGCCGGTTCGCTCGGTCGGAAGACCTCGTTTCGGGCGCGGACACCCCTCACTCCCGCTCCGGTCGGAAGATGCGGAACGCGCCCTGTCCAGTCGCGACCTCTTTGGTTTCGCCGTCGGGGCCGGTGCTCTCGACGGTGATTTCGCTGACGCCGACGCTGCCGCCGACCCTGATCACGTCCGCCGTCGCCGACAGATCGCCCGTCGCGGGCCGGAGGTAGTTGACGTTCAGGTTGATCGTCGCGATCCGGGCCCCGAACGGCTCGTCCAGTTTCGTTCGGAGCACGAGTCCTCCGGCCGTGTCGATCAGCGTCGCGGCGATGCCGCCGTGGATGTCGGCTCGCTCGTCCGGTCCGGTATCCGGCCGCGTGTTGCTCAGTTTCTCGTCGTAGGGCAGCGAGAGCGTCATCGTCCCGTCGCCGACGTCGTCGACGCGCGTCCCGATCCACGAGAGGAACTCCTGGTGTTCGTCGATGAAGTACTGGATCATCTCCTCGAGGTCGTCGAACCGCTCCATCACCGTCCGCATGTCGTCGGTCATGTACACTCCTGTCCCTCCGACGGCCTTTACCGCTGTGTTTCTCGCCGTCCCCGTTGTCGACAGTTCACTCGACTCGCAAGCGTGGCGTCTACGGTGCGCAGGTCGCTACTCGAGAACGAGCGTAACTGCCGGTGAGACAAGTGACCGACGAGAGCCCCGAATACGACGTCGACTTCCGTGACCGGCCAGAGCAGTACGAGATCGGTCGCGGCGAGCAAGGCGTGTTCAAGGTCGAACCGTATAAGAGCGAACTTCTCCCGCTGTGGTCGTATCGGGACGCGGATGCCGCCCGCGAGTCCGCGCCGTCGATTTACGAGCAGTACGAACGGTACCGCAAGAACGACGACTTCCCGGGGATGGATATGGCCCGAAAGTACCTCCAGATGGGTTACACGCGAGCGATGCGCTACGCGAAGTATCCGGGTGGACGGAAGTACGACGGTAACGGTGACGAACGCGAGCCACAGCGCTGGGCCGACCGCGAGAAACGCGCCGCCGCGCTCGTCTTCGAGCGGTACTGGGAGCGCGTCCGTGAAGACGACGCGTATCAGCGGGCGAAAGACGCCCATCGCGAGCGACGGTGACGGTCGCTCTAAACGCTCAAAAACGTCTTTGAGTCTACCGAAGGTGTTTATCCCCGGCGAACGGCTACTCGAGTATGACCGCTGACAGGCGACGCGTGCTGACCCTGACCGGCACCCTCCTCGCCGGCGCCGCGGGCTGTCTCGGCGATTCGGCCGACAGGGAGAATCCCGCGAACGGCGACGAAAACGGCGATGAGGCCGGCCCTCTCTTCGCGGACCGCGACGCCCCCGACTTTCCCCGCCTGGATCTCACCACCGATCCCGACCTCGAGTCCGACCGCATCGCCGAACAGATCCGCGGGAACGTCGCCGTCTCGTTCGATGTCCTCGCACAGCTTCGCGAGGCGACGCCCGACGAGAACCTGTTTTTCTCGCCGTACAGCGTCTCGGTCGCGCTGGCGATGACCTACGCGGGAGCCCGCAGCGAGACCGCCGCGGAGATGGCCGACGCCCTGCGCTACGACCTCGAGGGCGAGGCGCTCCACGCCGCCTTCGGCGCCCTCGAGGGCGAGTTCGAGCAACGGAATGAGGACGGCGAGGGAGACGGAAGCGAGGGCGACGATCTCGGATTCCAGCTCTCGAGCGCCAACGCCGTCTGGCGCGACGAAGGCTACGCGTTCGACGACGAGTACGTCGCGTTACTCGAGGCCTACTACGAGGCCGGCGACCATCTCGCCGACTTCTCGGGGAGTCCCGAGGCGGCCCGGGAGGAGATCAACGCCTGGGTCGAAGAGCGAACGAACGATCGGATCGAGGATCTGCTGCCGGCCGGGTCGATCGATCAGTCGACCCGGCTCGTCCTCACGAACGCCGTCTACTTCCTGGCCGCCTGGGAGCACGACTTCGATCCCGCCGACACGGAGCCGGCGACGTTCACCGGCCTCGACGGCAGCGAGACCGAGGTCGGGATGATGCACCAGTCGCAGGAACTGCGCTACGCCGAAATCGACGGCCACCAGCTCGTGGAACTCCCTTACGCCAACGGCGACACGAGCATGATCGTCGTCCTCCCCGCCGAGGGCGAGTTCGAATCCTTCGAAGAGTCGTTCGGCGTCGACGAGCTGGCGATCATGCTCGAGGAGACGTCCCAGCCGGAGATCGACCTCGCGCTCCCGAAGTTCGGTATCGAGTCGAAGTTCAGCCTCGTCGAGACCATGCGGGAACTGGGGATGGAGCGGGCCTTCGACGGCGGCAGCGCTGACTTCAGCGGCATGGTCGAGGACGCCGAATCGGATCTGTTCATCGACGACATCATCCACCAGAGCTTCGTCGAGGTCGACGAGGAGGGGACCGAAGCGGCGGCCGCGACGGTCGTCGCCGTAGAGGTCACCGCCGTACCAGACCGCGTCGAGATGACCGTCGATCGCCCGTTCCTCTTCTACGTCCGCGATCGGCCGACCGAGACGCCGCTGTTCGTCGGGCGCGTCGTCGACGGTGAACAGCTGCAGGGTGACTAGAGAGGCCGACCGATGTTCCACCGCTGACTGGCGAACCCTCGTGCGGCGGCGCGCGCTGGAGACCGGTCGAGCGACAGCGAGAACGGTCGCTAAAACCGTGCGAGGTCTTCGCGAACGGAGTGAGCGAATGGCTTGGAAGACGCTTCGCGTCTTTCAGTGGATGAGCGAGTGAGCGTAGCGAACGAGCGAATCGGCTGGGGAGGGTGTGGCGATTCCGTGTTGCCACGATAGCAGCGCGTTCTTCCAAACTTCCGTCTCAGTCAGAACACAACTACTCGATTCTGCACCGATTCGAGGACGCTCCCGTCACTCTCTAGCGCTCGAGCGAAGGGCGAACCCGCACCCGAACCCGCTGGCCGACCTCGAGTGGCCGATCGGGACAGATCAGCTTCGCCCCGAAGGCGGCGTCTCGAGCGCAGAACAGCGAGAGGCCGGTGATCGGCTCGCCGTTGACCGTGACGACCACGTCGTCCCAGGTGATCGTCCGTCCTCGGGCGACGCCGAGGCGGTCGCCGTTCAGGCAGACCGGAGTCGTCCCATCCTCGAGCTCCTCATCTCCGGACGTCTCGGAACCCGCCCCCGCTCGCCAGTGTAGCCCGCCGCCGTCGTAGTGTGGCAGCCCGCCGTCGAGCACGCGCCCGTTGTCGGCCCGAACGCCGACGAACGACTCGCCCGGATCGGGATGCGTCGGCGCGTCGAGGACGGCGTAGGTCTCGCCGGTCGACGCGACGGTTCCGGTGCCGTCCCACTCGAGCGGATGGAGGTCGATCCCGAGCGCGAGCGGGAGCGACCCCGACGCCCGGTGGGGGTTCTGGTCAGGACGGCGCAGGCCGACGTGGAGGTGGTTGTCGACCCACGGCGCGAAAAAGCCCGCGCGGACGAGTTCGCCCAGCGAGTCGCCGCGCTCGACGCGGTCGCCGGCTTCGACGGCGGGTTCGACATGCAGGATCCGGGCGGTCAGTCCCTCGAGGTTCCCCGGCCCGTCGCAGTCGACCAGGATCAGGTAATCGTGCTCCGGCGCGTAGGGCTTCGGCGGCGCAGTGACGGCGCGGGTCTCGCGGACGACGCCCGAAACCGGACTCGGGGCGGCGCTCGTCCGCCCGTCGCGGAGCGTTCCGGGGTAGAGATCGATCGCACACCCCTCGTCGTGGGCGGGATACGGCGAGTTGTACAGCGAGAAGCGCTGGTACTGCACCAGCAGTTCCTCGGGGAGCGTCACAGCCATCACGTGTCGACTCGGTCTGCGCGGCGAGACCGTTTAGGTTCGTCGGGTCCAATCCCGACGCGACACACGATGCGAGTGCTTCGCGGCCGCGCGGCGACGATCGAGACCGACCGCGAGATCAGCCGACGGCTCCTCTCGCTGGCCGCCGACGGCGAGCCCGCGGTGCGCGTCTGGGCGCCCCACCGACAGGTCGCCTTTGGCCGCCGGGACCGGCGGCTCGAGGGGTACGACTGCGCCTGCGAGCGGGCTCGAGCGCGCGAGTTCCCGCCGGTCGAGCGCGACGTCGGCGGTCGGGCGGTCGCCTACGACGGCGAGACGGCGCTCGCCTTCGCCCGCGCGGAACCGGTCGCGGACTTCCGGTGCGGGACCGACGATCGGTACGAACGCGCGACGGCGGCCGTTGAGGACGCGCTCAGATCGCTCGAGGGCAGTCTCGATCCCGTTCGCGGCGAGCCCGACGACTCCTTCTGTCCCGGAACGCACTCGCTGTCGCTCCCTGGTGTGAACGACGAGCCGCGAAAGGTCGTCGGCATCGCCCAGCGCGTCCGGCAGGACGCTGCCGTCGTCGCCGGCATCGTCCTCGTCGCGAATCGAGACCAGCTCGCGGCCATTCTCGAGTCGGTCTACGGCGCGCTCGAGGTCCCGTTCGATCCCGACACGGTCGGCACCGTCGCGTCGGCGAGCGGCCCGTCGGACTCCGCCGTCGTCCGCGCGGCGCTCGAGGACGCGCTGATCGGCGACGCGGCGACCGTCGCGATCGAGTCGGTCGCGGCGAGCGAGTGACCAGGAGACAACGTTTTTTCCCTCGCCGTCCACCGCCCCGAGTATGGAGACTCGAGCGCGGACGGAGGGAGATCGATGACGACAACCGACGACGCCTCGCGGTGGACGGAACTCCTCGAGGACGCGGCGGCCATCGCCGAGGAATTTCGGGACAACGGCTGGGACGCCGTCGTGTTGGAACCCGAGGCCGTCGCCCCGATCGACTGCGAGGAACGGACCGGCTTCGACGTCGGCGTCTCCGACGAGGAGTACGACCTCGTCGAGTCCCTGATCGACGGGGGGGACGTGACCGTCACCGCGGCCGACGTCTACTACCGCCCGCCCGAGTCGGGCGACGAGGGGCGGATCGCGCTCGTCGTCGAGCGCGACGAGAATACCGAAACCGCCGTTTTCGTCCCGTTGCGGTACGATCTCGAGGACGAGGCGACCCGATCGGTGTTCGAAACGGCGCTCGCGTCGGAAGAGGTGTTCGTTCACGTGACGCCGACCGAAGCGGCCGGGGCGACGACCGACGACGAACCCGCAAACTGGGTCAGTTTCACCCACAACGACCCGTCGCTGTTTCTCGAGGAAGCCGACGTGCGAAACTGGTAGAGGAGTCGTCGCGGTCGTCAGGACCGACGGGACCCTCGCCGCCGTTTCAGCACCCGCCGTACTCGAACTCGAGTTCGCCGTTCAGCGCCATCGAGTGGTCGTCGTAGTAGGCATAGAGGTTTTTCGGAGCGGTGTACCGTCCGCCGTAGTGCCCGACGGGGCCGGTCGTGTCGATGATGTTGTCGTCGAGGTCCTCCGTGAAGGGAATGTCCTTGCGCTCGAAAACGAGGTCGTCGTCGAGCCAGTAGCGAACGACCCCGTCGTGGTTCGCCTTGCCGTTGGTAATCGTGTTCACGCGCACGTAGTACTCAAATTCGTACCACACGCCGGGTTCGATTTCCGGCGACCCGAGCGCGTATTCCTCGCCGTCGACGAGATAATCGTGGTCACCGATACCCTCGTCACCGTCGCCCATGTGGTAGGTATTCGAGAGGAGGTGGAACGGTCCTTCCGGATTGGTGTCTTTGGTGGACACGTACATGCGATTGCTCCAGCCGTTGGTGCCGTCGGGCCGACCGCCGCCGGCGCTGCCTTCGCCCTTCGCGATCGCGCAGTTCCAGAGGCGACAGTTCGTCGGCGCGTCGCGCCCGGACATCGCCCAGTTGCTGTTCAGGGCGAAGTTGACGCGTCCGTTGAGTTCGAACAGTCCGTCGTCGAAGTCGTAGTGCGTGCTCAGGCCCCAGTGAGCGTCTTCTCGAATGCGCAACTGCAGGGCGCTCTCCCCGGACGCCGTCGGGCTCGAGACGAGCGTGAGATTGTCGGGATCACCGTTCGACATCCGGTAGACGTCGTCCCAGCTATCGTAGTCATCGTAATCGAGGTGAACGATGCTGTCCGGGTGGCTGCAATCCGCCGTTGCCGTATCGGTTCCGAGCCCAGCGACACCGAGTAGGCTGCCCGCGCCGACGAGCCCGCCCATCTGGAGCGTCCGACGTCTGGTCACGCTGGCGCCCGTCGACTTCTCGGCCGCTCCGTCTCCGTCGTCGTCTTCTCCTCGGTTCGCTGCATCAGTAGTATTTGTAGCCATCCGATTTGGTGTTGTAGCGTAGTGTCTAATTGTATCAGGTACTCTACCCAGAATAAGGTGGACGTCATATAGTAATACTAACAATTGGCGTACGAAGAACTGTCGTCGTAGTGAGGATACTCGCGATCGATCAGTCAACGAGTACCCTCGGGCGCTATGGCGCGATACGAGTCGGAATCTGACCGACGCTCGGTCCGGAAACGAGTCGAATTTCGGGTGTTGTGGTCGTTGAGACACGTCACGAGAACCACGTCCTACTGGTGTGAATAAGTCGTTTGCTTGCGAATAACAGCGAACAGGCGGTCCGTTACTGCGGAAGGCGGTGCGTGAACGGCGGGGTCACTCCTCGTCCTCTCGCTCTCGCAACTCCTCGCTCGCCTCGCGCACCTCGCGCATCACGCTCGAGATGCGCTCCTCGGCCTCGAGTTCCTCCTCGACGGAGAGGTCGACGCCTTCGACCTCCAGCAGGAACTTGGCGACCTCGGTCGACTCGTACATGACGTCGTCGAGTTCCTCTGCGGTGAAGAAGTCGCACATCGCGCCGTAGAGGAAGGTCGCCCCCGCCTTGCGAACCTTCTCCTCGAAGGAGGCCCGGGCTTGGTTGACCGCCTGCGGGGTATAGGTGTCGGTCATGAAGGGGACCAGTTCGGGAAGGTTCTCGCCGATCTTCGTCATCTCGACGCCGGTCTCGGTCCGGAAGTCGGAACAGAGCCGGGCGATGGCCCACTCGCGGGCGGTGACGTAGGTACGGTCTCGGAGGAACTCGTTGACACGGTCGTACTGCGCGCCGTCCATCTTCGTAAAGCGGGCGTACTTCTGTACGTCCTCCGGCACATCATTCTCCTCGGGGTCGGGATCCGGAACGTTCGGCATCGGGCTGTCGCCGTCTGCGTCGGCGCTCGCGTCGGGATCGGCGTCCGCTCGGGAGGGCGATTCGTCGTCGGTCGCGAACCGGGAGGCGTCCAGTCCGTCCTCGTCCATGGCCGCGTATTACCAGTAACCCGAGATAAGCGTTCGGAAGGGGACCCTCGCGTCGGCGGACGATCGCGGTCCGGCCGCACTGACTCCCGTCGACTCGCGCGGACGTGAGAGTCAGTTCGGCGGCGCCCCGACGAAACGCGAATCGAGACCGATCGGCTCACGACTGTTTCGGTGGAAACCGGGATATGAGCCTCGAGCGGCGCGTAAACGGTTCGAACGTGTACGGGAGTTCGACCGGATTTAAGTCTGTCAGGGACGTTCGGTAGTATATGTCACAGACGCCAGTCGTGGTCGAGGCAGTACGGACCCCACAGGGGAAAGAGGACGGCGTGTTCGCGGACGTCCGCAGCGAGGACCTCTCGGTGCCGCTGATCGACGAGATTCTGGCCGAGACCGGACTCTCTGGCGACGAGGTCGACGATCTGATGTGGGGCTGTGCACAGCAGCGCAGCGAGCAGGACAACAACCTCGCCCGCGTCATCGCCCTGCTGTCGGAACTCGGGGAGAACGTGCCGGCGACGACGATCAATCGCTGGTGTGCCTCCTCAATGCAGTCAGTCATCTCCGCCTCCGACGCCATCGCGGCCGGCAACCGCGACGCCATCATCGCCGGCGGCGTCGAGAGCATGAGCCGCGTCCCGATGGGCGGCGGCTTCGAACACATCCACCCCAAACTCGCCGAACTGTACGATCTCGGCGACCTCCAGATGGGGATGACCGCCGAGAAGGTCGCCGAGGAGTACGGCATCTCCCGGGAGGAACAGGACGAGTACGCCGCCCGCAGCCAGCAAAACGCCGCCGAAGCGACCGAGTCGGGCCGCTTCGACGACGAGATCGTCCCGATCGAGACCGAGGACGGCACCGTCAGCGAGGACGAGGGCATTCGCCCCGGCACGACGACCGAGAAACTCGCCGAACTGCCGACCGTCTTCAAGGACGACGGCACCGTCACGCCCGGCAACGCCTCCCAGATCTCCGACGGCGCCTCCGCGCTGCTGATCACCAGCGAGGCCTTCGCCGAGGAGCACGACCTCGAGATCCTGGCCGAGGTCGGCCGGAACAACGTCGCCGGCGTCGACCCGACCGTCATGGGGATCGGTCCGGTCCCGGCGACGAAGGGCCTGCTCGAGCGCAACGGCCGCGACATCGACGAGTACGACCTCGTGGAGCTCAACGAGGCCTTCGCCAGCCAGTCGCTGTACTCCCGCGACGAACTCGGCATCGATCCCGAGATCTTTAACGTCAACGGCGGCGCCATCGCGCTCGGCCACCCGCTGGGGGCCTCGGGTGCGCGCCTGCCGGTCACGCTGATCAACGAACTCCAGAAGCGCGGCGGCGGTCTCGGGCTGGCGACGCTCTGTGTCGGCTTCGGGCAGGGTGCGGCGATCGAGTTCGACGTCAACTAAGGCGTTCGCTGTCAGTCGAATCGGTAAATTCAGATTCTGCAATTCTTTGCGAACGGATCAATCGACGAGTAGCGAGAGCAATCTGGTGCCGTGGCGAGCGCTGACGGTGCGCCTGAGCACTGCGAAGGCGCGCCGGCGACTGCGTGCGAGGGATGAGTGAGCGACCAACGTGAGCGAACGAATCGGCTGGGGAGGGCGTGGCGATCCCCGTTGCCACGGTGGCAGAGAAACCGGCTTTGACGGCTTCACAACGCTCGAGACCGTCATCGACGAATCATCGAGTACCGAAGACAACCGACTCGAACCCGCCGTACGACCGGGTATTTAGATAGTTCGAGAACGACGAGACACGTATGAGCGCGCCCTTACTGGCAATCATCGTGGGGATCCCCCTCGCCTGGCACCTCGGGCTCACGGCGGTGGCCTACTACGACGCGGGACGGGTCGGCCTCGAGCCGCCGAAAAAGTGGGCGGCCATCACGTTCTGCATCCCGCTCTTCGGCTTCTTCATCTATCTCTTCGAGCGCAGCGAACTCTCTTACGAACCGGATGACGACCCCTACCGCGGAAACAACTTCAACATCCACCCCTCGCGGGCCGACGACGCACCGCTGCCCTCGCGCGGCGACGACCGACTATCGGTCGACGAGGACAACTGGGACGAGACGGCCGGCGAGGACCCGCCTCGAGACCGCGCGGAGCAAGGGGGCGACGGTCCGCGCGACGGCCGGTAGCGGGTCACCGCACTCGAGCAGTTAAAATAGTGGGACTGATCAGACGAACAGTCATTCCGTCGTGGGCGAAGGAACGACTGTCCCGCGGAGACCCTCGATTGCCACTCTCTGTTCGTGTCCGTGGGATCCACCTCCCGCTGCGCTGTTTTGCGTCGTGAGACTGCACTTGCTCGAGCGATCGAGTTCGAGGCGAAGACGCAGTCGCTGACAGCAACGCGGTCGCAAAACAGTACCGCGACTTCGAACAGAAAACGACGAATCGTAATAGTCGCCGTTGCGGAGCCCGCTAGTCCCTCAGTCGTCGGCCGGCGCCGCATCGAAGTCGGCACCCTCGAAACGGTCGGCGGGGACCGTCCCATCGTCCTCCCAGCCGCGTTCGTCGTAGTACTCCTCGAGTCCCTGCTCGAAGTCCGGAATCTCGTAGGGGAGGGTATCGTCGCTCCGGTCGAAGCCGCGCTGATTGTTGAAGTGGCGCTCGAGGGAGACGACGGTGCCGCCGAGTGCCAGCAGGTCCTCGTAGTCGGCGTCCAAGAGGATCTCGAAGCGCTCCTCGGTAATGAAGTCCCGCGAGAACTTACAGACGACGGCGCTGTCCTTGATGGCGTTGATGTTCTCGTGTTCGACGATCGCCGGCGGCTTGCCCTCCAGACCCGACTTGTCGAAGGCGTCGTCGGCGTCGACGAGCGGGTACTCGTAGGGGTAGAACTCGGCGTACATGTGGTCGGCGCCGCGGTTGGAGGTGGCGAAGGAGAGTCCCTGGCCGTTCAGGGTGCGGCCGTCGTGGGCGGGGAACTCCATTCCCTTGACGGTCCAGTTCTCGACGCCGAGGTCCTCGTGGAAGCGGTCGATCCCCTCCGCGAGCTGGTCGCCGACGCCCTCGCGGTAGGCGATCTTCTCGACGAGTTCGTGGATCAGATCGACGTTGCCGAACTCGTCCTCGCTCGCGAGGTAGGCCGCAACAGCGTCGCCGGCCGAGATTGCGTCGAGGCCGAGTTCGTCGCATAGCTGGTTCGATTTCATCACGTCGACGATGTCGTCGACGCCCGAATTGGGGCCGAACGCCATCAGGGTCTCGAACTCCGGGCCCTCGGTTTCGACGCCGGATTCCTCGTCTCTAGTCGGCAGCTTGCAGGCGAACGCGCAGGCCGAACAGGTTCCCTTCTTGTACTTCTTCTCGGCGACGCGGTCGCCGTTGACGCCGTCGATCCCCTCGAAGGAGAGCTCCGAGAAGTAGTAGCTGGGCAGCGCCTCGACCATGTTAGCGTACTCTGTGACGGAGGTCGTCCCCGATTCCTTCATCGGGTGGTCGGCTTGGGCGGCCTCGCCGTGGATCTCCATCTGGACGGCCGGAATCTCGACCTCGTTAGTCGAGTCGCCGTCGAAGGTGATCGCCTTGATGTTTTTCGCGCCGAGGACGGCGCCCAGTCCGCCGCGGCCGAAGGCGCGCTCCTCCGAAGTCATCATCGAGGCGAAACGGACCTCGTTCTCGCCCGCGGGACCGACGACGACCGTGTGCTCGGACTCGAGGTCGTGTTCGGCCTCGATGTGCTCGCAGGTCTCGGGTACCGTCGCCTGCTCGAGGTCGGGAACGTCCTCGAACTCCACGCCCTCGTCGGTGACGTGGACGATGACGAGGTCGTCGCTCGCGCCAGTAACCTCGACGGCGCTGTAGCCCGTTCCGGTGAAGTTCCGCGAGAGGAAGCCGCCGGCGTTCGAGGAGAGCAACCCGTCGGTCAGCGGCGAGACGCTCGTCGCCGACATCCGGCCGGTGAAGCTCATGGTCGAATGCTGCATCGGGCCCGTCGCGAAGAACACACGGTTGTCGGCCCCAAGTGGGTCGACGTCGAACGGGATTCGATCGTGTGCGAGTTTCGTCCCGAGTGCGCGGCCGCCCAAGAACGACTCGAGGAGGTCGTCGATCTCCTCGGTCTGCATCGTCCGCTCCCCGACGTCGATCGTGCACAGCGGTCCCTGGACGTGTTTCATATGAGTGGTATTACATTCCGCGGGTGCAAAATGGTATCGGTTCCTGTTACAGCCGTACATAGATAATGAATATATCGGGGACAGAAACCGATACGCGACGGCTGGCCGATCCCGGGCCGAGCGGCCTCGAGCAGTCGTGGTACCCGGGACGCGTGCCGTTCCCGCCGTTCCCTCTCGAGGGACGGTGCCGAAAGGACGCGTCCGACGTACTTTAGCACCGGTAACGTGAGAGACCGCGTATGTCTGCATCGGAGGGTCAGTCGGACGACCCGACGTTGGACGATCTGTACGAGCAACTCGAGGCGTTAGAGGAGACGGTCGACACGGCCGACGAGCGGACGGAAGTGCGTCGGACGCGACGGCTCGTCCACCGACTCTCGAACAACGCGATGGTCGGCAGGGTGATCACGCGGTTCACCCGCAAGGACAAGGCCGAGGCGTTCGTCGGCAGCGTCGTCGTCGGTATGCCGATGCTCGTCGAGGACGGCGTCTTCGAGATTGGCCGGTTCCTCGCTGCGCACCCGCCGCTTTTCGCCGTGAACATGGCACTAGCGGTCGCGTTGGTCGTCGGCATCCTCTACGTCGCCGACTTCCGAGAGATCCAGATCCACAACCCGTACTTCGGCGTGATTCCGCGCCGCCCCGTCTGGGTGTGTGGAATCGCCTTCGCGACCGCGGCCGTCCTGATGACGCTCTGGGGGCGAATTGCGTGGGACGAGCCCTGGGTTAATCTCTGTCAGGTGTCGGTCGTCTTCACCGCGATGGCGCTGGGCGGCTCGCGGGCGACATCCTTCCCGGCGAGTCGGAGTGAATGCGAGATCGTTCTCAGCCCGCTCACAGCCGTTCCGGCGGAGCTAGCAGTAGTGATCGGCACGGCTGAGAGAACGAGCAGTTTCGAACCGACAAAGAATTGCTACGGTCGTCAACGGTAACGGTTCGTGTCCTATTCGACGATAAAACCGCTTGCCAGCTCCAAGACCTCCGAGCGAGAGCGCGGATCGTCGAACGCCTCGGGGAATCCGATCTCACCGTTGAGCTCCCGGAGGAACGAGGCGTGTCTGGCTTCGACGCTGTGGATGCTGAGCGCCGGCGGAACGAGTTCGAACGTATCGATGTACGGCGCAGCACCGGCGTACGCCGAGACGCCGATGTCCTCGAGCATGGCAGCGGTAGCGATGAACTCTGCCGGGTCCTGAACGGCCGTCCCGAAGTCGAATTCCGGACTCTGGGCCGGTTCGCCACCCAACGACTCCACGGTCTGGCCGAGGACTTCCGCGTGCGTTATCTCGTGGTCTCGAACGACGCGGAGTCGATTGACGACTTGATCCTGAATCGGACCCCTTCCCTCGAACTGTTGTTCGAGGGCCGATTCGTCGATATTACGGAGACCGCGGGTGTAGAACACCGCTTCCAAGTACTCAAGGGTGAGAGCGTAGTTGAGGATCTCGATGTCGTTCTCGAATTCGTCGGGGACTGCTTCGGGTGGTTGGTCTGCTGGCTCGTCCTGTGTCGTATCGTCGGCTCCAGCGTGATGGTCGTCTCCGGACGCCGCTGCGGTTCCGACAGCTCCCGTCGCCAGTACACCGGCGAGTCCACTAAGAACGGGTCGCCGACCGAGGTCAAAGCGATTTGAATTGTCGTTGGTCATAGTGTGGGACGCTCCCGGATCAATACCCCTCGAGACATCGCTAAATATCGAGGAATCGTTTCTGTGTCCAACGTACAGTTCCCTATAGTGGTTCTCGTATCGCACTACGGCATCGCGTCGACAATCAGCGTATTTGGTATGGCTAGCCAGACGATATCAGATAAATACACACCTACTCAACTATTTCGGGGGTATACGTACGTCTCCAAGAGACGTATCCGGGGCCCATTCGAGAGTCAGAGATCTGTTGATCCGTATTCCTTTGATTGACGCACTCTCGGACGGGTTTCCCGGCCTCTCCGAGAGGAATTGCGCTGGTTCGTACGCGGCTGTACTTCCCGAACCGACCGATTCAGTTTCGGAACCCGATTTGAATAATGAAATCGTATTACCGTCGACTAACCGACAGCCATTCCCCTTAGTCTGGTCGCAGCAGTTCCGGCTCGTCGTCCGGCAGGTACGTCTCGTCGTCGAGGACACCTCTCTCCTCATCTTGGAGGGGAGGGAGATGGACACCAACGACACAGGTCAGGTGCTGGGCTCTTTCACAACGCGTTTCGGGTCCCCTCGCGTGAGGCGCTGGGTGACGCGTTAGCTCGCATTCGGGAGCACTGGCAGCTCGGCGGCGCGTCCGACCACGGTGTCAGCGAGGCGCTGTACCTGACTGACCCGGAGGACAACGGCATCGAGATCTACCGAGATCGTCCTCGTGAGGACTGGCCTCGCAGCGGTGACGGGAACGTTCGTATGGGAACGTATCCCCTCGATCTTGAAGCGGTGGAAGGTGCTGCCGCTGGTGACTCAGGATTCCCTGCCGGAACGGACATTGGGCACGTTCACCTCGAGGTGTCCTCGCTGGAGGCGTTCCGTGAGTTCTACGTGGACACCGTCGGGTTCGAGGTACAAGTGGACGAGCCAGGCGCAGTATTCGTGTCTGCTGGGGGCTACCACCATCACATCGGTGCGAACACGTGGAATCGTCGGTCCAGACCAGTCGGCGGCAGCGGGTTCTCCTGATTCGAAGTACTTCTTCCCGACACAGAGGCCCTCGACGCAATCCAGGCCCGAATTGCAGACGGTCAGTATCCGGCAACTGAGACAGAGAAGGGCATCGCGATCACAGGGCCAGACGAGATCGAGGTGCGGTTCCGAATCGAAACGTAGCTTCTAGCTCCGTTCTACGCATTCTTATGAATATCAAAATTAGCTGAGAGAACGATTGGTGGTCAAGACGCAGATGGTACTGAATCGATCGGTCCAACTTCAGCCGTTGTTCTGAATACCGAAACCAGAGTATCGACGACTGCTATAGCGCGCTGGCGAGCGACGTGACGAGTGGAACTGGTTCGTCACCACTCACTGACGCGGCACCGCTCTGTCTCTCGAGTCGTTCGCGATCCGATGGCAACCCACGAATGGAACAAGGCGTGACCGTCGGAGAGACCAACGCTTAATGCAGCGGCCACAGACCTTCAGACAGATGCTGGGCCAGGACTCGGCCATCGACGTCTATAGGCAGGCGCTACCGGTCATCCTCGTCAGCCTCGTCGCGGGACTGTTCTCCGGGACGCTGCTGGGCACCGAGACCATGCGCGAGGGGATCGAGAGCGTCCCCGGAATCCTGCTGTTGCTGCCGGCCTTCCTCGCGACGCGGGGCGGCGTCTACGGCTCGCTGGGCGCGCGCCTTTCGAGCGGTCTCCATCAGGGGCTGATCGATCCCCACTTCGAGTGGAACGATCGCCTGCGAAACGCCATCGTCGCCTCCTTTTGCAACGGGATGATCGTCTCCGTGTTCATCGCGGTGCTGAGCTGGGGCGTGTCGCTCGTGCTGGGTCGGGAGGCGCACCTCCTCGAGTTGCTCATCGTCTTGATCGTCGCCGCCCTGCTCTCCGCGTTCGCGATGCTGGGGGTGTTGCTGACGGTGATCTTCAAGGGGTACCGCCGCGGTCTCGATCCGGACAACGTCATCGGCCCGGTCGTGACGACCGTCGGCGACGTCTTCGGCGTCGCCTTCCTGCTGATCGGCATCTGGGTCGCGGGGGTGGTGTTGTGAGCGCCGGCGGCGACGAGCCGACGGAGGAACTCCCGCAGGAGAACCTTCCTCACGAGTGGACCGTCAGCGGAATCGTCTCGACGCTCGTTCCGCTATTGCTCGCGCTGTCGATCCTGCAGATGGTCTCGGGGACCGTCCTCGAGTCGTTCGAGGAGCAGTTACTGTCGTACCCGTCGTTGCTCGTTCTCGTGCCGGTGATGATCGGCACGGCGGGCAACCTGGGATCGATCATGTGTGCCCGACTGTCGACCCAGCTCCACCTCGGGACGCTCGCGTTCTCGCCGACTAACCCCGACATCCGCGCCAACGTCGGGGCGATAATCGGACTGGCGGCGACCGTCTTCGTCCTACTGGGGTTCGCCGCGTGGGGGATCGGACGAGTGCTCGGCGGGAGCCTCGGGCTGGGGACGCTGTTGGTGATCACGATCGTCAGCGGGATGCTGCTGGCGATCTGGGTCGTCCTCGTCAGTACGGTCTCGGTTTACCTGTCCTATCGACTCGGCTACGACCCCGACGACACGACGATCCCCGTGGTTACGAACGTCTGCGACATCACCGGCGTGTTGATACTCTTTGGCGTGGTCACGGTCGTGCTGTGACTACGATACGGATCAGTGTCCATCCGGTGGCCTACACGGGCGTTCCACACTGTTCGATCGCCTCGCGAACCCCCTCGCTCCGACCGATGAGCGTAATGTGATCGCCCTTCTGAAGTTCGACGTCGGGCGTCGGCACCTCGTCGGTCCCGTTCCGGCTCACCAGCGCGATGAGGACGCCATTCGGTAACTCGCCGCCGATGTCGGCGATCCGCTTGCCCACCAGATCATCGTGAGTCACCTCGATTTCCTGCACGTCGCCGGACCGGCCGAGTTCGGACATCCAGTTCGAGAGTGCCGGCCGTTCGATCTGGTTGTCAATCGCCCACGCGGTCGACTCGGCCGCCGAGATGGTCTCGACGCCGAGATCCTCGAACGCCGGCGCGTTCGAGGGCTCGTTCGCCCGGACGATTACCTTCTGTACGTCGAAACTCGACTTCGCGAGTTGGGCCACGAGGAGGTTCGCGTCGTCGTCGCCAGTCGCTGCAACGATGGTCTTGGCGTTCTCCGCGCCAGCCTCGCGTAACACGTCAATGTTGGTTCCGTCGCCCTCACGCGCGGTAAACCCGTCATTGCGGAGCTGCTTGAGGACTGTCTGGTTGTCCTCGATGATGACTACGTTTTCGCCGCGCGCTTCCAGTCGTTCTGCCAGCGAGCGACCGACGCGGCCGCCGCCGACGATGAGTACACGCATTGGTATCACGTCCAGTTTTTCCGCGATCTGTCTAGCGAACCCTCCCTCGAGGACGACCGTCACGAAGATGACGAGAAAAACGGTCCCGACAAGCAGGTCTGCACTGGCCTGACTTCCCTCGTTCTGCAGTCGGATCGCGAACAGGGTCGCGACCGACGCCGGGATGATTCCACGCGGGCCGACGAAGCTCATGAACAGCGTCTCCTGAAACGTGAACCGGTCGCCCCGAGTCGAGAGAAAGACGAGTAGCGGCCGCAAGATGAACATCACGACCGCGACGACGGCCACGCCGCCGAGGCCGAGTGCGAACAGTTGGTCGAAGTTGAGCAGCGCTGCGAGCGTAATGAAGACGAACGAGAGAACGAGCAGGGTAATATCGCCCTTGAACGCCTCGATCTCCTTCTCGTAGGGGAGGTTAGCGTTCCCGAGGATCAGTCCGGCTGTCGCGACGGCCGCAACGCCCGCCTCGTGGAAGATAGAATCGGCTACGCCGAAGGCGATGATCGCTCCCGCCAGGGTGATCAACCGCGCGTTCCGCGGTGCGTCGTCGGGCGAGATGTCGACGTACTGGATCACCGCCCAAATAATCGCGGCGACTATGAGACCGACGAGCAGACCCGTCCCGAGCCGTTCGGCGAACAGCTGGAGATAATTCGGTGACTCCTCTTTGACGACCATTGCCTCGAACAGCACGATCGCGAGAATCGCCGCCGTCACGTCGTTGACAATACCCTCCGTCTCGAGAGCGGCTTCGACTCGGTCGCGGACGGGGACGACCTTCAGAATCGGCGTGATGACCGTCGGTCCCGTTGCGACGAGGAGTGCGCCGATCAAGAGTGCGAGATCCCAGTTTGCACCGAGGAAGAACCGAACCGAAGTGGCAGTTCCCAGTAGTGCGATCGCTGCTCCGATCGTTGTCAGCCGTAGGACGGCCGACGGCGCTTCCCTGATCTTGTCAATCTTGAGGTGGAACGCGCCCTCGAAGACGATTATCGCGACCGAGAGACCAACGATCGTGGAGAGTGCGGGACCGAACGTGTCTTGAGTGACAAACGGTTCCATCGTTGCGATCCCCTGCGGGACGTCATCGGGGCCGACGATCGTCTCCACGGCTATCGGGAGCCACTTCCCGATTCCCTCCGGCCCCAGAAGGACACCCGCCGTGAGCAGGAAGATGATGCTCGGAACCTGAAACCGTGCCGAAAGGAGCTGTGAGAAAACGCCGA
Source organism: Haloterrigena salifodinae (assembly GCF_003977755.1). Lineage (NCBI taxonomy): Archaea > Methanobacteriati > Methanobacteriota > Halobacteria > Halobacteriales > Natrialbaceae > Haloterrigena > Haloterrigena salifodinae. The sequence continues at coordinate 104,217 of NZ_RQWN01000003.1, forward strand.
GGCCAACGATTGCGGCGACCAGTACGAGTAGATCGCCGCTGGCTCCTGCGGCCGTCATAGTCGAAACTGGTAATCTGCGGACGGTCGACACGACGATGCTGCGATCACGACCATTCGTATCGACAGAATCAGTCCAGCCTGTTAACTCCTATGAGAATCGTCTCGATACCCGGGGATCTGTGCTACGACATCACGAAGCAATTCGAACCGCGCCTGTCCGATAGCGGTCAGCTCTCGGCGTAGATCCGCTCGACGCGATCCTCGAACCAGTCGAGGATGACCCGGCGCTTTTTCTTCATCGTCGGGGTCAGCATCTCGTTCTCCTCGGTGAACTCCTGTGGGACGAGTTCGAACCGCTTGATCGTCTCGTGTTTCTCGAACTGCTGGTTGACGCGGTCGACCTCCTTTTGAATGTGCTCGCGGACGCGCTCGTCGTCGCACATCGCCTCGAGGTCGTCGGGCAGGTCGATCCCCTCCTTGTCGGCCCACTCGTGAATATGGGTCGTGTTGGGGACCAGCAGCGCGCCGATGAACTTCTCGCCGTCGCCGACGACCATCGCCTGCTCGACGACCTCGCTGGCCGCGAAGGCGTCCTCGATCGGCCCGGGCGCGACGTTCTTCCCCGTCGAGAGGACGATGATCTGCTTGAGCCGGTCCCGAAACTCGAGGTAGCCGTCGGGCCGGCGGTGGACGATGTCACCGGTGCGGAACCACCGGGTGCCGTCGTCGCCTTCCGTGAACGCGCCCTGGGTCGCGCCGGGCTTGTTCCAGTAGCCCTCGGTGACGCTCGGCCCCGCGACGAGGAGTTCGCCGACCTCGCCGGGATCGTCGTCGAACGCTTCCTGATCGGCGACGGTTTCGTCGATCCGTAGGTCGACGTTAGACACCGCCGGTCCGATGGTGCCGATCTTCGCGGCGTCTGGCGGGTTCGTTGCGACGACCGGCGAGGTCTCGGTCAGCCCGTACCCCTCGAAGATGGGCAGTCCCATGGCGTGATAGAGCCGACAGAGCTCCGGCGAGAGGCTGCCGCCGCCGCTGATCAGCAGATCGATGTTCCCGCCCAGCGCCTCGCGAACCGTCGAGAAGACGAGTTTGTCGGCGATGGCTTGCTTGGCCCGGAGGAGCGGCCCGGGCGAGTCGGCCTGCTGGTACGCGACGCCGACGTCTGTCGCCCACTCGAAGATCGTCTGTTTCGCGCCGGACTCGCTGGCCTGCTCGCGGATGCCGTCGTAGATCTTCTCGTAGACGCGGGGGACGCTCGTGGCCGTCGTCGGCCCGACGATACTGAAGTCCTCCTGGAGCGTGTCCGGGTTCTCAGCGTAGGCGATACAGGAGCCGCTGGCGAACAGCACAAAGTGACCCGCCGTCCGCTCGAAGACGTGGGCCAGCGGCAGGTACGACATCGCCAGCGACTCCTCGTCTAACGTCGGCACGTCGTCCCGGTCCGGCCTTCGGGCGAACCGCTTGCGGATCGCGTTGACGTTCGACCGGAAGTTCCAGTGGGTGAGCCGGACGCCCTTCGGCTGGCCGGTCGTCCCGCTGGTGTAGATCAGGCTCGCCAGATCGTCCAGTTCGACCGCGTCGAGGCGCTCCTCGTAGGCCTCGAGGTCGAACGTCTCCGCGCCGCGGTCGTAGACCTCGTCTAGGGTGTAGATGTCGTCGCGGTCGTCGTAGCCGTCGATCTCGTCGATCGAGACGACGAACTCGATCTCGAGTTCGTCCTCGACTTCGAGGACCCGCTCGAGGAGCGCTTCGTTCTCGACGACGACGGCGTCGGCGTCGGGGTCGCCGAGCAGGTACTCGACCTGTTTCGGCGAGGAGTTCGTGTAGACGGTCGTGACGGCGGCGCCCGCGCTGAGGAGGGCGAAGTCACACTGCGCCCACTCCATCCGGGTGTTCGAGAACAGGCCCACGCGGTCGCCGGCGTCAATACCGAGGTCGTGAAAGCCCGCCGAGAGCGTGCGCACGATATCGCGCATCTCCGCGTAGGAGAGCGGACGGAACTCGCCGGGAGTTGCAGGCCGGATCACCGAGTCGGTCAGCGATCGATCGTAGACGCCGCCCTTGTACCGCTGGGCCGGCCGGTTCGCGTTTCGCTCGGCCGAGCGTTCGAACATCCGTCCGAGCGTCGTCTCCCGGATCGTCTCGTCCTCGTACTCTCGTTCCGCGTCCCGCCAGTCCATATACGCGTGACAGTACCTCCCGAGCGATAAAACGTGCTAAAACTGCGGTCAGGTACCCCGCAGCGCAGTTCGGTTCCCGAATCGCGTCGAGAGCGGCTGTACGGGCCGATCGATCGCCCACGACGAAAACTCGCGACGGGTTGGTCGCTCCTCGATCGTCGATGGACGCGAGTCTGCTCAGTCGCGCTCGTCGAGGTAGCCGAGGACGCCGCGCGCGTTCATCGCGGCCTCGGCGCCGGCCTTGCGCTCCCCCCAGACGTCGGCCATCTCTTCGGAGTCGGCGAAGTAGTCGATCACGGCCGCGTCGTCCTCGAGTTCCGCGCGCTTCGCCGCAACGGTCGCGACCCACTCCTCGAGGACGGTCGCGTACGTCTCGAGTGCGTCCGCGGCGTCGTCGCCGACCGCTCGGGGGCCGAAGTGCGTGTAGAGGAGGACGTCTGGGTCGATCGATTTCAGGGTCTCGACGTCCTCGAGACACTGCTCCAGGTGGAAGTCCGACGGCGGCGAGGTCTCCCGAATCTCCTCGGTCTCGGGAACCCAGATACCCGCGGCGTCGCCTGTGAAGACGGCGTCGTTCGCGGGGTCCTCGAAGACGACCTGGTGGAAGGCGTGGCCCGGCGCCTCGTGGACCCGCAGTTCGTGGGTCCCGAGGTCGACGACGTCGCCGTCCTCGACCTCGACGATTCGGTCCTCGTCGATCGGCTTCGGTTCGACGTAGAACTCCCACTGGTCGCCGACGGCGGCTTTCGTCCCCTCGACTAGCCGCGTCGGATCGACGAGCAGCCCCGCGCCCGGCGACGGAACGTAGACGTCCGCGTTCGGACACGCCTCGGCGAGGTAGCCCGCGCCGCCGGCGTGGTCAAGGTGGATGTGCGTGACCGCGACGGCCGCGAGCTCCTCGCGGTCGATGCCGAGCTCCGCGAGGGCTTCGAGGATCAGCTCGTGGTTGGTTCCGAGCCCGGTCTCGACGACGGCGGGCCGGTCGTCGTCGACGATGTAGACGGCGCCGTACTCCGGGGTATCGTACATTCCCGTGTCGATGTAGTAACAGTCCGTACAGTCGCCAGCCGTCACCTCGCGTACCGCACCGATCTCCGTGGCCATACTGGTATCCCGTCAGCGCCGGAGATAAAGGCTGTCCCCGGCCCGCGACCGACGCCGATCGGTCGCGTACGGTAGCTGAGGGTCATCGTCGCCGCGAGACGCCGGTCAGTGGTTCGGCCAGACTAATCAAAGTCGTTACAGACTTTACACCGGCCTGCGTTGGCTATCGCAGATGCCGTTACGGTCCGCAGGTGGTTCGTCGGAGGGGGGAACATGAGCGGCGCGGCGAGGCGCCGACGGGTGGAGGGGTCGGCACGGGTGCTTCCCCGGGCGGTCAGCGGGCTCGGGCTCCTGTCCGCCGGCAGTTTCGTCGCGTGGTGCCTCTGGTTCCGTTCGCTTCTGTCCCCGACGGCCGTCGTCGTCGGGTTCGCCACCGTTTTCCTCCCCGCGCTCGCGCTCGTCTGGGCCGGGTTCCAACTCGCCCGGAGCGGTATCAGCCGCGACCGGTACGGACGAGTCGTTCGGTGGTCTTTCGGTGGCGCGATCGTCTTTCTGGCGGTCAACGGCTTCGTCATGGCGTTGTTCCCCTGGAACGGCCTTGCCGGTAACCTCGCCTGGGCGCAGTTCTCGCTGAATTCGGGGGGCGGGGCCGGCTTTCTCGTCGGCTACGTCGAAGCGCGAGCGATCCAGCGGGAGGTCGAGGCGACGGCAGCGGTCGCCCGCGCCGAACAACTCGAGGAGGACCGCGAACTGCTCACGTATCTCAGCGACCTCCTGCGCCACGAGGTGTTGAACAGCACCCAGATCATCGGCGGCCACGCGACGTTGCTCCTCGAGGAGGCCGACGACTCGACGCGAAAGTCGCTCGAGACGATCGACCGCGAAAGCGAGAAATTGACCGACGTGATCGACGACATCCGCGCGATGTTGAACGCGACGCAGCCGTCGGCGGGCCGCGCCGTCGTCGCGCTCGACGGCGTCCTGTCCGACGAGATAGCGGACGTAGAGCGGCGGTTCGACGACGTCGAGGTCGAGGCGTCGATTCCGGACGGCGTGCGCGTCGAGGGGAACGAGGGGGTCGGGTGGATCTTCGCGAACCTCCTCGAGAACGCCGTCGAACACAACGACAGCGAGTCGCCTCGCGTCGAGGTGACGGTCGTGACGACGGACGAAACCGTTACCGTCCGGATCGCGGACGACGGGCCCGGCATTCCGACGCCCGTCCGAGAGACGCTGTTCGACCGACGGACCGACAACCACGGGCTGGGGCTGTACCTCGTCCGGATTCTGGCGACGCGGTACGGCGGGCGCGTCGATCTCGCGGAGACCGGACCCGATGGGAGCGTCTTTACCGTGACGCTATCGCGGGCCGGCGACGGGCGAACCGCTGAGCCCCCGGATCGTCGCCGAAACGGCTTTCGTCGCCGGCGGGAGCCGAGAACGGGAGTCGACGACGGAGACGATCTCCGCCGATCAGGAACCGACCGAGACGAAACCGAACGAACGAGACGGGATCGACCGGGCGCGATCGACTCCGCCGCGGGACGGTCCTGAAATATCGTCGCCGATCACCGCTCGTCGAGTCGCTCCTTCCACTCGCCGATCCCCGACGGGTCGAGGTGGACGTGGGCGTCCCCGACGTCCTCGAGGTCACGCACTCGGTCGACCAGATCCGACTCAACGTCGTGGGCCTTCCGGAAGGGCATGTTACCGTCGACCTCGACGTGGACTTCGACCTCGAGGACGGTGCCATCGTAGAAGACGGTCAGATCGTGGACGCCCTGAACGTCGGGGTGGCTGCGGAGGGTCTCGACGATTTCCGTCCGTTTCTCGGGGCTCGCCGCGGCGCCGATGAGGTAGTCGACGTTCTCGCGGCCGATCTCGACGCCCTGATAGACGACCAGCAGGCTGACGAAGCCGCCGGCGATCGGATCGAGCAGCGGCTGGCCCAGCAGGACGCCGACGACGCCCACGACGGCGGCGAAGGAGGTGTAGATGTCGTTGAGGCAGTCGACCGCCAGGGCCTTGAGCGCGGTCGAGTTCAGCGCCTCGTTGATCACCGTCGTGTAGCGGTAGACGAGGTACATATCGATGATCGAGAACGCGAGCGCCCCGAGCAGGAGCGGGCTGAACTCGACCTCGACGCCGTAGAGGATGCCCTGCGCGGACTCGTAGAGCAGATTCAGCCCGAGGAGGGCGATAACGGCCCCGACGAACAGCGCCGTCAACGGTTCGATCCGGTCGTGGCCGTGCGGGTGGGTGTCGTCGGGTTCGTCGTAGGAGCTGCGACCCCAGACGAGCACGACGAGGCTCGCGATCAGATCGGCGATCGAGTGGGCCGCGTCGGCCAGCAGGGCGACGCTGCCGAAGAGCAGCCCCGCGGCTCCCTCGACGACGATCTTCACCGCGTTCCCGAGGACGTTGACTACCGCCGCGCGCGTAAAGCCCCGCTGCCCGCTCCCGGCGCCGTCGGTGGCCATGGCTCGGTCTAGAGCCAGTCTAACCTTGGCTCTTTTCCTTCCGTCGGCGGCGGGAGCGACGCGGCGCCGGTCCGAACGCTCGAGGCGTCGTTTCGCAATCCTGATGCCGATCGTGTGAGAACTCCCACCGTCTTCGATTCGACGGTCGGACCGTTCGTCGATCGCTCGGCGGCTGACCGGGCTCGACGACCGACCGTCCCCACCGGCCACTCATGACCGCTGACAATCCGTTCGGTCGCCTCGAGACGCTCGCATTGATCGCCGTCGGAGCGTTCGCCGGGGCGAACCTCCGCTTTTTCGCGATGGGGTTGGGATCCGACGTTCGGGCGGTGCTTGCGGTCAACGCCCTCGGAAGCACCGCGCTCGGGTTCATCGTCTACGAAGCCGAGTACGCGGGACTCCTGGGCCGACGGTCGCGGCTCTGTCTCTCCACCGGCTTGCTCTCGTCGCTGACGACCTACAGCACGTTCGCGATCCAGACCGCGCTGGCGGCCGATCCCGTCGTCCTCGCCGCCATCGTCGCCGGCAACTACGGGTTCGGCTTCGCGGGCGTCCTCGCGGGGCGAACCGTCGCGCGTCGACTCGGCTCGGTCCTCGAGCCCGAAACGGGCGGTGAGACGGCGTGACCCTCGAGCCGGCACTAGTCGTTGGAATCGGCGGGGCGATCGGCGCCGTGCTCCGGCACTTGGTCTCGCTCCGGTTGGCCAGCGAGCGGTTCCCGTGGCCCACGCTGGCAGTGAACGTCCTCGGGAGTTTCGGCTTCGCGCTTGCCCTCCTCGCGGGGGCCGGCGAGTCGGCGCTCCGACTGGTCGGGACCGGGATCTGCGGCGCGTTCACGACCTTTTCGTCGTTTTCCGTCGAGACCGTCGGGTTGTACGAGCGCGGCGACCGGCGCCTCGCCGTCGCCAACGCGGCCGGCAACCTCGCGCTCTCGCTCGCGGCGATCGGTCTCGCGTGGGCGATCGTCGACATCGGGCCGCTGTGATCGACTCGAGCGATCCGAGACACGTCCGCAGAACGGAACCACGAACCGATCAGAGACGCGGCCTCTCGAGGCGACGCTCCTCCGCGTCCGCTTCCGCTTTCGATTCCGCCGCCGCGGCGTCGCCGCTCGAGTCGCTGCTTGAGTCGCCGCCGTTGCGCAGCAGTCTGTACCCCGCGTAGACGGCCCCTGCGACGAGTCCGGCTCCGAGCGCGCTCGAGCCGGGGAGTTCCCGCCGCTGGCGGAGTCTCGTGTAGAGGCTCGTCTCGGCGACGTGGCCCTCGTAGCCGCCGCGTTGCTCGAGGCTTCCGGTCGGCTCCTCGAGGCCGTCCGGGGCGTCGGGACGCGGCGGATCGCCGGTGCGCTGCTGTCGGTAGAAGACGGTCTCCATGACCTTGTCCATCAGGCGCGCGGCGTGCTGTCCGAGGACGGTCATCTGCTTGCCGCCGGCGCCGACGGTCACCTCGTGCTGGGGGTTCTCGGCGGCGTGGAGGATGGCCCGGCCGACCGTCTCCGGCGCGTAGACCGGCGCCGGCAGCGTCGCTTCCTCGTTCATGTGATTCTTCGCGTGATCGGGGAACGGCGTGTCGATCGCGCTCGGCTTGATCAGTGTCACCGAGACGGGCGCGTCCTCGCGCTCGAGTTCCATCCGTAGCGTCTCGGTAAAGCCCTTGACCGCGTGTTTGGAGGCCGAGTAGCTCCCCTGCAAAAGGACGGCGCGCTCGGAGACGATGCTACCGACGTTGACGATCGCACCCTCCCGGCCGCTGGATTTGAAGTGATCAGCGGCCTCGAGCGAGCCGTAGAGCAGCCCCCAGACGTTGACGTCGAACTGGTCGCGCATCTCCTCGATCGGAACGTCCTCGAGCTCGCCGTAGATGGAGACGGCTGCGCCGTTGACCCAGGTGTCGAAGCCGCCGTACGTGTCCTCGGCGACTCGCCGAATCTCGCGGACGTCGTCGCGGTCGCTGACGTCGGCGACAACGGACGTCGCCTCGCCGCCGTCGGCCTGGATCTCCGCGGTCAACTGCCGGAGGGCGTCCTCGCTTCGGGCAGCGACGACGACGCTGGCGCCCCGGTCGGCGGCCATCCGCGCGGTCGTCAGCCCGATCCCCGAGGACGCGCCGGTGATCACGATCACCTGCTCGTCGAGCGGCTTCAGCTCTGGGTTCATGGTTCGTCCCCGTACTACGGGCTCGATCGGCCTTGCACTCGGCCCCTGTATGGGCATGGCCGCGGCAGCCGGAGGGGCTCCAGCGGACTCGAGCGGAGACGTCGGCCTCGTCGACATCGAGCGGCGACGTCGGTCGGCCTCGAGTGACGGACTATCGGCCGCGCCGCGAGTCCGACGTCGGGTCTGCGTCAGCTACGCGTCAGACCGTCAGTCGAACGTCTGACTGAATTTCAAGTGTCCGACCGTGGGCCCGGTCTGTATGGACCCTGCCCCACGACCCCGTCGAGATACCCGACGCCGAACGGACCGAGACGCCCGGTTCCCACCGCACCGAGACGCTCACGCGCGAACCGAACGCCGCGAACGGAGGCCGGGTCGATGATCGGCTTCCTCAGGACGATGCCGATTCGAAAAGGAAGCGAGACGCTCGTCCCGTTCGCACTGGCCGCGGTGATCGCCATCCTCGGGGCCCTCGTCTACCTCGAGCTCGTGACCATGCTGCTCGAGTACGCCGACTGAGCCGATGGACCGGTCAGGACTGTGCGAGGTCCTCGAACGCAGCCGCGGACGTCCGCGTCCCCTTCGAGATGAGGACGTCCCCGCCCTGTAGTTCGGCGTCGGCGTCGGTGACCAGCAGCCAGCCCTCGCCGGGCCGCCGAATCGCGATCACTGACATGGTCGACTCGACGTCCGGAACGCCGCTGGTCACGGCGATGCCGTCGAGGTCGCTGCCGGGCTCAACCTCGACGCGCGTGATGATCTCGTCGCTTTCCTGGACCGCCAGCTGGACGACCGGATGGACGTCGATATCCCGGAGCACGCCCTCGCTGATGTCGATCGCCGCGTCGCTGATGGCCTCCGTGCTGGTTCCCAGTCGGATCAGGCCGCGCAACACGACGGGGTCGTCTGCGTCCGCGGCCGCCCGGAGTGTCCAGGCCTCGAACCGCGACTGCATGGCATCGACCTCGACCTCGAGGTTGCGCACCTCCTCGGCGAGTTCGGCGCTGTCGAACAGCACGCTGCTGTAAGCCAGGTCGACCGCCAGCTCCGAGAGGTTCTTCATGTGGATGATGGTGTCCACCGCCCGCTCGAGGTCGGGAATGCCGGGGTCGTCGACCGACGGCGACTCGTAGATGTCGCCGGTCACCGCCTCGCAGACGTCGCCAATCGACGGATCCGGGCCGCGCAGCAGCGCAATGTCATCGCTCTTGACGGTCGTGTTCGGACCGGGGTTGAGCAGCCACTCGTCTCCGCGGCGCAGGGCGATGATGCGGACGCCCGTCTCGGACTCGAGGTCGATGTCCTGGAGGGTGCGATCCGCGTAGACGGAGTCGGGATCGACGACGCCCCGGACCAGCGTCTCCGCCGCTTCGGGCAGCGCCGCGCGCATGGCCTCGGGCAGCCCCATCTCCTCTAAGACGATCTTGGCGATGTCGCCGGCCGCATCGCTGATCTCGTCTGCGGCGGCGACGATCCCGAGGACGGGGGCCAACTCCTCCGCGTCGGCCGGCTTGCGGACGGCCATCATGAGGCTCATCCGCGCCCGGAGCTTGAGCACGTCCATCCGCTCTTCCAAGCGGAGCACTTCCCGCGCGAGGTCGGCGTTGCGGTGGAGGACCGCCGAGTACGAGAGGTCGATGAGTAGCTCCGCCGTGTCCTTCATCTCGACGAGCACGTCCTTGACGCTAACCGGCTCGTACTCGATCGATACCGACGACGCTTCACCCTCGAGCGGGTCCATAGCACGAACTCGGTTACGCGGCGAAAAAAGCGTTTCCCGCATCGACCGCCGCCACCGCCGGGCGGACGCGGCCGCGGCCCGCCGAATCAGCCGGACGCAGGTCCGACACGGTTTTGGCGGGGCACAGAGAACCCACGGGCAATGATCGATCGGACCTATCTGCGCGAGAACCCCGAGGAGGTACGCGAGGCCCTCGACGACCGCGGCGCCGACGTCGACCTCGACGAGATCCTCGAGATCGACGAGCGCTGGCGCGAGCTGAAGGCCCGCGGCGACGAACTCCGCCACGAGCGCAACCAGATCACCCAGCAGATCGGGGAGCTGGTCGCCGAAGGCAAAGACGAGGAACGCGAGGAAGCGATCGAACAGTCCACGGAACTCAAATCGGAGATCGAAGACGTCGAGACCGAAGCCGACGAGCTCAAGGACGAACTCGACGAGCGGCTGCTCGAGGTTCCCCAGATCCCCGACGAGAGCGTGCCGCTCGGCGTCGATGAGCGACACAACGTCGAGGACCGGCGCTGGGGCTTCGACGACGCCCATGATCTGCCCGACGAGGTGATCCCCCACTACGATCTCGGCGAGGAGCTCGACATCATCGACGAGCAACGCGCCGCCAAGACGACCGGCTCCGGCTTTTACTTCCTCAAGGGCGAGGGCGCCCAACTCGAGCACGCCCTAATCCAGTTCATGATGGATCTCCACCGTGAGCAGGACTACGTCGACCTCTTCCCGCCGATCCCGGTCAAGAGCTCTTCGATGCGCGGCACCGGCCAGCTGCCGAAGTTCGCCGACGACGCTTACCGGCTGGGGGGCAGCAACGAGGAGGACTACGAGGACGACGATCTCTGGCTCTGTCCCACCGCGGAGGTGCCGGTCACCAACATGTACGCCGACGAGATCCTCCTGCAGGACGACCTTCCGCTCAAACACCAGGCCTACACGCCGAACTTCCGTCGCGAGGCCGGCGAGCACGGAACCGAGACTCGCGGCATCGTCCGCGTCCATCAGTTCAACAAGGTCGAACTCGTCAACTTCGTCGAACCCGAGGAGAGCTACGACCGCCTCGAAAACCTTCTCGACGAAGCCGAAGAGGTCCTCCGGCAACTCGGCCTCCCCTACCGCATCCTCGAGCTCTGCACCGGCGACCTCACCTTCGCTTCGGCCAAGACCTACGACATCGAGGTCTGGGCCCCCGGCGACGATATGGACGACGGCCCCGAGGAAGGCGGCCGCTGGCTCGAGGTCTCGTCCGCGTCGAACTTCGAGGACTTCCAAGCTCGACGGGCCGGCCTCCGGTATCGCCCCGAGCGCCACGAGTCGGCGGAGTACCTCCACACGCTGAACGCCTCGGGGCTCGCGATTCCGCGCGTGATGGTGGCCATCCTCGAGTACTACCAGAACGAGGACGGCACCGTGACGGTCCCCGAACCCCTACGGCCGTACATGGGCGGTCAAGAGGTCATCGAGGGCCACGAGAAGGTCGGCGAGAGCGCGCTCGGTGCCGGCGAGCGGGAGTAAGCGCATCTCGGCGTCTGGCAGTACCTCACTCTTTAAACGCTTCTCAGATCCGCTTCACTCGTTCTCGCTGCGACCGGCGAGCCGCTCGATTTCGATTCACACCGGCTTCGATCGAGCGGCGGCAAACCGAGCGACTCGGCGACACTTGCATGGGTTCTCGAGGTTACCTCGTCGGATTCGAGGAGCGACCGATCTGTCGAGAGATGGAGCCGGCACTCGAGGCGAAAAATAACGGAAGAAATCGCGGTTACGAGTGGCGAGTCGACTCTACAGGTAGTCGATGCTTGGCGGCAGCTCGAGCTTCATGCCCTTGCGCTCGCGGATCTCCATGATCTTGTCGCGCTGGAGGGAGTCGGACATGACCTCGAAGCCGGCGTTCTCCGTGTTCCAGGAGGCGCGACCTTCGGTCGCGGAGCGGATGTCGCTCGCGAATCCGATCATCTCGCCGACGGGCGCGATACCCTCGACGACCATGAGGTCCCCTTCCTGGTACATGTCGTCGACGCGGCCACGACGACCCTGGATCTCGCCGGAGGCGGCGCCCATGTGGTCGTTGGGCACGTCGATGCGGACGTCCTGCATCGGCTCGAGCATCTTGATCTTCCCGTCGATCAAGGACTTGTGGACGGCCTCGCGGGTCGCCGGGATGACCTGTGCCGGACCGCGGTGGATGGTGTCCTCGTGGAGCCGGGCGTCGTGGAGGCGGATGAGCGTCCCCTGCACCGGCTCGTTGGCCAGCGGGCCGTTGTCGAGGGCTTCCTCGAGACCCTCGACGACGAGTTCCATCGTCTCGTTGAGGTGCTGGATACCCTTCGTGTCGTCGATGAGGATGTTCGTCCCGTGGATGTGCTCGACGTTCTGGGACGTGTCCTTGTCCATGCCGGCTTCCTGCAGGGCCTCGCGGCGTTCCTGCTCGGGCATGTCCATCGAGGCCTCGCCGAGCTGGATCGTCTCGACGAGGTCGTCCGTCATCGGTTCGATGGAGATGTAGAAGCGGTTGTGGCGGTTCGGCGAGATGCCCTCGACCTCGTCGCTGGGGTTCTGGGGCTGCTCGCGGTAGACGACGATCGGCTCACCAGTGTTGACCGGAATACCCTGATTCTTCTCGATACGCTGAGTGATGACCTCGAGGTGGAGCTCACCCTGTCCGGAGATCAGGTGTTCGCCGGTGTCCTCGTTGATGTTGATCTGGATCGTCGGGTCCTCCTTGGAGACCTGTCGGAGCGTCTCGATCAGCTTCGGCAGGTCGTCCATGTTCTGGGCCTCGACAGACTTCGTGATGACCGGCTCCGAGATGTGTTCGATCGACTCGAACGGGGTCATCTCGACGCTCGAGACGGTCGAGCCGGCGATGGCGTCCTTGAGGCCGGTGACGGCGGCGATGTTCCCGGCGGGAACTTCCTCCACTTCCTCGCGCTCGCCGCCCATGTAGATGCCGACGCTCTGGACGCGGTTCTTGCCCACCGTTCCGGAGACGTACAGCTCCTGGCCCTTCTCGAGGGTACCCGAGAAGACGCGGCCCGCAGCGATTTCGCCGGCGTGGGGGTCGACCCCGATGTCGGTGACCATCAGCACGACCTCGCCGTCCTCGTCGACGAGTCGCATCGATTCGGCGAGGTCGGTCTGGTCGTCGCCGCGCCAGACCCGCGGAATACGACGGGGCTGGGCGTCGATGGGGTTCGGGAAGTGCTCACAGACCATGTCGAGCACGACGTCCGACAGCGGCGTCCGCTCGTGGAGCTCCTGGCGCTTGTCCGCGCGCTCGAGTTCCATTATCTCGCCGAAGTCCATCCCCGTCCGCTGCATCGAGGGCATGGAGACGCCCCACTTGTAGAGCGCGGAGCCGAATCCGACGGTGCCGTCCTCGACAGAGACGGTCCAGTCGTCGATGTCGTCCATATCCTCGGTCATGCCGCGGATCAGCTCGTTGACGTCGCTGATAACCGACAGCAGGCGCTGCTGCATCTCTTCGGGACCTTCCTGCAGTTCGGAGATCAGGCGGTCGACCTTGTTGATGAACAGAGTCGGCTTGACGCCCTCGCGAAGGGCCTGTCGCAGCACCGTCTCGGTCTGGGGCATGGCCCCCTCGACAGCGTCGACGACGACGAGCGCACCGTCGACGGCGCGCATCGCCCGCGTCACGTCGCCACCGAAGTCGACGTGGCCCGGCGTGTCGATGAGGTTGATGAGGTGGTTGGTGTCCTCGTACTCGTGAGTCATCGAGACGTTCGCCGCGTCGATGGTGATCCCGCGTTCCTGTTCGTCTTCCTCGGTGTCCATCGCGAGCTGCTCGCCGGCGGTCTCGTCGGAGATCATGCCGGCACCAGCCAGCAGATTGTCGGTAAGCGTCGTTTTCCCGTGGTCAACGTGAGCGGCGATGGCGATGTTCCGGATGTTCTCCGGTTCGTCCATCAACCGTTCACACTCTTGGACGATCTTCTTGCGTCGGCCCATATACCCCCCATTACCGCCAGTGGGGTCAAAAGGGTAGTGTTTCGTCGCCGCCGGAATTCGTCGCGTTTCCCGGCTCCAGCGGTGGAATATCCAATTTGAGTGAGTGAATCCCTTACACAATTTGGTCGCTGTCAACCGGCCCGTCTACCGCCGAACCCGTCGTTCTACGCAGCAATCGTCAGCAAACTGTCTGATCCCGCCTACTCGCCCCTGCGAACCTGCCCGATCCCAAACTGGTTCGGAGTCGCAACCGCGCGCTACGTGGCACGCCGAGGTCGTCCGCCGCACGCGAACGCACAAAAGAGTCAAATCCTTCGACCCCTTGCTATCCGTACACATGAATATACGCGTACAGGGACCGGGACCGACTTCTCCATTCCTCAGCGCCCGCGACCTCTTCGAGACCGAGCATGACCTCTCGCTGCCGGTCGACGTCCGGCTCCGGGACGATCCCGACGAACGCACCTGGGCCGGTCACTACGACGATCGCCACGTCCTGAACATCTCGAGGCAGGCCGCCTCGAGTGCCATGGCCCGTGAACTGGCCCTCCACGAGTTCGCCCACATGGCCCGACACGAACAGGAACACCCCTCGCACACCCAGTCGACCGAGGAAGTGCTCTTCCTCGCGCTGGCCGGCAAGAGCGTTGAACGGCGGAAGCTCTCTCACTGCTACCAGATCGCCAACCACATGAAAGACATCTACGCCGACGACATCACGCTCGCGGTCGGCCCCGGCGAGAAACTCCTCTCCTTTCTCGAGTCGAGCCTCGCGATGGCCGTCGCCGACCGCCCCGAAACTCCGTCGCGGCCCGGTTTCAAGCGCCTCTCGGCGAGTTCGGATCCCGAGATTACGGCCGTCAACGCCGCGTTCGCGCTGGCACTGGCCGAGCGTCACGACTTAGTCGCCGACGACCACCGGCTATACGACCTCGCACACGCCGCCGCGATGGACGCCCCCAACGTCGATTTCGAGGGCTTCAAACGCCGCTTTCGGGAACTCGCCCGCGACCCGGATCCGAGTACCTACCGCCAGGTTCTCGTCGATGCCACTCGCTCGTACGTCAGTAGCCCGGAGTCGCGAGCGGACGGTCCTGCGGCGGACTGATCGACACCGACGCTCCGGCCGTAAAGCCGGTAGCCGATAGGGAGGCCGGTTCGGGCCGATTCCTCGCACGTCCAGCTTCGCTTCAACCCGAACATTTAATGTTTGATCCCGCTAACGGTCTAACATATATTGATGTTTTCGCGCAATGGCTGGGGTAGCGGGTCCGGGGACGAGCAGTTCACGGCGGAGCTATCGCAGCTGAAACGCCGGGGGGCGAGCGTGCTCGTTGTCGGAGCCGTCCGAACGGAACAGCGCCAGGAGGTTAGTCAACGCCTGCTGGGGCAGACAACGTCTCAGCCGCGTCGACGCGTCCTCGTCTCGACGACCGGCGAAAGCCACACCATGTCTCACCTCGCCGACGGCGACGAGTCAGCGACGACCGCACTCGTCAACTACGAGACTCAGTCTCGGGGTGCTGCCGCCGCTAACAGCGACTCGCAGTCGATGGAATCCGTCTCCGTGCAGTCCGACAACTCCCCGACCACCGTCGCCACACTCGCCGACCTCGGAATCGCCGTCTCGAACGCCATCGAGGAGTTCGAACGTGACGCCACCAGCCTCGCACCGGGTGAGCTTCGCATCGCCGTCGACTCGCTTGTTCCGCTCCTCGAGGAGTACGGCGCCGAACGCGTCTTCAAATTCGCCCACCTGACAAACGGCCGCACCCGAGACGCCGACGGCATGATCCACTACCATCTCCCGCTGGACCGCGACTCCGACGTCGTTTCGGTCCTGACGCCGGTGTTCGATATCGTCATCGAACTCCGCGATCGAAACGGCGTCTTCCAGGAACGGTGGACGATCAACGACGGCGACCACAGCTCCGGCTGGCTCTCGATCGGATAGTCGTAACGCCTCTCGATCGCTCGAGCGTCACGTCCACTATCTCCCGGGGCGACCGATCACAGTTTCCCTCTCACTTGCCGATGCTATGAAACCGAAATTCGAACCCCTCGACGACGGCCTCGAAATTATCGATCCGATCGAACGTCACCGGTATCGGCTGACGACTCACGAGCGAGTAGACCCGGTGCCAATAAGCACTGACGAGATTCCGTTTCCAGTTGATTCGACTGCTAAGATTTCGACTGAAACGATAACACTCCCGTCAAGCGACCTTCTTTATATTCGGGATCAGGATGGGTTGATGATCACCGAAGTGCAGCCGGACGAACAAGCATCATTACCGGAAGATCAGTATATCATAGACTTGTCCGGGCCTATGAAGATATATGCATACGTCGATTCGACAGTTAATGTTTATTCAGACAGCGAGCACACATACATTTCCTTTGACGATTCAACAACGGTTACTATCGGAGCGCGGTCTTTTCATACGAGACCTGCAGAAACAATCGTAACAACGACCGATCCAAGCGACGTAATGCGTGCAGTTACAGCGTTTGGGTCCGCCCTGAAGACGACAACCCCAGAACGATCGTACCCGACGCTACGAGGCCATCCACCAAAAATCGAAATTGGAGAGGAGTTCAAGGCCCCTCGCCGGTTAGAAGATCGTGATCCAACTGTTCAGATCGAAATACCGCCGACACTACGCCATATATTCGTTATCTCCCCACTCGCGTACTATCTCGGTGCGGAGGTTATCCCAGGAAAGAGAGCACAAATCCTCACTGACGATGGTACTTCACATCTATTAGATGACAAAGGCTTCGAGGAGAGCGTTGAACGAGTACTTAAGAAGATGTTCTTTTTAGATTGTATTGTCCGTACAGAAGGGTCAACGCCGTTACCGCTATACGAACGGCAGAAAGTCGAAAAGAAACTGGACTTCGATATCGCACGTGTATATAGTCAGTCACTTTCTCAACAACTTAAGGCCTATCTTGAAGTACCATTTGAAACGATAGAGTCGTGTCTCCCAGATTGGAGATTGGGCATTCATATTGAACCTGGCACAGAAATCATTGAATTTCTCCCCTTCCTCGCTAATGACCTTGCAATAGTCAAAATACAAGATAAAGACGAGCAATTAACGTCCTCGTCAAAAGGGCAGAGTGAAGCGATCGAAGAATTCGTGCGAGGAGGTGTTGATCAGCCGTCAGTTAAGATTCGAAGTTCAGAAACCCGTAGTGGGGATGAATGGAAATCACCGACACCGACGGTACGCCAGACGTGGAAACTAGGCGGAAGTTCTGCCGTTAAAAGCACGACACCACTCTCTGCATATCAGAATAATATCGGTCGGAGTCCGCGAGAGGACCCAATCGAAATTAAAGTTATTTGTAATGATCCAGATATGCGGGAGGAATTGGAGAAAGTAAATGGAGTCTATGGTACTCGCAAGGAGCTACCATTCGATGTTACTATTTACTACGACCTCTCAATAGAAGATTTTGAATCTATATTAGCAAGTAAAAGTGATTTTCTCCACTATATTGGTCATATAGATGGGGATGGATTCCAGTGTTCCGACGGTAAATTAGACGGTGCATCGATTGACTCTGTAGGAATGAAGGCGTTTCTACTTAATGCGTGTCAATCATACGAACAGGGGTTACAGTTAGTCAACTCCGGAAGTATCGGCGGAATAGTCACCTTTGATGAAATCGTTAATACTGGTGCAGTTAGTGTCGGTAGTATAATTGCACGACTCTTGAATCGAGGGTACCCCCTTCACGCTGCATTAGATGTTGCACGACACAAAAATGTGATCGGCAACCAATACCGGCTCGTTGGAAACGGGAAGACGACAATAACTCAATCAAAAACGGGAGGCCCTACCGTATGTTCAATAGACCGATCGAAAAAAGAAACACGTGTAACTATAAACACGTATACGACTTCGTGGGCAGGGAACGGGAGTATCTTCACACCCCACATAAATTCTGTAGACAAATATTATTTGAGCCCGAGAGAAACAAATCAAATTACAGTCTCTAATGGGGAATTAGAGGACTATCTTGCTAGAGAGCAAATACCAGTTATAACTAAGACTGGAGTTCGATGGAGCAAAAATCTCGCTGAAGAATTATTCTAGCGTCTACGGCCCGTGGTAGAATCCGCTAGAAGCAGCGGCGGAACCTGCTTGTGAAATCGCTAGCAAGATGGTGAACAAAACGCCGATCATTCGTGGGTGGTTCTTCAGGTACTGGGTTAGGTCGTCCATGGTACGCCTTAGACATACCTGCCGGAGGCTATAAATTTATTTTAATATATCAGATGAATAAATAATAGTGTTATTGATTAACACATCTGTTGGAAAATGGTTAAGATTTGACGATAGCTACGAAAGCGCTGCTAGGGCTGAAAGAGGTTACTCGAGCAATTGTCGAAGTGCCTGATCGAACTCATCGCGCGAAAGTTGGTCTCGAATGGCGGCTGCCCGTGCACGAGAGTCATAGAGGTCAGAAACGACGGACTGGTACCGATCGCCGACATCGAGTCCGGATTGAAGTTCGCTCTCGAGCAGCGCTCGTTCGGTCGAGAGACGGAAGAACTCGTCCATCGCCATCTCGTAGGCTTGCTGGAGAAGCAGGCGTTCGATCGTCGACTGTAAGACTTCATCGGAGAGGGGCCGAACGAGGAGTTCGTCTGCACCGCGGTCAACGGGGTCGTCGGTGGGAACGTCGTCAGCAAGCGCGAGTATCTGGGTGTTCGGTGCCCGTTGACGAAACGCGTCGAGAACGCCACGCGCGTCCGGAGTCTCGAGTTCCCAATCGAGAATGAGAAGATCGTAACTCTCGTCGATCTGATCGAGGATCGACCGATCGAAGTCGGCCTGTCGAACCGTTGCCGCGATTCGTGCCTGATCGGTACCCAGATCAGGAAGGGAAAGGGTAGGATGGACGACGAACAGTCGAGAGGTAGATTTCAACAACACAGTACCTACCAATACTGGGAGGGCAGATACTATTAAATGTGATTAGGTACGAACGTGGACCTCCGACTACGTACTCGAATATATGAGTTGACGACTAGTAAAATATATAGAATAGCCGTAACTTATACTGTATCTAGTCGATATCTAATTTGATACGGAATATGGCGTGTTCCCGAGCGTCTTTCACCAAACTTCACAATCGATGAAACCGAGATTCAAAGCAATTGAAAAAGGATTGGAGATTATTGATCCAATCGAGCGAAAACGCTATCCACTAGAGACAACGACACCGGTTACACCGACAGTTGGTAATGCAGGTCGGATACCGTTTCCCGTAGACTCAACGATAGAGATCAGAACAAGTAGAGTGACACTTCCGGAGAATCCATATATCTACGTTCGTAATCCCGATGGGACACTGTGTGCTGAAGTCGGTCCAGGAGAGAACATCTCTTTTTCAGGAGAAGAATATATTCTCGATCTATCCGGTCCGCTGAAGGTTTATGCACACGTCAGTGATCCCGTTCAGATTTGCGTAGGAAAAGCGAGAGCAGAAATCGCTTTTGAAAAGCTCGCTCGAGTAACACTTAGCGCACGATCCTTTCACCGCCGCCCAGGCGAGACAGTGACAACGACTGATGATCCGGCCGATATAATGCGGGTACTCTCAACGTTCGGAGAAACGTTGAAGACAACGACATCGGGGCGATCGTATCCGACACTACGTGGCCATCCACCGGCAATCGAACTAGCTGACGAGGTATCTATTCCAGATACCCTAAATCAGCCTCAGACTGGGATCAAAATCGAAATCCCGCCGACGCTCGATCACATTTTTCCTATTACGGCTTTAGCGTATTATCTCGGAGCAGAAGTTGTTCCAGGGTCGACACCGCGACTGATAACAGAAACTGGATACTCTTACTCACTCGATGGTCGAGATGGTTTCGAAACGACGGTTGAGCGGGTTCTCAGACAGATTTTCTTCCTCGACTGCATTGTACAGACTGAAGGAGAAACGCCAAGTTCACTGTACGAGCGACAGGCAGTCGAACCACTACTCGAGTTCGATATCGGAGAGGGATACGAGCAATCGATGGTCGAACAGCTCGAAACGTATCTCGAGGTGCCCTTCGAGCGGATAGAACCACAGGTTCCACCGTGGTATTCCGAGATTCGTCTCGAGCCAACGGAGGATCATATCGAGTTTCTCCCCTTCATTGCGAACGACCTCGCAAGTGTTAACGTTAGAAATACCACGAGTGATTCGACAGAACCTCCACAGGAACGACGGCGAATGACTACAGAACCAACGCGGATAACTGAATCCCAGATTACCAACTTAGGCACCACAGATCCTGAAATAGATGCGGAATCTCTTCCCTCTAGTCCAGTACTTCAGCAATGCTGGAAAAACCACGATGGTAGTACTATCGTAAGCACGAAACCGCTATCGGCGTCTCAAAATAGCATCACGCGAGCGCCGCGAGAGGAGCCACTCCGGATCGAAGTCATCTGTAACGATCCGAGTATGAACGATGAACTCGTAACCGTCCACAGTACGTATCAGGATTCCGCCGTCCCGTTTGACGTTACTGTTCACCACGACCTTTCGAAACAGGAACTACGAAAAGTCTTCGCCAAAGAGAGCGGTTTCCTTCACTACATCGGCCACATCGATTCGGATGGCTTCCGGTGTTCGGATGGAACGCTTGATGCGGCGGATCTCGAATCCGTCGGCACGAAGACGTTCTTTCTTAACGCCTGTCGATCATACGAACAGGGACTCCATCTCATCGAGGCGGGGAGTATTGGTGGGATCGTGACGCTCGTCGAGATCACAAACCAGACCGCAGTTAGTACCGGGAATACGATCGCACAGTTATTGAACAGCGGGATACCGCTCTATGCAGCACTAAAAATACTCCAGCAGACGACGGACAACGATAAGCAGTATCATCTCCTCGGCGAGGAGGGACTTGCGATCTCCCAACTAGAGGCGAGTCCACCGCTCTCCGTTGAGATAATGAGGGCCGGATCGAACTACGAAGTGACCGTAATAGTGTATAAGAACTCGAGAATGAAACCCGGCTCCGTCTATACACCGTACCTCTCGGGTGTGGACTCGTATTATCTCGTTCCCGGAGAGATGTCATTCCAGCACGTCTCGAGAGCGGATCTCATCGAGTTCCTCAACACAGAAGAGTTCCCCGTGTTCCTCGAGGGAGAACTCCGCTGGAGCACGCAGATCAAGACCGGCGAACTGTAGACGGTCGTCTCGAGCCCTGCTGCTGGACGGTCGGAGAGAATCGAAAAGAGACGA
This sequence comes from Haloterrigena salifodinae, assembly GCF_003977755.1. NCBI lineage: Archaea > Methanobacteriati > Methanobacteriota > Halobacteria > Halobacteriales > Natrialbaceae > Haloterrigena > Haloterrigena salifodinae. The sequence continues at coordinate 125,071 of NZ_RQWN01000003.1, forward strand.
GTCGGCGATCGCTTAGCGTGCAGCCGCTGCGACGCGCTCTTTCTCTTCTTTCTGGCTGACTGCGTAGGTCTGGACGTCGTAGTTAGCCGCGCCGACGAGCTGGTTGGCGATGGCCTCTTCGACGGGCGTGGACGTCTTGAACGAGTCGTTGTAGACGCCTTCCGCGAGGAACTTCAGGGCCTGGTCGACGCGACGCTGGGGTGCGACGTCGACGGCTTTGGGGACCGAGATACCACCGTACTTCAGGCGGACGGTCTCCTCGCGCGGGGCCGCGTTCTCGACGGCGGTCACGAGCACCTGAATGGGGTTCTCGTCAGCGCGCTCGTCGATGAGTTCGAACGCGTCGCGGACGTGGTTGAGCGTCTTCTGTTTCTTGCCCGTGTTCTCCTCGGTCTGCATGAGACGGTTGATGAACCGCTCGACGATGGAGATTTGGGACTTCTTGAACTGCTTGCTGGCGTGACGACCGGCGGTGTGTGCGACCGGCGTCACCGTGATGTAGCGTTCGGTCGAAGGGTCCTCGTAGGCGATCTCGTCGATCTCCCAGGTGCCAAACAGCTTCGCACCGACGTCGGCTCCGCCCGCGGGGGCGTCGGGGTCTGGTTGGTCTTCTGCCGCCATGGTTATCGCACCGGTTTCTCCGCGTTTCCGCGAACGAGTTCCTTCAGTGCGACACCGTTGACCTTGTCGACCTTGTAGTTGACGCCGGAGAGGTCGCCCATCGCACGACCCTTCGCCCCGCCGATCCCGGCGATGGTGACTTCGTCGTGTTCGTCGATGAACGAAATGGCGCCGTCACCGGGACAGAACGCGGTGACCTGTTTCCCGTTCTTGATCAGCTGCACTCGGACGCACTTTCGGATCGCCGAGTTGGGCTGTTTCGCTTCGATACCGACTTTTTCGAGGACGATACCGCGGCCCTGCGGAGCACCCTCGAGCGGGTCGGACTTCTCGCGGAGGCCTCGTGCACGGCGCGCGTAGTCAGAGTCGGACCACCGCTGGTTCTGGCGGTCCTTCTTGAGTTTGCGCGCGGCGTATTTGCCGTTTGCCATGGGCGTCGCTATCCGACGAAGGCACTTAAGCGACCCGTTTCGAATCGGCGTTACGGCACGAGAGCCCTCAATCGGGGTCGACGAAGGACTCTGAGAGCGTTTCACCACCGCGCAATAGTTCTCGAGCCGTCCGTACCGATACAACGCGCTAGCGCTTCCAAACGAGTGTTCGAACGGCGTGGCCGGATTTGACCCAGAATCGAGTCCGTATGGAGTGTCGAATGGGCAATGAACCGACGGACAATTATAGCGAGCTCGGGTGGCGGACGGATATCGCTCGCCGACCGTTTCGGTTCGAGGGAGACGAATTACGCCCGTTGAACATTCATGAATTCCTAGTAGTTATTAGTCTGGTGGGTCATTCTGCACACGGTATGACTACAATTAATACAGTGTTCGTTACTGCTTCGTGGTTCAAGCGACTCATTGGTTCCTCTGACGAGGAAGTTCAAACAAGTGATGGAATTCCGAAAGTGGACGATCGAATGGGGTTCGATGGGGCGCTCGAGGACTCGGAAGTGATCGGTCGAAGTCCCCTCTCGTACATCGCTGCAGGCGAGTCGGTCTCGTCGTTCGTGGGGAAACAGATCGCCAATAAACTCGCCGAGTACGGACTCGAGGACATCGAGCCCGACGAGTGGTATCCGCTCGAAATCCCACTCGCCATGCTGTACGATATGAACGAAGAGTACGGTGACGTCAGAATGCGGAATATGGGACAGAACGTTCCCCAACACGTCGAATTCCCACCGGAGCTTTCCGAGGTCGATAACGCGCTACGGGCGATCGATACGGCGTACCACCAGAACCACCGCGGCAGCGAAATCGGTTCCTACGAGTTCCAGCAGGACGGGGAGAGCGCGGGCGTGATGACCTGTGAGAACCCCTACCCGTGTGAATTCGATAAGGGACTCATCAGGGGCGTCGCGAAGAAGTTCGCAAACAATCCCGTCGAAGTCGAGGAAATCGGCGATCAGTGTCGGTCAGACGGCGGACAGCACTGTGAGTATCGCGTCGAGTGGCTCTGAGTAGAAAGCGACTATCGTGACTAGCGACACAGACCGGCAAAACGCGTTTTGAACCGGAGAACTACCCGAATCAGTACGGATACTCGCGCGGCTCGCGCTGGATCGAAATCCACTTCAACGTCGTCAGGGTTTCCAGTATCCACTCATCGTTGTATCGGCCGAGTCCCGATGCGCCAACGCCACCGAACGCGATGTGCGGTTCGTCGTTCAACGGCTGGTCGTTGATATGGACCATACCCGTCTCCATCGCGTCGGCCACGTCGCGCGCCCGGGCCACGTCCGTCGAGTGAACCGATCCCGACAGACCGTACTCGGTGTCGTTGGCAATCTGGATCGCCTCCTCGTCGCTCTCGAAGGGGATGACTGGCGCGATCGGGCCGAAGTGTTCGTTACAGGCGATCGGCATATCGCCAGTGACGTCCGACAGCACCGTCGGCTCGACGAACAGGCCGTCGTGATTACCACCGGTCTCGACCGTCGCGCCGCTCGCCACCGATTCCTCGACGAACCCGACGATCTTGTCGCGCTGGCTCTCGTTGATGACCGGTCCAACGAGAGTTTCTTCCTCGAGCGGATCACCGATGGGGAGTTGTTCGGCGCAGTCAGCCAGCCCTGCCACGTACTCGTCGTACAGGGATTCGTGGACTAGATGTCGATTGATCGAGATACACTCCTGTCCCTGGTGGGTGAACGACCCGAACGCGCCGGCGTCGATCGCACGCTCGAGGTCGGCGTCTTCAAGCACGATGTGCGCGTTGTTTCCGCCCAGTTCGAGTGCGGGCTCCGTGTACGAGCCGACGGCACGCTGGCCGACGCCGCGTCCGACTTCCGAGGAGCCGGTAAACGACATCACCGACGGAACCGAATGTCCCGAGAAGTGGTCTCCGATCTCGTGGCCGTATCCGGGGACGACATTCAGGATCCCGTCCGGGAGGCCCGCCTCTTCGAACGCCTTCGCGAGCACGAGTCCACCCGTCACGGGGGTGTTCTCGTCCGGCTTCAACACCACGCTGTTGCCCAGCGCGATTGCGGGTGCGACAACTCGGCTAGTGAGGTACAGCGGGAAGTTCCAGGGTGTAATAACGCCGACGACGCCGGCCGGTTCGCGCACGAGCAGGTTCTCCTTGCCGGGCGTAACCGAATCCTTGCGTCGGCCGCCGTCGCGCATCGCTAGTCCGGCACCGACGTCCATCGTGCCCTGTGCGAGTTGGATCTCGAAATCGGCCTTCAGCTGGACGCCGCCGCACTCGACCGCGAACAGCGTCGCGAGGTCGTCGGCGTACTCACCCAGCAGTTCGCAGGCCTCGGACACGATCGCGGCTCGCTCTTGAGGCGGGCGCTCCGCCCACTCCGCCTGTGCCCCCTCTGCGATCGCGTACGCCTCATCGACGTCGTCCTCGGTCCCTGAGGGTACCCTCGTCACAGTCGTTCGAGTCGCGGGATTTTCGACGTCGATTAGCTCCCGATCACCGGCAGGAACCCACTCCCCGTCGAGGTATAGCGCGTTCCACCCGTTTTCCGGCGCGATCTCGAGTTCGTCCACATCTCTCCCCCTAGCGGCTGAGTTGCTCGGAGCCGTCATACGAACCTCCCTACCGATGGGATCTTTTTATTTATTTGGATGTGACATTCTCTATTGCTAACGTTCCTTCGCCGCTCTCAGAGATCGATTGGGAATAGACGCACTCTTCTCATGGGGAGGTGCTAAAACAGTCCCTCGCCACTGAGTTCGTGTGGTGCGCGCCGCGTGTGGAGAATTGAGAAACCACGAGGCGTCGAAAGAGGTTAAATGAGCTGTACGTCGTCGATCCCAAAGTGACGCCGTGCGAGCGTCCGCGCGGCCTCGATCGTCTGCCCGTTCGAACCGATGGCGACGCCGCGGTCCTCGTCGGCGACCTCGACGTAGGCGACGGTGTCATCGTTTTCGCTGATCGTGACGTTGTACACCGCCGCCGGCGAGAGCGCGTTGGCGACGAACGCCTCCGGATCGTCGGCGTCTTCGACGAGTCTGACGGATTTCCCGACGCGCTCTTCGTACTGCCTGACGGTCCGCCCGCCGGGACCGATCGCCTCGCTCATCCGGCCGCTCGAGACGACGACGATCAGTCGTTCGTCGGCGTCGGCCGTCGGCCCGTCGGTGACCAGACAGTCCTGACCGCTGACGTCGGTGACGTCCTCGAAGGCGGCCAGGTACTGACGGGCGTCGTCGTCGAGGGTGACGCCCATCGATCAGTCGGCCTGACTGCCGCTGGATTTCGTCGACCCCATCCGGAGGTCGACGTCGCCGGTGCCGAGCTTGATCGGTTTCCCGACAATGACGTTCTCAGTGACGCCGTCGAGTTCGTCGGTTTCGCCGTGGATCGCGGCGTTGAGCAGGTGGTTGACAGTGACCTCGAAGGCCGCGCGGGCGAGCACGGATTCCTTCGAACCCGAGATGCCGTGGCGGCCGATCGACTCGATCTCGCCACGATTGGTCATCATGTCCGCGACCAGCATGAGGTGCCGGACGTTCACGTCGTCGAGCCCCTGCTCGGCCAGCGTGTTGTTCGTCTCCTCGATGATCGCTTCGCGGGCCGCCTCGATGCCGAGGTTGCGGTGGATCTCGTGGATGTTGTTACACGTCGTCCGAGAGGCGTCGACGCCCTCGATCTCCAGGACGTCTCCGAAGGCCGATCCCTCGGTGTAGAGGACGAATTGCTCGCCCACGTCGAGTTCCTCGCGACGGATGACGACCCGGGAGACCTCCTCGATCCCCTTGAACGTGATATCGCGCAGCTCTTCGACCAGCTGGAGCAGATCCCGGTAGGACGGCTCCTCGGGGCCGAACTGGATCTCGGTCCCCTGCTGAACCGTGCTCACGCCGAGGTTGTCCTCGATGATTTCGGCGACTTCCTCGGGCGTGATCATCCGCTCGCGGAGCGTGTCCTCGTTGAGCGAGATCTGGACGCGCATGTCCGCGACGTTGGTCGAGACGTCACCCAGCGCGAGGATCTTGGTGGCCTCGATGTTCCAGACGACCTCGTGGGCCTTCTCGCGTTCGGCGGCGTACTCGTCCTCGAGGTAGACGGTCATCATCGGTGTGTCCGGGGTCTTCCGGGCGTCGACCAGCTCGATCAGTCGCGGCAGCCCCTGGGTCACGTCGATCTCCGCGACCCCCGCGTAGTGGAACGTGTTCATCGTCAGCTGCGTCCCGGGCTCCCCGATCGACTGGGCCGATACGGTCCCGACGGGGTCGAGCGGATCGACGCGGGTGTCGAGGTAGCGGGACTCGACGGCCCTCGCGAGCTCGTCGGCGTCCTGGACGGTGGCGTCGCCGCGGTCCTCGAGAGTCTCGTAGACCTTGTCCTTGAGCCGGCGGGGGAGGTCGGTGTCCTCGACGACCGCGATCATGTCGTCGGTGACGTCGTAGTCGACGTTAGTCATCGGAGGTCACCTCCGAGCCCTCGACCAGGCGATTGTCCGCGTGTTCCGAGAGGTTCGTCAGCTCGGAGCTCGTGCTGAGGAACTCGTTTTTGGCCGCCTCGGACTCGAACTCGGTGTCGAGGACGCGATCGGCGATCTGGGGGACGTCGATGTCGTTGTCGTCGCCCGAAGACACCTTCACCGGACTGGTGCCGTCCTCGCCGAACTCGAACTGGATGATGGTGTCGCTGGAGTCCCGGACGGTGCCGTCGTACTGGGTTTCCAGCTCGTGGAGGGCGTTGATCAGCCGGCGCTGCAGGTAGCCGGACTTCGAGGTTCGGACTGCGGTGTCGACCAGGCCCTCGCGGCCGCCCATCGCGTGGAAGAAGAACTCCCGTGGGGTCAGGCCGCTGGTGTAGGAGTTCTCGACGAAGCCGTGGGCCTCCGCCGAGAGGTCGTTTTGCTCGTAGTGGCTAAGGGTCCGATCCTCGTAGCCGCGGTTGATTCGTTCGCCCCGAACCGCCTGCTGGCCGACGGCGCCGGCCATCTGGGTCAGGTTGAGCATCGACCCACGCGCACCGGAGTTGGCCATGACGACGGCGGGGTTCTCGTCGTCGAAGTGCTCGTCTGCGATGTTCCCCGCGTTATCACGCGCACGCGAGAGCGTCTGCATGATCTTCATCTCGAGGGTCTCGTCGATCGTCCGGCCGGGGAGGCTCTCGAGTTCGTTGTTCTCATACGCCTCGATGAGCTCCTCGACGCGGTCGTTGGCGTCCTCGATGGTCTCGTCGATGCGGGACTGGGCCTCCTCCGGGATCGTTTCGTCGTCGATCCCGATCGAGAACCCGAAGTGCATGATCGCGCGCATCGCCAGCGTCGAGACCTCGTTGATGAAGATCCGGGCGCGGGTGTTGCCGTAGACCTTCGTGATCGTGTCGACGATTTCGCCGCCGAACTCGCCGACCTCGTCCTCGGCGATGGTGCCCTCGATCAGCTGGCCGTCCTCGATGACGACCGGTTCGCCGACGGTGCCCGTGAACTCGAGGTCCAGATCGTCGGGCAGCAGTTCGGAGAAGACGTCGTAGCCGGTCCAGAACGGCTCGCCCTCGTCGTCGATGCCGCTTGGTTCGGGCAGTTCGTCGATCCGGGTTGCACGCAGCAGGTCAAGTGCCTGCGTCTCGTTGAACCGGGGGTTGTCGGCGGTCAGCAGGTACATCCCGGAGATGTGGTCCTGAATGGCGCCGATGATGTTCTCGCCGAATCGCGGCGAGAGGATCTGCTCCTGGACGCGCATGAGCACGCGAGCCTCGGCGCGGGCCTCCTCGTTCTGGAGGGCGTGCATGTTCATCTCGTCGCCGTCGAAGTCGGCGTTGTACGGGGGACAGACGACGGTGTTCAGCCGGAAGGTCTTGTACGGCATGACCACGACCTCGTGTGCCATGATCGACATCCGGTGGAGCGACGGCTGGCGGTTGAAGATGACGATGTCGCCGTCGGTGAGGTGGCGGTTGACCTCCCAGCCGGCCTCGACCTTCTCCGCGAGCTGCTCGCAGTTCTTCTCGGTCACCTTCAGTCGGCGGCCGTCCGGCCTGCGGACGTAGTTCGCGCCGGGGTGGCCTTCGGGGCCGTTCGAGACGAACCGACGGGCCTCGTCTAAGTTCCGCTCGGTGACGTTCATCGTCTGGGTCATCTCCTTGGCGACCCGGTCCGGAACGCCGACCTCGTTCAGACTAAGGGTCGGGTCCGGTGAGATGACGGTACGCGCGGAGAAGTTCACGCGCTTCCCGGACAGCGAGCCGCGGAAGCGACCTTCCTTCCCCTTCAGGCGCTGGGAGAGGGTCTTGAGTGGCCGGCCGGAGCGGTGGCGGGCCGGCGGCGTGCCCGAAATCTCGTTGTCCATGAAGGTAGTGACGTGGTACTGGAGCAGCTCCCAGAGGTCCTCGATGATCAGCTGGGGCGCGCCGGCCTCGCGGTTCTCCATGAACCGCTGGTTGATCCGAATGATGTCGACCAGCTTGTGAGTCAGGTCGTCCTCGGAACGTTGGCCGTTGTCGAGCGTGATCGACGGCCGTGCGGTGACCGGCGGGACGGGCAGCACCGTCAGGATCATCCACTCCGGTCGGGACTTCGCGGGATCGATCCCGAGTACCTTGATGTCCTCGTCCGGGATGTTCTCGAACCAGTCCCGGATGTCCGAGGGCATCAGCTTGTTCGTGTCCTCCTCGGTGAGGTCGATGTCCAGGGCCTTCTCGATGGCCTTGCGCTGGCTCTCGCGGGGACGGAACGAGCCGGAGAGGATCTCGTTGATCCGGGTGAGGTCGATGTCGGTCTGCTCGGCGAGTTCGTCGGGCGACATCCGCTCTGCGTCCTCGCCCTCTCCCTGCATCGCAGCCGCGATCTCCTGGGAGTACTCGCTGGTCAGGACCTGCTGGACCTCGTAGTAGGTGGTCGGCTTCTCGTGGTCGATGTCGTACTGGATCTCGCCGCAGAACGGACAGCGATCCTTCTTGCGGGCCTGCCGGATCGCGGCCTTAGTCACGTCGTTTAAGTCGCGGCCGAGCTTGCGCGACTCCGTGATATCCTCGCGGAACTCGTCGCGCTCGTCCTCGGTGAGCAGGAGCTTCGAACACTCCCGACAGGTCCCTCGCAGGAGCCGTCGGATGAGCTTCGTGAAGCCGACGTGGATGACCGGGGCGGCCAGTTCGATGTGTCCGAAGTGGCCATTACACGATCCCGAGTGTTTGCCGCAGGTCTTGCACTCGAGGCCCGGGTCGATGACGCCGAGTCGGGGGTCCATCAGCCCCATGTCGATGGGGAACCCGTCATCGTCGTAGGTGTCGGCGGTGATGATCTTCGTCGCGCTCATCTCCCGATACTCCTCGGGCTGCATGAGCCCGAAGGAGAGTTGTCCGATGTCTTTGGGTGTACTGTTTTGCATTGTTTAGACGGCGTCTTCCAGTTCGAGTCGCGGTGCGATACCCAGCGCTTTCATCTCGTCTAGCAGGAGCTTGAACGCGTAGCTCATCTCGATCTCGTGGATATCGGTTTCCTCGTCGCAGTTCGGACAGTAGACGCGCCGTTGTTCGACGTTTTCGACCGCGCTCATTCCGCAGTTCGCACAGATGTGGATGAACTCACGGTCGGACTCGTCCAGCAGTCGTTCTTTCAGCGTCATCGCGGCCCCGTGGCCGATGAACACGTCGCGTTCCATCTCCCCGATACGGAGACCGCCCTCGCGGGCGCGCCCCTCCGTCGGCTGGCGGGTCAGCACCTGCACCGGCCCGCGCGAGCGGGCGTGCAGCTTGTTCGAGACCATGTGGTAGAGCTTCTGGTAGAAAATCACGCCGACGAAGATCTCGGCTTCGATCTTCTCGCCGGTGACCCCGGAGTACATGGTCTCCTTGCCGGCCGAATCGAAGCCAGCGTCCTCGAGGCCGTCGCGGAGTTCGTCCTCGTCCTCGCCGAGGAACGGCGTCCCGTCGACGCGCCGGCCCTCCATCGAGCCGAGTTTGCCGCCGATCATCTCGAGGATGTGTCCGACGGTCATCCGTGACGGCAGCGCGTGGGGGTTCAACACGAGGTCGGGCACGACGCCCTCCTCGGTGAAGGGCATGTCCTCCTGGGGTGCGAGGTGGCCCACGACACCCTTCTGACCGTGCCGGCTGGCGAACTTGTCCCCGAGTTCGGGGATCCGTTCGTCGCGCACGGAGACCTTCGAGAGCTTCGAGCCGTCCTCGCCCTCCATGAGAGTGACGGTGTCGACGACGCCCGATTCACCGGAGCGCATCGTCACCGACGTCTCGCGGCGCTTCTGGGGCGAGAGACCGCCCATGTCGTCGGGTTCCTCGAGGAACCGCGGCGGGCTCGTCTTCCCGAGGAGAACGGAGTTTTCGTCGACCTCCGTCTCGGGGTTCACGAGACCGTCCTCGTCCAGGTGGTTGTACGCGTCCTCGCCGCGGGCGCCGCGGACGTCCTGGGAGGGGATCTCGAAGCGGTCCTCCTGGCCGCCGGGGTAGCGACGTTCCTCGCCCTCGTAAGTCCGGAAGAAGTGCGATCGGGCGAGCGCGCGCTCGACGCTGGCCTTGTTCATGACCAGCGCGTCCTCGATGTTGAACCCTTCGTAGCTCATCACGGCGACGACGAAGTTCTGCGCCGCGGGGCGCTCGTCGTAGCCGATCTGTTCGGTGGTCTGGGTCTTGACCATCGAGAGCTGGGGGTAGTGCAGCAGGTGCTGGCGCGTGTCCGGCCGGATCCGGTAGTTCGCGCTCGGCAGCCCCAGCGACTGCTTGATCATCCCCGCACCCATCGTAATACGCGGCGAGGCGTTGTGCTCGGGGTAGGGGATCATCCCCGCACCGATCGAGAAGATCAGCGACGGATCGATCTCGAGGTGGGTGTGTTTCTCGGTGAGGTGCTCTTCGTCGACGGCCACGAGGATGTCCTCTTCCTCCTCAGCGTCGATGAACTCGACGTAGCCGTGCTCGACGAGATCGTCGAACTCGAGGTCGCCGTCCTGTATCGCCTCGATCTCCTGGTCGGAGATGCGCGGTTCGCCGTCCTCGACGACTAGCAGGGGTCGTCGCGCGCGGCCGGCGTCGGCGTTGACGATCACTTCGCGGGTGCGCTCTTTCACCGAGACGTTGACCATCTCGGAAACGTCGCCGATGCGTCGCGCTTCGCGGATCTGTTCGGCTAGCTCGTGCGGATCGGGATGGGTCCCCACCAGCGACCCGTTGACGTACACTTTCGCGTCTCGTTGTTGGCTGCTCATAATTGATCAGTCGTCTGCGGTCGATCGTTCGATGCCCTCGAGGCCGGGAATCCCCTCGACGCCCATCGATGCCAGTTCACGTTTGAGTTCCTGTTCGTCCTCGACGTTCTGGGAGAGCTCCATCGACTGCGCGAAGTTCTTCACCAGCCCACAGTTCGGCCCCTCGGGCGTCTCCGAGGGTCCGATGCGACCCCACTGAGTTGCGTGTAAGTCCCGCGCTTCGAAATGCGGCTGCGAGCGCGAGAGCGGACTGCGAAGGCGGCGCAGGTGCGACAGAACGCCCATGAAGTCGGTCCGGTCGACAAGCTGCGAGACGCCGGAGCGGCCGCCGACCCAGTTGCCCGTCGCGATCGGGTGCTCCAGGCGCTCGGTCAGGACGTCCGAACGGACGACAGTCGAGACCGAGAGGTTCCGGTTGCGCATGTTGGCGCGCTCGAGCTGGTACTTCACGTCCCGGGCCAGCTTGTTCAGCGCGGTCCGGAACAGGTCCTTCATCAGATCGCCGCTGACCTTCAGCCGCTTATTGGCGTAGTGGTCCTTGTCGTCCGAGTCGCGCCGACCTAGCGCGAGTTCGAAGCAGGCCTCGGCCATCCGGCAGAGGTAGTGGGCCTTATTGATCCGGACGTCCTCCTCCTCGACGCCGTCCTCGTGGAGGTGGGGCAGCAGGTAGCGGTCGATGACGTAATTCGCGCGCTTGAGCTGGTAGTTTTTCCCCTGCCCGGAGGCGACGCGCTTCCCAAGTTCCTCGATGGCCTCCTCTTCGCTCTGGACCTCGGCGGCCTCGAGGTTCTCGAGCATGTACTTGACGACCTCGGGGTCGTTCGAGACCTTGTGGACGATCTCCTCGTCGCTCTCCAGCCCCAGCGCGCGGACGAGCGTGACGAAGTTGATCGAGCCCGATACCGACGGGAACGAAACCTCGAGCAGCCCCTCGCGGTTCCGTTCGCAGAGAACGAGCGCGCGGTAGCCACGGCGCTGGGAGAAGGTCTTGGCGACCTGGATCTCGTCGCCGTACTTGGTGTCGTACTCGGCGAGGATCTTGTTAGGCGCGAGGTCCTCGCTGGTCATCAGCACCCGCTCGGAGCCGTTGACGATGAAGTAGCCGCCCGGGTCGGCGGGGTCTTCGCCGATCTCGACGAGCTCCTCGTCGGAGAAGCCGGCGATGTTACACTTGTCGGAGCCGACCATGATCGGCATCCGACCGATCTTCGTCTCGGTGGAGTCGACGACCCGCTGGTCGCCCTCCTCGCCCTTGACGATCGACATCTCCATGAAGACCGGCGCGGAGTAGGTAATGTTACGTAGCCGGGCTTCCTGCGGATAGAGCAACTCTTCCGAGCCGTCTGCCTCCCTGACGCGGGGCGTCACGACGCGGACGTCGCCGAGTTTGACGTGAACGGGTTCCTCCCCTTCCTTGTCGCCGATGTCCGTGTCGATCGTCTCCTTCTCGTCGACGACTTCCTGCATTCCGCGGTTGAGGAAGGCGTTGAACGACCGGTAGTGGTGTTCGGCGATCCGTTCCTTCGCGAAGTATTCGCGCGAGATCTCTCGCCGTTTCTCGCGATTGAGTTCTATTGACATTTATTCCACCACGAGTCGGTATACGACTGCCTGGTCGGCTGTCCGTGAGTTCCGAACGATCTTGATAACGTCGCCGATCTCCGCCTCGTCCGGCAGGGCGGGATCGCTGCGCTTGATTTTCGGCAGGTCTGTGCGGTCGATGTCGTACTCCTCGAGGACCTCGTCGAGCGCGTCCTCGTCGAGTACGGTGTGCTCCGGAACGAGTTCGTGTTGGCTTACGTCTACCATGTGTTGGGGTTGGTGTGCGTGTCGGCTATTGGGAGAGAAGCGGCTGTCACGAGATACTACAGCAGAATACCGCCGGGACGCATTTAACGGTTACTAACTCGAGCGGGTAGCGCAGCTACCCGACCGGAGCGGCCCTGACCGGAGGCACCGATCACGTGCGACAGTACCCCGGTATCAGTTAAATTCCTTGTGGAGCGTGAGGGAGTGTATCACAGTGGGGGCTCGAGGGGGACTCCATGATTCGATTCGCCGTACCACACGGTGATCGATTGGAAAGCCTTAATACTATCTTCGGGAAAGGAAGAGTTGCGTTGGAAGCCCGGATGGTGTAGTGGCCCATCATACGACCCTGTCACGGTCGTGACGCGGGTTCAAATCCCGCTCCGGGCGTCTTCTTCCGCGAACAACAAGTCGACGAGCACTGCGTAGCGTGTGCTCGTCAATAATGAGCGGCAAGCCGGAAATCAGGGATTCGAACTACGGGACAAGCGAACCGACGTGAGCGAAGTTCAGGTGGCCCCCATTCCGCTAGAGGTGCCTTTTCCGCAGAGAGCCCGAAGTGACCCCTGGGGAACGCGATCTCTATCGGTTGACTACTTCCAAGAGCGCCAGACGAGAGACGGTCTCCGATAATGATAAGACAACTGAATAATATCCAGAACACAACCCTTAATACCGTCACCGGGAAAGGAAGAGTTGCGTTGGAAGCCCGGATGGTGTAGTGGCCCATCATACGACCCTGTCACGGTCGTGACGCGGGTTCAAATCCCGCTCCGGGCGTCTTCTTCCGAAAACAACAATCGACGAGCACCGGGTAGCGTATGCTCGTCAATAATGAGCGGCAAGACGGAAACCAGGAATTCGAACTCCGGAACGAGTGAACCGACGTGAGCGAGGTCAGGTGGTTCAAATCCCGCTCCAGACGCTTTTCCAATCTTAATTTCCGAGTAACTGATTCGCCGTTCGCGAGTATTCGAGGATCAATCACCTGCAAGAAGGCATCTTGCTGATCGATACTAACAGCGCGTAGTTGGAAGTGACGTGATCGAGAGGTCGCAAAGCGTACAGCAGCCGTCGCTCGTGGAGTAATCGAAACTCGAGGCGAGGAATCGATCGTCCGACAGCGAGTCGCTCCGACGGTTATGAAGATGCCGAGCGAGAGCGCTGTTATGGCACCGCGGAACACGAAACAGACCGGCGACGAAACGGAGGCGCGGATCATCGCCGCGCTGATCGAGTACGACTACTCTGTTTCGATCCCGTTCGGGGATAACGACAGATACGATCTCATCGTGGATACGGAAAGCGGGCTACGTCGCGTACAGTACAAGACTGGGTGGGTCGAAGACGAGGTCGTTCGGTTCAAAACTGCGAGTAAAACTACCGTCGGCGGAACCGTTACGCTGACCGATTACGGCGGCGATATCGACGCTTTCGCGGTTCGGTGTAATGATACCGACGAACTGTACTGGGTGTCACTCGAGGCCACCGGACGAAAAAACACGTATCTCTGACTTGCGGAACCCGAAATCGATCATCCGAACGTCAAACGAGCCGAGAAATATCAATTCGAGCGGTGACTCCCCTGACAGCCGCCGCGGAACTGTCCGTCGGCACTGTCGCTCGAGAACCTAATTATTTAGTGGCCACTTGAACATCCCTCAGTGGACTGCAGCGACTTGCGCTACTGGTAACCAATGACGAAACCGATCACCGTTCTCATCGTCGACAACGAACCGGGGTTCGCCGATCTGGCCGGCGAGATGCTCGAGCGCGAACGCGATGCGATCGTCGCCGAAGCGGCGACGAACGCGACGGCGGCGCTGGAGATCCTCGAGCAGCGAGAGATCGATTGCATCGTCAGCGATTACGAGATGCCCCGGATGACGGGGTTGGAGCTGTTGGAGCGAGTTCGCGAAGACGATCCGGATCTGCCGTTCATTCTGTTTACGGGGCGGGGCTCCGAGGAGATCGCCAGCGAGGCGATCGCGGCCGGCGTGACCCAGTACCTCCAGAAGGAGTCCGGTAAGGAGCAGTACGCGCTGTTGGCGAACCAGATCACGAACGCGGTCTCCCAGTATCGGACCGAGACGGAACTGCGGGAGAGCGAGCGACGGTACGAGCGGACGCTAACGACGTTACACGAGACGACACGGGATCTGATGCGTGCGGGCACGAAACGGGAGATCTACCAGTCGGCGGTCGATACGGCGGGTGAGATCCTCGACGTGCCCGTCGCCGCGGCGTACACGTTCGAGCCGACGGACGGGATCTTAGCGCACGCGGCGTCGATGCGAGAGTCGCGGGAACTCGTCGATCCAGAGATGCAGTTCGAGCAGGGTGAGGGCCATGTCTGGGAGGTGTTCTCGGAGGGAGAGAGCGCCTACTACGAGGACGTGACACGGGACGCTGACACCAAGACGCTGAGCCGGAGCGAGCTGATCGTCCCGCTCGGGACCCACGGCGTGTTGGTCGCGGGAACCGAGGACGTCGACGGTTTCGACGAGACGATGACGGAACTGCTGCACATTCTGGCCGCCAACACCGAGGCGGCGCTCGATCGGGCCGAACGCGAGCAACTGCTCCGGGACCACGATCGGACGCTCACTCAGCAAAACGAGGAGCTGACGCGGCTCAACCACACCAACGAGATCGTTCGCGAGATCAATCACGGCGTGGCGCAGGCCTCGACGCGAACCGAAATCGAGACGACGGTGTGCGAGCGGTTGGCCGACACCGAACGATACTGCTTTGCCTGGATCGCCTCGAGCGACGACGAGCCGTCCGAGCCGACGGCCTGGGCCGGCATCGACGCGGCCTTTATCGACCGAATTCGCGACGACGGCGAGCGCGCGCCGGAGCACTCGCTGGTCGCGGAGACCCTCGAAACCGGCCGCGTGCAGATCGTCCGAAATGTCCTCGAGACCGACGGCTGGGATCGGCGCCGAAAGGAGGCGTTGACCTACGGCTATCAGACGATACTGGCGGTCCCGCTGACCGATACCGAACGCCAGTACGGCGTCTTGCTCGTCCACGTGGCAGGGGTCGACTCGGTCGGCGACAGCGAACTGGAGGTGCTCGGCGAACTCGGCGAGACGATCGGCCACGCGATTCGATCGGTCGAGCGGACGCGAGCCATGCTGACGGACAGCCGACTCGAACTCGAACTCGCCGTTTACGATTCGCGACTGCTCTTGAACCGATTCACCGAGCACGTCGAGGGGGCGGTGACCATCGAGGGGATTATCGAGCGAGACGACGACGTCGTCATGTTTGTCAGCACGCCTGAGACCGCCGATATCACGCCGCTCGAGGAATGGGCGTCGCTCGAGACGATCTCGATCGTCTCGGAAGGCGACGACGAGATCCTCTTCGAGGTGACGGTCACCTCGTCGCCGATCTTGGAGATCCTACGGACCTTCGACGTCCAGTTGCGGACCGCGACCGCACAGAACGGGTCGACGACGCTCGTCCTCGAGGTCCCCCAGCGGGTCGAAACCCGATCGCTGGTCGAAGCGATCAGGGAGGGATATCCCGAGACGGAACTCGAGGCGCGACGCGAGACGACGAGCACGCGGTCCGCCCGACAGCTCGACACGCACCTTGAGGAGCGGCTCACCGACAAGCAGTTCGAGGCGTTACAGGCGGCCCACTACAGCGGGTTCTTCGAGTGGCCGCGAGAGAGC
The DNA here is from genome assembly GCF_003977755.1 of Haloterrigena salifodinae. Classification (NCBI taxonomy): domain Archaea; kingdom Methanobacteriati; phylum Methanobacteriota; class Halobacteria; order Halobacteriales; family Natrialbaceae; genus Haloterrigena; species Haloterrigena salifodinae. Next base: position 140,819 of record NZ_RQWN01000003.1, read on the forward strand.
ACCGGCGAGGATCTCGCCGACGCGCTCGACGTCACGCCGCCAACGTACCATTACCACCTGCGAGCGGCCGAACGAAAGCTCGTCACGCTAGTGTTCGACGGCCAGTCTAACTAATTAGTACCCTATTCTGGAGGACTCTAATAGATTAGAAGCCATACTTACCACCTCCCGGTACATACGGGTAAATGGCGATCTGCGATAGTCTATCGCCACCCCCAATCCCCCCACCCCCACTTTCCCCCCTGACCTACCATCCGAGAGCCATCAGCGCAGTTCGCTGTCGGCGCTCGACCAGCGACATCGTCGATCAGTCGCCGTTGTACGCATCGATTGACTGTTCTCGTGAGCCCCGCGTTCGAATTGAGTCCAGTCGAGCGCGGATAGTTCTCGACGCGAGGCGGACGCCGGCCGCCGTGAGCGAGAGAAATCAATCGCTACGCGCCTCGGTAGTCATCGATCGCGTCGGACTCGAGCACCGCTCCGACGGATGCATCTCGGCGACCCGCCTCCGGAATTTAAGTAATTAGATGAAACCACCATTATGGTTCTAATTACATAGTAAGTATATTTAATCCCCCGCGGCGCGTACGAATTGATGGCGATCTGCGATACTCTATCGCCACCCCCAATCCCCCATCCCCCCCCCACTTTTCCCCTGGAACGGCGTCGGAAGCGGCGGCTGTTCGGTCGGACCGGCGACTTCACTGCGAGCCGATCGATTCCTCCCACTCGATCCAGTCCTGTTCCCAGCCGCGCCGGGATTCGGCGCGGCGCACAGCGTGTTCCCGATCTTCGCGGGCCGTCCGGTTTCGTTCGACGGCACCCGACTGTTCGCCCTCGACCAACAGCGGCGCAAACGAGACGGGGTCGAACTGCGAGCGGCCGCCATCGGCGGAGACCGCCTCGAGTCGCTGCCGCTGGGTTCCCCGCGGGAACACCAGTCGGCCGTCGTCGGTCAGTTGCTCGAGCAGGGCTCGCGGCGGTTCGACGGCGGCGGCTTCGAGGAGCACGCGATCGAACGGCGCGTACTCCGGGAGGCCGTCGGCGCCGTCGCGGCGGTCGACGAGGACGCCCTCGTAGCCCGTCCGAGCGAGATTCTGGCGGGCTTCGACGACCAGCGGTCGAGAGATATCGACCGCGTGGACGTTGGTCTCGCCGACGGCTTCGGCCACGACGGCGGCCGTGTACCCGACCCCGGCGCCGACGATCAGCACCTCGTGGTCGTCCTCGAGGGCCAGCGCTTGCAGCAATCGGGCGGCCGTGCTCGGAGCGAGGACGCGCGTCCCCAACACCTCGTGTTCTCGATCGGCGTAGGCCGACCGGTCGTCCTCAAGGAATTCGTGGCGGGGAACGTCCCGCATCGCGACGGCGACGACCTCGTCGTGGAGGACGTCCTTGGCCGCGGACTCGAGGCCGTCGACCATATCCTCGCGCAGTACCGCAGGGTCCATACTCGAGGTATCGCTCGGGTCGTTATCAATGGCGCGCTTGCGCCACCCGGCGGTCAACCTGCCGTTACCGGCCGCGCATTTCTACGAATCTGACCCCGCCGTGCTCGGTGCGCTCGAGGCCCCCGTCCTCCCGCTTCGTCGCCTCGACGAGGGTCTGGAACCCGGACCCGATCGGCGCGAGGAGCGTACCGCCGGGGCGCGCCTGATCGACAACGGGATCTGGGAACGTCGCGGCCGCACACGTGAAGTACGCGGCGTCGTAGGGCGCGTGCTCGGGCCAGCCCTCGCGACCGTCGCCCGTCCGAACGTCGACCCCGTCGTACCCGAGTTCCGCGAGTTGCTCGCGGGCTCGGTCGGCGAGTTCGGCGCTGTACTCGACGGTCGCGACCGACTCGTCGCCGACAAGCTCGGCCGTGACCGCGGCGTGGTAGCCGCAACCGGTGCCGATCTCGAGGACCTCGTCGCCGGGATCTAAGCCGAGCAGATCGGCCATCACGGCGACCATGTGGGGCGCGCTGATCGTCTGGCCGTCTCTGATCGGGAGGGGCCGGTCCACATAAGCCCGATCCCGTCGGTCCGGCGGGACGAAGGTGTGTCGGGGGACCGATTCCATGGCCTCGAGAACGCGGTCGTCGTCGACGCGAGACGCGACGGTCCGGACCATGCGCTCGCATGCGGTTTCGTAGTCGTCGGAGTCGGACTCGGCGTCGGAACCGAAGTTGCGGAACATGGTCCGACGTACCGTTTCGCAAGCAATAGGCCGTGGTTAGCGAGTGCCGGCACCTCCGAGCGAGCGTCGCTTGTCGGACGAACGGCGTCCGATCGATCGGCTACCTCTACCTACCAGGCCGACCAGGCGCTGGTCTGCTGGTCGTAGGCGTAGATGCGCTTTGCGTCCTTCGCGAGGATGGAGTCGCCCTCCATCTCGTAGCGATCACGGTCGTAGTCCGCGGCGTCGCTGCGGACGACGAACGCGTCGATCTCGAACTCGTCGTCGCCGAACTGTTCGACCTCGCCGACCTCGAATTCGTAGTCGCCGGGCACGTGGACCGTGATACTGCGGCTGTCGTCGCGCGAGCCGTCCTGAGGGTGGACCGTGACATTGACTGCGACGTTGTCGACCTCACGGGTCCAGACGGTTTCAATATCCTCGACGGATGCTTCCTCGCGGCGCTTCTGGCCGTCGAGTTCGACGCTCGTGACCCGAACCGTCGAGAGCACTTCCTCGGTCTCGAGGATGAACTCGTCGCCGATCTCGACGGTCTCGTTTTCGGGCGTCGTCACGTTTGCGGTGAAGGACTCGCCGCCCTGGGAGACGACCACGTCGAGGGTGACCTCTCGCTCGCGCTCGGGCTGGATCTTGTGGACGTGACTGCACTCGCTACAACGAACCGTGAGGGTGCCGGCGCCTTCCGTGAGTACCTCGTGGACCGTCTCGAGGTCCGGCGAGCACGAAGGACAGGGCGTCGGAACCCGATCCGGGATTTCGCTCATAACCGTCCTAAACGCTACGTACCTAAAAAGCGATTGAAGCCGTCGTCCCGCCGAGAACGGAAGTCGATCGAGACGACCGCGAGCTCGGTTCGGCCCGCTTCCTGTCCCGAAACGAGCTAGTTCCCCTGAATCGCGTCGATGACCATCGCCGCGGCGACGATGGGTTCTTTCGGGACGGAACTGGCGTCGTCGATGGTGATATCGTAGCGATCGCGCAGCGAGAAGAGTCGGCCGCTGATCGAGCCGACGTGAGCGCCCGACGCGTCGGTGATCTCGTACTTGTGCGGGATCAGTTCGCCGAACGGAACGATGTTCCGGGCAAGCATCACTATCGCACCGCGCGAATTGATCTCGGCCAGTTTCTCCTCGGTGGTCGCGTCACGGATCGTCCACGTATCCTGTAGCAGCGAGTAGTCGTTGTCCAGCACGACGAGGTTCTCGCCGGTCTGGGCGTCCGAGAGCACGTAGTTACCCGCGACGTCGATGATCCCCCCGGCTTTCACGGTGAACACCTCGTTGCCCTCGCCATCGGTGAAGGGGAACTCGTCTTTCATCTTGAACATCTTCTGTTTCCCCTTGAGGACGGTGTTGCCGCCAGCGTCGAGCGCCTTGTACTTGTTCCGAACGAACCCCTGTTCGACCGTATACCGGTCGTCGACGAGCTCGATCCCCTGAATATCGTACTCCCGAGTGTTACCCATCGGTCCGAACTATTCCCGGCCTCACTTGAAACCACTAGGTACACACATGTATTCGGAATATTTTACCGGTAGTATGGCGGTATTTCGGGGGTAGTATAGAAGACTCGGCTCGCTCGAGTCGCGCCGCGATCAGGCGTCGGTCGCGGTCGGAAGGTCGATCGACTCGCCGTCGGCGTACACTGTCGGTTCCCGCAGGATTCCGTCCAGGTGGATCGGTGCCTCCGTCTCGCCGCCGATCCCCGCGTTGTCGCCGATCGCGATATGAATGGTGCCGCCGGCTTTTTCATCCAACAGGACGGAGCCGACGAGGTCGGTGACCGCGACGTTCGTGCCAATCCCCAGTTCCGCGAGGTTGTAGGCGGCGTCGCCGACCTCCTCGGCGGCACCCTCGACAGTCTTGCGGATCTCGTCGTCGGAGATGTGCGTGACCAGGCCGTTCTCGACCTCGAAGGTGAGTTCCTGACCGTCCTCGAGCAGGCCGTGGGGCCGCATCGTCCCGTCGACGACGAACGTCCCGTCGGCGGTTTCGGGGCTGACGAACACCTCGCCGGCGGGCAGATTCGACATCTGACCGGCTTCGTGGACGATCCCGGTGTCCGAGAGCCACTCGCGGTCGCCGATCCCGAACGCGATGTCGGTGCCGGCGGGGGTCGTCACGCGAATCTCGTCGGCGTCGGCCACCTGCGCTCTGACGTCCTCGCAGCGGGCGGCGATCGACTCGTAGTCGGCGTCCAGCCCCGTCGTGAAGACCTCCTCGGTGATCCCCGGTAGCGTCGCGACGCGGGCGCCGGCCTCGTTGGCTTCGGTTCGGGCCCGCGTGTGGCTCAGACTCTTCGTCGTCGGCGCGAGGACGACGTCCGCCCCGGCCATCGCCGCGGCGACGGGTTCGGGCGGTTCGCTCCCGTGAGTCTCACCGGGCGGGTAGCGGACGATGACCGCGTCGTCGGTGATCTCGCTGGCGACCTCGTAGAGGGCCTCCCCGATCGGTTCGCGCTTGTCGTCGGTGACGATCGCACACGATTCCTCGCTCTCGAGGGCGAGACACTGCCGGACGGCCGTCTCGGCAGCACCGCGTAGTTCGGACATACGCGTCTATTGTCTCAGGGGGTCGAAAGCTATTGCCCTTGGCGTCCCGCGGGCTCGCGTTTCGGAGCCGCTGGCAGTGAACGCATCCGCTGGGACTGTGATCACCGTCTCGAGCGAGACGAGAGTGGGTCGTCAGCCCGCCGCCTGCGACGTCGCTTCCGGCGGTTCGTCCGCGTCCGTCTCTGACTATCGGCTCATCCACATTCGACGGCGACACCTCGAGCTTCGGCGTCAGCTACCTACTGAAACGATGGCTCGGCGGCGAGACCGACGATGCTGACGAGGTCGACGAACAGTAGCCGGAATCGTCCACTATCGGGACGCGCCGTCACCCGGCGATCAACGCGCTGTGTCTTCGCCGTCGCTCGAGGCCGACACCGCGAGTTCGAACGACTCGACGAGTGTTCCGTCCGGTTCTCGGATCTCACCCTCGAGACCGTCTCCGTCCGCTCGCTCCTCGAGGACGGCGAACCCGGGTCGGTTTCCGCGCGGATCGGCGTGACTGCCGGGGTTCAACAGGAGGGTCTCCTCGGTTTCGACGACAGTCGGCCGGTGGCTGTGGCCGAAGACGACGACGTCGGCGTCCCGCGAGCGGCCGAACATCGCCAGTCCCGTCTCGCCGCCGTCGCGGCGATGGGTGACGGCGAAGCGGACCCCGCCAGCCTCGACCGTGCGGGCCGTCGGCAGGCGCTCCCGTACGGCCGCGCTGTCGGCATTGCCGTGGACGGCGTAGAGCAGGTCGCACTCCGACTGAACGGCCTCGAGGGCCGCCTCGCTCGTGAAGTCGCCGGCGTGGATTACGGTGTCGGCTTCGCGGACCGCGGTCAGGGCCTCGCCCTCGAGTTCGTGGCCGTCGCCGCTGTGCGTGTCCGAGAAAATCGCGATCATGGTCGCCCTTCGGGCGGCGCCGACAGGTTCCTTTCGAAGTCGAACACTGTCGTCGCGCGGTCGACACTTTTAACGAATCCGCTCGAAGGGGACGACGATGGCCAGTAGCACCTCCGTCGTCCTCGCCGCACTGTTCGCGAACGGCGCGATCGCGATCCTAAAGTTCGCCGGCTTCACGTTGACCGGGAGTCCCGCGATGCTGTCGGAGACGTACCACTCGATCTCGGACACCGGCAACCAGATCTTCCTACTGATCGGCATCAAGTACGGCGCACAGGAGGCAAACCGGAGCCACCCCTTCGGCCACGGGAAGGCGCAGTTCTTCTACAGCCTCCTCGTCAGCGTCATGCTGTTCGGCATCGCCGGCTGGGAAAGCGCCCGCCACGGCTACAACGCGCTGACCCACGGCGGCGTCCACCGCGCCAGCGGAGACGTCATGCTGCTGGGGCGGTCGTTCGATCCGATCTTCGTCAACTACGCGGTGTTGCTCGGAGCGATCGCGTTCGAGTCCTACGCGCTCTGGAAGGCCTACCAGGGAATTAGCCGCCAGATGGACGAGCACGGGTGGACGAGCCTCCGCGAGGCGTTTCGGAAGACCAGCGACGTGACGACCCTGACCGCGCTCACCGAAGACTCCATCGCCCTCTCGGGTGCGGGAATCGCCCTCTTCGGGATATACCTCACTCGGACCACCGGAAACCCGATGTACGACGCCGGCGCCGCCCTCATTATCGGGATTATGCTCATGGGCTTCGCCGTCGCGCTCGCCTGGGAGAACAAGCGACTCATCCTCGGCGAGAGCCTGCCGAAAGCGGACGAGGACGAACTCAGACGAATCGTCGCCGACTGGGACGGCGTCACCGAACTCGTCGACCTCCGAACCGTCTACTTCGGGGCCGAGGAACTGCTGCTCACGGCCGACGTCGCGTTCGATCCGGACCTCGACGCCGACGAAATCGACGAGCGCATTACGGCGCTGGAACGCGCGCTGATGGATCACGACGACCAAGTGCAGAAGGTCTACATCGAGCCGGAAACCTAAGCGTCGGTCACGTTACGCGTCTATCCCCTCGGACTCGTCGTCTCGGTCGTCGTAGCCCGCGACGACCGTCGACCCCGGCGGGAGATCGTTGAGTAGCGCCGTTACCGTCGTCTCCTCGAGGTCGACCGTCGACTCGAGCGGTTCCCACCCTTCGTCAGTGTCGACGGCGACCGCGACGTCCGTCGGACTTGCGCCCGGCGGGAGCCGCGACGGATCGTAAACGAGCGTGATCTCGACGGCCTCGACGGCTTTCAGGTCGTCGACGGCCTGCAGTTCGACGGGATCGCTGAGGGCGTCGACCGGGCCCTCGTCCCCGCTCTTCTCGAGTCCGAACGCGTCGGGGACGACGCCCGCGACGACGGCGACGCGGGCGCCGACCTGCTCGAGTGTGTACTCCGCGACGTTGCTCGAATCGTACCCCGGGATGGCCATGTTCGAGGCGATGGACTCGAGACGTTTGTCGCTGTACCCCGCGATAGCCGGCCGGCGGAGACCGCAGGGCGCCGTCGGGTCACGGTGATCGCTCCGGATCGCCGGCCACTCGGGTGGCTTCGGTCGTTCCGACGCGCGCCAGTGTCCGGATCCAGTTTTCCTCGGTCTCGACGCGCACCGGCTCGAACGCCGCCCTCTCGAGGAGCGCGCGGATCTCGTCCGGACGATAGTACTCGAAGTGCCTGTCGCGTGACTCGTCGGGCGTCGTCGGGGTGCGCTTGACCAGACAGAAGACGACGCTGTCGGGACGGAGCACGCGACGGAACTCCCGCAACGTCACGGTCGCGTCGGATCTGGGCACGTGCAGAAAGGACGCGGAACTCCAGACGCCGTCGAAGGCGCCGTCCTCGAACGGCAGGTCGCGCATGTCGCCCCGGACGAACGGCGCGGTCGGGTTGCGGTCGCGGGCCGCTCGCAGGAACGAAGCCGTCAGGTCGAGTCCGACCGCGTCGTAGCCGGCGGCGTCGAACGTCGAGACGTCCGACCCGGGACCGCAACCGACGTCCAGCAGTCGATCGCCGGCGAGGACGTCGAAAAAGAGGTCGCCGTACAGGGCGGCGACGGACTCGGCGCAGTACTTCCGAACGTAGGCGTCAGCGTCGGACTCGTATTCCTCGAGCGTGCGTGAGAGCTCGCTCATAGTCGCGCGTTCGACCGGTTCCGACGGCCCCATATAGTTGCTCCGATGACATAACGGGCGCCGACGCGGAGTCGGGCGGCGAATCGAGACGAACGCTTTTATCGGATCGGGAACTGATCGTCTAGCGTGTCCGAGACAACCGGGTACATGCGCTTTTTCCCGTACGACCAGCCGTACGAGAACCAGCGCGAGGCGATGGACCGCATCCACAATTCGCTGACCCGCGGCCAGGACGTCCTCTTCGAGGGAGCCTGTGGGACCGGGAAGACCCTCTCGTCGCTGGTCCCTGCCCTCGAGGTGGCCCGCGAGCAGGACAAGACGGTCGTCATCACGACCAACGTCCACCAGCAGATGCGCCAGTTCGTCGCCGAAGCCCGCGCGATCACCCGCGAGGAGGACATTCGGGCGATCGTCTTCAAGGGGAAATCCTCCATGTGTCACATCGACGTCGGCTACGAAGAGTGCCAGGCCCTGCGGGACAACACCCGCGCCGTCGTCGACGCCGAACGCGACAAGCGACAGCTCGAGCGCCGCCAGCGCGAACTACTGGAGGAGAGCCAGGACGGCGACGGCGGCGCAGCCGACGCCCGCTCGGCGGTGATGGACGAACTCGAGGACATCGAGGAGCGACTCGAGGACTTAGCAGAGCAGAACGTCTGCGACTACTACCGGAATAATCTCACCCGGGATACGGACGACTTCTTCGCGTGGCTCTTCGAGGACGTCCGGACGCCGGAGGAGATCTACGAGTACGCCGAGCGGGAGGGCTTTTGCGGCTACGAACTGCTGAAGGAGGGGATCGAGGGCGTCGACCTGGTCGTCTGTAACTACCACCACCTGCTGGACTCGATGATCCGCGAGCAGTTCTTCCGGTGGCTCGGCCGGGATCCGGAGGACGTCATCGCCGTCTTCGACGAGGCCCACAACGTCGAGGACGCGGCCCGCGAACACGCCACCCGGACCTGCTCCGAGCGGACCTTCGACTCCGCGCTCGACGAGTTGGCTGACGCCGACGACCCGCGCTCTGAGGACGCCGCCAACGTCCTCTCGGCCTTTCATCGCGCGCTCGTCGAGACCTACGAGGACTCCTTCGGCTTCGGCGAGCGCGAGCGGCTCGATGAGAACTGGGAGGACGTCCCCATCGCCAACGAGGACCGGAAGGACGACCTCACGCTCGAGTTCCTCCAACGCTACTCAGGCCAAGGGATCGAGGACGACTTGGAGGCCGCGATGAAGCTCGGCCAGGAGTTAGACGAGCAGTACGAGGAGGCCTACCGGGAAGGCGAGACCGCCACGCGGACCGAGTGTCAGACCCTGCAGGCCGCTGCGTTCGTCAGCGCCTGGATGAACGAGGGGAGCAAGGAGGGGCTCTACCCCGTCGTCTCCGTCACTCGAGACGCAGGTACCGACGAGATCTACGGCCGCGCGGAACTGTATACCTGTCTCCCCCGCCAAGTTACGGGCCAACTGTTCGAGGAGGTGTACGGGACGATCCTGATGAGCGCGACGCTGCAGCCCTTCGACGTCACCGAGGACGTGCTCGGCCTCGAGGACCCCGTCACCATGGCCTACGGGCTCCAGTTCCCCGAGGAGCATCGGCGCACCTACGCCGTCGAGACGCCGCCGCTGTTCTCGTCGGACCGGGACGATCCCGCGGTCCAGACGGCGGTGACCGACACGATCCACGACGCCGTCCGGATGACGCCGGGGAACACGCTCGCCTTCTTCCCCAATTACAGCGAGGCGAGTCGCTACGCCGAGCGACTCAAGGGGCGAACCGAAAAGACGGTCTATCTGGACGAGCCCGGAACCGCCGTCGAGGAGTTACGCCAGCAGTTCGTCGCGGAGGACGGCGCCGTGCTCTGTACCTCGTTGTGGGGAACGCTGGCGGAGGGCGTCAGTTTCGACGGCGACGACGCCCACACGGTGCTGGTCGTCGGCGTTCCGTACCCCCACCTCGACGACCGCGCCGAGGCGGTTCAGGAGGCCTACGACGCGGCGTTCGACGGGACCGAGACGGGCTGGCGCTACGCCGTCGAGATCCCGACGGTTCGCAAGACCAGACAGGCGCTCGGTCGGGTCATCCGCTCGCCGGAGGACGTCGGCGTCCGGGCCCTGCTCGATCGGCGCTACTCGCGGTCGGCGAAGTCGGACCTGGGTCGGTACAGCGTCAACGGCACCTTCCCCCACGAGGAGCGCGAGGAACTGATCGACATTGACCCCGAGAAGCTGAAGTTTTCGATGCTGAACTTCTACGGCGACCACGACGCTTACGACGGCGAGACGCCGGCGCCCTAGACGATACTCATCGAGTTACGCAGTAGAGGGGCGTATTGTGTGGGGGGTTGAAGAGATGAGTTGTCGAAGCCGGGAGTTCTGCTATCGTGGCAACAGGGAACTGCCACGTCCTCCCCAGCCGATTTCTGCTCACGGGTGCTTCGCACCCGTTCGCATGGTTCGCGGAACGAAGGTTCCGCGCTAACGCTCGCTCGCGCTTCACTCATCCCTCGCACACTGTCGATGACGTACCTTCGCAGTGCTCAGGCACGTCGTCAGCGCGCGCCACCGTAGACCAGATAGTCGGGTTAGAGTGACAGATAACCTGGATTTCCTGATCTGACGATAATCGCCCGTTACTCGCTCGGTTCGACCGTGACGTCGGCGGCGCCGTTCGTGACGATGACGATGTGCGCGCCGCCGGTTTCGATCGTCACGTCGAACGCGGTCGGTTCCGAGATCGACTCCGTCATGACCGGGCCCTCCTCGGCGTGGTCGAGCCGAAAGCTGATCGCGTCCGGCTGAACGGTCGACTCGTTGTCGGCTTCGGCGACGTCGATATTCTCGACCGTGACGGTCAGTTCTTCGCCGGCTTCGGCGTCGAACCCTGCCGTCTGTTCGTCCCGTACCGTCTGGTCGACGTACCCCTCACTCATCAGACTCGTTACCTCACTACAGCCCGCAACCAGTATCGTCGTCGAACTCGCGAGTAACGCGCGGCGGTGCATGACCGGAGGTTCTGAGAGTGTCGAGTAATAGCTACCGGGCGACTCACCGTTCGATTCGAACCGTTTACGCGGGCAGCGAGACGCGGCTCACTGGAAGCTTGTAGGTGCCGTCCCAGAACTCGAGTTCGCTGACCGTCCACTGAATCGGCTCGATCTCGCGGTCGGCCACGCGCTTTGCGGCCTCGAGGTCGCCGCCGCGGGCCAGCGTGACGTGGGGGACGTAATCGCCGCCCTCGAGCCCCTCGACGGTCTCGAAGGCGTCGGTCAGATCGGCGTGGATCGACTCGAGGCCGGGGCTCTCGACGGCGAGGTAGACGACGGGGGCGGTCCCGAGCGGCGGGTCCTCGAAGTAGTCGATGCCCGTAATCTGAGCCTCGACGGCGGGCGCGCCCTCGAGCGCGCGGTGGGCGCGGTGTTGCAACTGGGCGACGTGGTCGGCCTCGCCGAGGCGTTTGAGCAGACACGAGTGGTCCTCGCGGACGCTGTCGAAGCCGACGAGTTCGGGGTAGAGCTCGTCGGCGAGCCGGCGGACGCGTCCGGGAACCGGAACGTTGACGCTGTACACTTCGGTCGAGGTAGGGCGCGTTCGCGTATCAGTGTGATGGTCGCCGGGCCCGTTCAGATTCGCTCGAGGAGCCAGAGGACGATGACGACGGCGACGCCCAACTGGACGAGGACGAAGAACGGGCCGAGCAGGCTCGCGATACTGCCGATAGCCATCTGCAGGATCTGAAACGCCAGAAAGACGGCGAGTAGTGCGAGGACGATCTTTAGGAGGGTCTCGACCTCGAGTTCGCCGCGCGAGTCGTGCATACAGTCACGATCGACTGACTGTGTGAAAAATTCACCGTTGCTCGCTCGGAAAGACCTATCTGGGCGGCTATGGGATGTATCTACAATGGACCTGAGAGAGCAGGGGCGCTGGGCCCTGTTCTGGGTGCTCGTGGGAATCGGGTGCATGCTCGTGGCGACCGTTGCGGTTCCGATCGGTGCGGCCGCCGACGCTGGAGCACAGGGGGCAGCCCTGCAGGACGAGGCCAGCGCGAGCGACCGCCTCGACGCGGCCGACGAGATACACATCGACGTCTTCGTTCACGAAAACGGGTCGGCGACGTTCGTCGTCGACTACCGGTTCGAGAACCAGAGCGACGGGGAGTGGGGAGAACTCAGTAGCGACGTCCAGTCGAATCAGGAGGTGTACGCCGACAGCCAGGAAGCTCGATGGAACGAGATCCTTCGCGAAGGGGAGAACGCGACCGACCGGGACATGGCGATCGAGAACGTCACCGTCTCGACGGACAACAGTTCCGTACCGCGGGAGATGGGCCACGTCGTGGTGACCTTCGAGTGGGACTCGTTTGCCTACCCGCAACTGACTCAAATCGAGGCGGGTTCGGCGCTCGCCGACCTCTCCCTGCCCAGCGGAACCTGGTTGCAGGTGTACGCGCCCGAAGGGTATACCATCGACGAGGTGAGCCCCGAACCCGAAGGGAGCGACGGATCGGTAACCGGCGGCACCGAGGACAGCGAACGGGAGTCGGTTCGATGGGGCGACTCCGGCGATCCGTTCTCGTCGACGCCGCCGACCATCGTGATGATCGAGGAGAGCAACGAGACCGACCCGGCGTCCGAAACCGATCCCGGAACCGACGGGCCGGCGCCGTGGTTGCTCGTGCTCGGCGCCCTCGCCCTGCTCGCGACCGTCGGCGCGGCCGGCTGGTGGCTCAGGGGCGATCAAACCGGTGACCGGACCGCTAGCGCGACGAATGGCGGGTCGACGACGAACGAGAACGCAGCCGTACCCGAGGCGGAGACACCGCCCCCAGAACTGCTCAGCAACGAGGAACGGGTCCTGCAGTTGCTCGAGGAGCGGGGCGGCCGGATCAAACAGCAGGAAGTCGTCTCGGAACTGGACTGGACCGAGGCGAAGACGAGTCAGGTCGTCAGCGGATTGCGCGAGGACGGGGAGATCGAAGTCTTCCGGATCGGTCGGGAGAACGTTCTGGCGTTGCCCGACGGGGAAGACGAAGAGTAGCCACCGGCGCCGGTCCCAACGCGTTCGCACTATTCTCCCCTATGTGATGTGGCACCACCGCACAGCCGCCTCGCGGCCTGATACCCGCGATATTTGCGAGGTAGCAGGATTTAATACCGATGCTGCTCATAGCACCACCAATGAGTCATACCGTCGGCGCCACGACCGCCGCACCCGGTACCGACGGGGCTGTTTCTCCGCGGCGACCGCGACGACGACGGCCGGGCCGTTGAGCCCGATTACTACCTACCTCCCCTCGAACCGGTTCGTTCCAACGATCCAGAAAATGCAGAATTTTCGGCTAGCAGCCGCTCTACCGCTAATTTACACGACTTAAACCAATGAGCTTAAGTCCCTCCTTCCGCTTTCCTCGCATACGACATGACCCGCGTGGCACTTGCGTTCTCGGGCGGCCTGGACACGACTGTCTGTGTCCCGTTGCTCGAGGAAGAGTACGGATACGACGACGTTATCGGCGTCACGGTTGACGTCGGCCAGCCGGCTTCCGAGTTCGAGGAAGCCGAAGAAACCGCCGACGCGCTCGGCTTAGAGCACTACGTCGTCGACGCGAAAGAAGAGTTCGCCGACCTCTGTCTCGAGGGCGTTCGCGCGAACGCGACCTACCAGGGCTACCCGCTGGGGACGGCCCTGGCTCGCCCGGTGATCGCCGAAGCGATCCTCGAGGTCGCCGAAGAACAAGACTGTACCGGCATCGCCCACGGCTGTACCGGCAAGGGTAACGACCAGCTCCGCTTCGAAGCGGTCTGGCGCGACTCCGACCTCGAGGTCATCGCCCCCGTGCGCGAGCTCGGCCTGACCCGCGAGTGGGAACAGGAGTACGCCGCGGAGAAGGACCTGCCCGTCGAGGGCGGCAGCGGCGGCGACTGGTCGATCGACACCAACCTCTGGAGCCGCTCCGTCGAGGGTGACGAGCTCGAGGATCCCAACTACGTCCCGCCGGAGGACATCTACGCCTGGACCCAGGCGCCGACGGGCGAGACCCAGGAGATCGAGATCGAGTTCGAGGAGGGCTACCCCGTCGCCGTCGACGGCGTCGAGTACGATCCCGTCGACCTCATCGAGCACTTAAACGGCGTGGCCGGGGCCTACGGCGTCGGCCGCACAGACACGATGGAAGACCGCATGCTCGGCCTGAAGGTTCGCGAGAACTACGAGCACCCGGCGGCGACGACGCTGCTCAACGCCCACGAGGCGCTGGAAGGACTCGTGCTCACCCAGGAGGAGCGCCAGTTCAAGCAGCAGATCGACCAGCAGTGGGCCCAGAAGGGCTACGAGGGCCTGATCGACGCGCCGCTCGTAGACGCGCTTGAAGGCTTCATCGCGGAGTCCCAGAAGCGCGTCACCGGAACCGTCACGATCCGCTTCGAGGGCGGCCAGGCCCGCGCGGTCGCACGCGACAGCAAGTTCGCGGCCTACTCCGCCGAGCACGCTTCCTTCGACACCGAGACCGTCGGCAAGATCAAGCAGGAGGACGCCACCGGCGTCGCGAAGTACCACGGCTTCCAGCGCCGCCTCGCCAACGAGGCGATCGCGGCCAACGCCGAGGACGTCGAGAAGCCGGAACTCGCAACCGACGGCAGCGGCAGTGACGAGGACGAGGAATAACGATGCCTGAGGAGAGCGCTCGCGACGGCGAGTTTGCGGCCGACGGAGGATCCAGCCGCGACGACGAGGGCGTCGTCCGACGAGATCGCTTCAGCGGCGGCCCCGCCCGGAGCTTCCTCTCCTCGCTCGCAGCCGACGAACGGATCTTCGAGGCCGACCTCGAGGTCGACCGCGCGCACACGGTGATGCTCGCCGAACAGGGGATCGTCGAGGACGACGTGGCCGGGCAGATTCTGACCGCGCTGGACGCCATCGAGGTCGACGGCCACGGCTCCCTGCCCGACGGCGAGGACGTCCACGAGGCCATCGAAACGGCCGTCATCGAGCGCATCGGCGCCGAGGGCGGCAAGATGCACACCGCGCGCTCGCGAAACGACGAGGTCGCGGCCTGCATCCGGTATCGCCTGCGCGAGGACGTCCTCGAGGCCGTCGAGACGACGCTGGCGCTGCGCGAGTCGCTGGTCGCGGTCGCCGAGGCCTACGCGGAGACGATCATGCCCGGCTACACCCACCTCCAACCCGCCCAGCCGACCACCGTTGCCCACTGGGCGCTGGCCTACGAGGGCGCGGTGGGTCGCGACACGGCGCGGCTCCTCGAGGCCTACGATCGGATCAACGAGTCGCCGCTGGGCGGCGCCGCGTTCGCGGGAACGACGTTCGATATCGACCGCGAGCGCACCGCGGAACTGCTCGGTTTCGACGGCGTGGTAGAGAACTCGATGGACGCCTCCTCGAGCCGGGACTTCCTGCTCGAGGTGACGCAGGCGCTGTCGACGCACGCGACGACGCTGTCGGGGCTCGCCGAAGACATCGTCATCTTCGCGAACCGCGGCTTCGTCGACCTCTCGGACGACTACTCCTCGACGTCGTCGATCATGCCCCAGAAGAAGAATCCCGACACGCTGGAACTCATCCGCGCGGTCGCGGGCGACGCGGCCGGCGGGGTGCAGGGGCTGACGACGACGCTCAAGGGACTGCCGCGCGCGTACAACCGCGACCTCCAGCGGGCGACGACCTACGCCTGGGAGACCGTCGACGCCGTGACGGAGGCCAGCGAGGTCGCCGCCGGCGCGGTCGCGACCGCCGACTGGAACGAGGAGACGCTGGCCGCCGAGGCCGGCGAGGGGTTCTCGACGGCGACCGGCGTCGCCGACCTCCTGGCCGCGAACGGCCTCCCGTTCCGGACGGCCCACGAGATGGTGGCCCACGCGGCGGAGAATAGCGCGGAACGCAGTTCCGCGGACAGTCACGCGGCGAAGCCGCGCGACAACGGGGCCGATTACGACGCCCTCGAGGCCGCCGCCCGGGAGGTCCTGGGCGAACCCCTCGAGTCGCTGGTCGACCCCGACGCCGTCGAGGAGGCCCTCGATCCCGCCGCGAGCGTCGCGAGCCGCGACTCGCAGGGCGGCCCCGCCCCCGAGGCGGTCGCCGACCAACTCGAACTCGCTCGCGAGTCGCAGTCGGACAACCGCGCAGCCCTCGAGGAACTGGACGCGGCGCTCGAGGCGGCCCACGAGACACTCCGCGAGGAGGTGAACGGCTATGTCTGAGGCCGTTCCCGCCGTCGCTCCGCGCCGTCCGCGACCGCCGCGACTGCCGCCGTCCGTAGGTGAGGGACGAACCTTCGGGCGAGCGGGAGCACCGCTTCCGCCGCCGTCCCCGCGAGGGGACAAATAACCTACCAGATGATATGTCAAATTAAAATTGCGGTGTGCTGGCGTCAGCGGCCCGTTAGCGGACAGTGCAGTTAATGTAATTTTGCTGTTAATTTCGAAGGCTTTAAGGGATACCGGCCCCCAGTTGCAGGTACAATGACCGAATGCGTCGAGTGTGGGGCTGAGGTGTCCCTGCACGACGATCTGGAGGTTGGAGAGATCGTTGACTGTACCACGTGCGGAGCAGAGCTGGAAGTCGTCGACACCGAGCCGCCAGTCCTCGAGCGAGCCCCGGAGCTCGAAGAGGACTGGGGTGAGTGACCTTGCAAGTAGGAATACTCTATTCCCGGATCCGCAAGGACGAGAAGCTCCTCCTGAACGAGCTTCGCGAACGTGACCACGAAATCGAGAAGATCGACGTCCGCAAGCAGACCTTCGACATCAGCGAGGCGCCCGAGGAGTTCGCGGACCTCGACATCGTCGTCGACCGCTGTCTCGCCACGAGCCGGAGCCTGTACGCCACGCAGTTCTTCGAGGCGTACGGTATCCCCGTGATTAACAGCCACGAGACCGCGGACATCTGCGCCGATAAGGTGAAAAACAGCCTCGCGCTCGAGAAGGCGGGCGTGCCCACGCCCGCGACGAAGGTCGCGTTCACCAAGGAGACCGCGATGGAGGCTATCGAGGAGTTCGGTTACCCCTGCGTCCTCAAACCCGTCGTGGGCTCGTGGGGACGCCTGATGGCCAAGATCGACTCGAAGGACGCCGCGGAAGCGATCTTAGAGCACAAGGCGACGCTGGGCCACTACGAGCACAAGGTGTTCTACGTCCAGGAGTTCGTCGAGAAACCCGGACGGGACATCCGCGTGCTCGCGACCGACGGCGAACCCATCGCCGGCATGGTCCGATCCTCCGACCACTGGATCACCAACGCCGCGAAGGGCGCCGAAACGGACGTCTTCGAGCCCGACGAGGAGGCGAAAGAACTCGTCCGGAAGGCCAGCGACGCCGTCGGCGGCGGCCTGCTGGGCATCGACCTGATGGAGACCGAGGACGGCTACACCGTCCACGAGGTCAACCACACGGTCGAGTTCAAGGCCCTCGACGGCGCCGTCGAGACCGACGTCGCCGGCACCGTCGTCGACTGGCTCGAGGAGAAGGCGGAAACTGAGACCGAGGACGAACTCGAGGTGAGCGCCTGATGGCGGTCGGCACCGAGGCCGGCGCCGACGCGAACGCTGAGACCGTCACCGCGACGGTCATCGGCGGCTCCGGCTTCACGGGCGGCGAACTGCTTCGCCTGCTCGCGGGCCACCCGAACTTCGAACTCACGGAGGTCACCAGCCGCTCGAAGGCCGGCAAGAGCGTCGGCTCCGTCCACCCGCCGCTTCGCGGGACGGACCTACGTTTCACCGAACCCGACGATCTCGAGAGCGTCGACGTCCTGTTCGCGGCGACGCCCCACGGCGTCTCCATGGGTCAGATCGACGAGTTCTTCGAGATCGCCGACACCGTCGTCGACCTCTCGGCGGACTTCCGCCTCGAGAGCGAGGAACAGTACGACGAGTGGTACGACGGCCACGAGGCACCCGAATACTTAGAGAAGGCCGAGTACGCGCTCCCGGAGATCAACCGCGAGAACCTCAAGGGCGCGGGCCTGATCGCCGGCGGCGGCTGTAACGCCACTGCCACCATTCTAGGACTGTATCCGCTCTTCGAGCACGACATCCTCGAGGGCGGCGAGCAGATCGTCGTCGACGTCAAAGTCGGCTCCTCGGAAGGGGGCGCCGGCGGCGGCGAGGCATCCTCGCATCCCGAGCGCTCGGGTGTCGTCCGTCCCTACGCGCCGACGGGCCACCGCCACGAGGCCGAGATCGAGCAGTTCCTCGACACGAGCGTCTCCTTTACCTGCCACGCCGTGGACATGATCCGCGGAGCCAGCGCGACCAACCACGTCTTCCCCTCGGGACCCGTCTCGAAGGGCGACCTCTGGCAGGCCTACCGCGCGTGTTACGAGGACGAGCCGTTCGTCCGGATGGCCGCCGGCGGCTCCGGCGTGTATCGGTATCCGGAGCCCAAATCGGTCGCCGGAACGAATCTCGCCGAGGTCGGCTTCGAACTCGACCCCTCGAACAAGCGCATCGTCGTCTTCTCGGCGATCGACAACATGATGAAGGGATCCGCGGGACAGGCGGTCCACGCGGCCAACATCGCGCTCGGTCTCGAGGAGACGGCCGGACTCGAGTTTACGGGGATGCACCCCGTGGGGGCGCCGTAATGACTGTCGTCGTCAAGATCGGCGGCGCACGCGCTGTCGACCCCGAAGGGGCGCTCGCCGACGTGGCGAGCCTCGTCGAGGACGGCGAGGACGTCGTCCTCACGCACGGCGGTTCGACTGCCGTCGACGAGACCCTCGAGGACCTCGGCAAGGAGCCCACCTACGTCGAGACTCCCGGCGGCGTCGTCGGGCGCTTTACCGACGAGGAGACGATGGACGTCTTCAAGATGGTCATGCCCGGCAAGCTCAACACCGATCTGGTCGAGAGCTTGCACAACGAGGGCGTCGACGCCGTCGGTCTCTCGGGCACGGACGGCAAGCTGCTCTGCGGCAAGCGCAAGTCCGCCGTCCGCGTCAAGGAGGACGGCAAGAAGAAGATCAAGCGCGGCGATCACTCCGGCAAGATCGAGTCGGTCAACGCCGACCTGCTCGAGACGACTCTCGCGGGCGGCTACACGCCCGTCGTCTCCGTCCCCATGCTGGGCAAGGAGAAGTCCGGCGGTTACACGGCAGTCAACGCCGACGCCGACCGCGCGGCCGCAGCGATCGCGGGCGCGCTCGAGGCCGACCTCGTCGTGCTGACCGACGTCTCGGGGATCTACGAGGATCCCGACGACGAGTCGACGAAGATCGACTCCGCGTCGACGCCCGACGAGTTCGAGGCCGTCAAAGAGGCCGCTGAAGGCTTCATGACGAAGAAGGTCATGGCCGCTGAAGAAGCTCTCGAGGGCGGCGCCGCGAGCGTCACCGTCGCGACCGCCAACGCCGACGCACCGATCACGAGCGCGCTCGAGGGCGAGGGCACGACGCTCGAGCCCGGCGTGCTCGCCGACGAAGCGGACGAAACCGCACAGGAGGCCGCAGAATGAGCGACCTTGACTTCGTCTCCGGAAGCAAGCCGATCGGCATCGAGCGCGGCGAGGGGGCGTTCCTCTACACCGCCGACGGCACGGAGTACATCGACGCCGGCGCGAGTTTCGCGTGTACGCCGCTGGGCCACTCTCATCCCGCGGTCGTCGAGGCTGTCCAGGAGCAGGTCGGCGACCTGACGTTCGTCGACTCCTCGTACCCCGTCGAGGCCCGTGAGAACGCCTACGCCTCGTTCGTCGCGTCGACGCCGGACGGACTCGAGGGCGCCTGGTTCTGTAACTCCGGGACCGAGGCCAACGAGGCCGCCCTGAAGTTCGCCCGGTCGGCGACCGGCGAGTCGAAGATCGTCGCGGCGACCCGCTCGTTCCACGGCCGGACGATGGGCGCGCTCGCGGCCACCTGGAAGGACAAGTACAAGAAGCCCTACGAGCCGCTGGCCGGCGACATGGAGTTCGTCCCCTACGGCGACGGCGAGGAGCTCGCTGACGCCGTCGACGACGAGACCGCGGCCGTGATCCTCGAGCCGATTCAGGGCGAAGGTGGCATCAACGTCCCGCCGACGGGCTACCTCGAGACGGCTCGCGAACTCACCGACGAGGCCGGTGCGGCGCTCGTCTTGGACGAGGTCCAGACCGGCATGGGCCGGACGGGATCGATGTGGGCCTGCCAGAACGCTGGCGTCACGCCCGATATCCTCACGACGGCGAAGGGCCTGGGCAACGGCCTGCCCGTCGGCGCGGTCGCGGTGCGAGACTGGATCGCCGACGGCGCGGCCTCGCACAACGCTACGTTCAGCGGCGGCCCCGTCGTCGCCGCGGCGGTCCACGCGACCGTCTCGACGCTGGTCGAGGAGGAGTACCCCGCCCACGCCGCCGAGATGGGTGACTACCTCACGACCGAACTCGAGTCCGCGCTGGGCGATTCGGTCCGCGAGGTCCGCGGCGAGGGCCTACTCATCGGCCTCGAATTGAAACGCGGCGCGAACCGCGCCGCCCGCGACTTGGCGATGAACCACCAAGTACTGGCGCTTCCCGCGGGACGGACCGTCCTGCGCCTGCTGCCGCCGCTCGTGATCGACAAGGCGGAGGCAGACCGGCTCGTGGACGCGCTGACCGCAGTCATCGCACCCGAAGCCGAGGCAGAATCATGAGCGCGAGCGTGACCGAACCGGCCAACGTGTCGCTCGACGAAGCGCGGCAGCTACTGACCGACCTCGTTTCGATCCCGTCGCCGACCGGCGAGGAACGGAAGGCCGCCGAGCGGCTGGTGGCCTTCTTCGAACTCCACGACCGAGAGACCTGGATCGACGAGGTCGGCAACGTCCGCGCGCCCGCGGACGACTCGGTCCTGCTCACGTCCCACGTCGATACCGTCCCCGGCGAGATTCCGGTCGAAGTGCGGACGGCCGACGAGGACGACGTCGAGGCGGAGGTCGCGTCGGAAACCGGCGAGGACGTGCTCTGGGGCCGCGGCAGCGTCGACGCCACGGGCCCGCTGGCCGCGATGGCCGTCGCTGCCGTCCGCACCGGCGTCTCCTTCGTCGGCGTCGTCGGCGAGGAGACGAACTCCCGCGGCGCCCGCCACCTCGTCGCCGAGCGCGAGAAGCCCGACGCGGTCGTCAACGGCGAACCCAGCGGCGCGACGGGAATCACGCTGGGCTACCGCGGCTTTCTCGCGGGCACCTACGTCGCCACCAGCGAGTCCGGCCACACCTCGCGCCCCGAACCCAACGCCATCCAGCACGCGACCGAGTGGTGGACCAGCGTCGAGGGCGCCTTCGAGAACGACGAGTACCAGGCCGTCTTCGAGCGCGTGACCGCAAAGCCCGTCGACATGGACGGCGGCATCAGCGACGACGGCCTCTCCGTCGAAGCGACCCTCGACGTCCAATTGCGAATTCCACCGTCGCTGGACGCCGAATCGGTCCGCGAGACCGCCGAGGCCGAACTCGAGATCGGTACCGTCTCCTGGGCCGAGCCGATCCCGCCGGTGATGGAGAGCCCGCGGACCGAGGCCGCCCGCGCGTTCCGCGCGGCGATCCGGAAGGAAGGGGCCGATCCCCGACTCCTTCGCAAGACCGGCACCAGTGACATGAACCTCTACGCCGGCGCGTGGGACTGCCCGATGGTTACCTACGGCCCCGGGAATTCGGATCTCGACCACGCACCCGACGAGCGACTCTCGCTGTCGGAGTACGACCAGTCGGTGAAGATCTTAGAGCGCGTCGCGACGACGCTCGCCGGAGGTGAGGAGTGATGACCGACGAACCCCGTCACTTCCTCGACGTCGACGACGTCTCGCCGACCGAACTCGAGACCATCCTCGAGCGCGCGGAAGCGTACAAACGCGCCCAGCACGCCGGCGAGGACCACGAGGACCTCGATGGCCAGACGCTAGGCATGATCTTCCAGAAGCCGAGCACCCGTACTCGCGTCTCCTTCGAGACGGGAATGACCCAGCTGGGCGGCCACGCAGTCTTCCTCGGCGAGGACGACATCCAGCTGGGACGAGGCGAGCCGCTGAAGGACACCTCGCGGACGCTCTCTCGGTACGTCGATGCGGTGATGGCCCGGGTGTTCAAACACGGAAACATGGAGGTGTTAGCGGAGTACTCCTCCGTGCCGGTCGTCAACGGCCTCACCGACGACGCCCACCCCTGCCAGACGCTCGCCGATCTGCTGACC
Organism: Haloterrigena salifodinae; assembly: GCF_003977755.1. Lineage (NCBI taxonomy): Archaea > Methanobacteriati > Methanobacteriota > Halobacteria > Halobacteriales > Natrialbaceae > Haloterrigena > Haloterrigena salifodinae. Next base: position 162,766 of record NZ_RQWN01000003.1, read on the forward strand.
ATCCGCGAGCAGGAGGGCGGCTTCGAGGACGTCTCCGCGGCCTGGATCGGCGACGGCAACAACGTCGCCCAGTCGTTCGCGATCGGCGCCGCGCTGACCGATATCGATCTGACGGTCGCGACGCCCGAGGGGTACGGTATCGACGACGCAGTGCTCGAGCGCGCCCGCGACCTCGGCGGCGATCCGACGACGACCCACGACCCCGTTGAGGCCGCCACGGACGCCGACATCATCTATACGGACGTCTGGATCAGCATGGGTCAAGAGGACGAACGCGACGTCCGGATGAACGACTTCGAGGGATTCCAGATCAGCGCGGACCTCCTCGAGCACACCGCCGACGCCTCGGTGATGCACTGTCTGCCCGCCCACCGCGGCGAGGAGATCACCGACGACGTCATCGAGAGCGACCGCTCGGTCGTCTTCGATCAGGCGGAGAACCGGCTCCACGCTCAGAAGGCGTTGCTGAGTTGGCTGCTCGAGTGATCCGACTGCGACCGCGGTCACCGGACCGCGCCGCTTCGTTTCGCCACTAATCGAGAAATCATCTCGGTCATTACTTCGTTAATCTCCAGACAGTCTCGTCTGCAACCGTAAGCGATCGATCGAGGGTATATGCTAGTGACCTGCCGATTCGGGCAAGTAAACATCGTTCAGACTACTGCTCTCAGTACTCATCATGCTCTTGAGGTCGGCTGCCCTCATCGCGCTACACCTGCTGTGAGCGAGTACGGAGAACGGGGTACGGAAAACGAACGATTGTGGTCGGCGCCGCGTTCGAACCCGCCCGCTCGCGTTACCGCGCGAGCAGCGAGTACGTGACGCCGAGGACGAGGCCGTACGCGGCGTGACCGACGAGGCTCTCGACGGCGACGTTAGGGACGGCCGGCGCCATTCCGAATCCGACCGCCGAGAGCCAGATCGGCATGATGACGACGGCGAGGACCGCCCAAACCGCGATGCCGTAGACCAAACCGGCGACGAGGGTCGAACCCGCGCCGAGATGGGATCGGCCCGCCGCAACCAGCAGCGCCGCGAAGACGACGCCGAGGACGGCCCCGTGGGAAACGTGGAGTATCGTCCCCGCGAGCCCGCCCTCGAGGCCGTACATGGCCGGAATCGCGGCCTCGAGGACGGCGGGCGTCTGCATCGCCATCATCACCCCGAAGACGATGGCACCGAGGATACCGCCGACGGTTCCCGCTTGCCACGGAGCGAGTGCGGTCGTCGTCCGTTCGTCGGTTCGAGTCGCCATTTCTTGACTCATGTCCGATCGTAGGGCATGGGTGTGTGTATCAGTATCTCGGTCGTGTATCGGCCACGCATACCCGAGATCGCATCACTGACGGCGGGAAAAGGCTCTTTGAAGTGGTCCGCGCAGTGGCGGACGATGCCCGATCCGCTGCGGATCGACGCCGGGGAGTGCACGGCCGACGAGATCATAACCGCGATTCGGGACGGCCGGCGAGTCGTGGTGACGACGACGATTCTCGACGCTGAACACGAGGTGACGTTGCGGTACGACGGCTTGGTGTTCTACTGCGACACGCCGACGCGGCTGCACCGACACGAGAGCGAACGCGAGATGCGAGCCTGTATTCGGAAGATGGGATACGGAGCGGTCGGAGACGCGTGAACGCTGTCCAGCGACTATTTTCACCTCGTCGGTCGTACGGACCGATATGACCGACCGTTCCCAGCACCGCCTCGGGGAGTTGATGGAGCAGTCCGACCCGCCGTTCGAGGAAGTGATGAGCTGCGTATTCGGAATCGAGAACCACGAGACGCGAACGTATCTCGTCCTCCGTCAACGGCCGGGTAGCACGATCGACGAACTGGCCGACGCGCTCGAGCGCGACCGGAGCACGGTCACTCGATCGTTGTCGACGTTGCGCGATCGCGGGCTCGTTCGACGCGACAGACGATTGCTCGACGGCGGCGGCTACGTCTACCAGTTTACCGCGGTCCCCGTTCCCGAGACGAAGGCGATGCTCCACGAGGCGTTGGACGCGTGGGCGGCGACGGTACACGAGGTGATCGACGAGTTCGACGGCGCGCCGCCGTGAATCGGCTGCCGAATCCACTTACTTTTTCCCCGTCGCCTCCCTCTCGAGGCACAATGAGTCTCAGCCTCTCCGCTGATCAGCCGGCCGTCCCGGACGATGCCGACGACGGCGTCTGGCTCGAGTGTATCGAGTGCGGCGAGACGTTCGCGCCCTTCGACGACGTCCGCTACACCTGCGACGACTGCGACAGCCTGCTCGAGGTCCGCTACGCCGACCTCCCGACGTTCGACGACTTCGAGGGCCAGGGTGTCTGGCGCTACGCCGACGCCCTGCCCTTCGAGTCGGGCGTCTCGATCCAGGAAGGTGCGACGCCGTTGTACGAGGCGCCGCGACTCGAGGAGTCGATCGGCGTCGAGGCCCTGCGAATCAAACACGAGGGAATGAATCCGACTGGCTCGTTCAAGGACCGCGGCATGACCGTCGGCGTCAGGGTCGCCGAAGAACTCGGCGTCGGCCGCCTCGCCTGTGCGTCGACGGGCAACACGAGCGCCGCGCTGGCCGCCTACGGCTCCCGCGGCGGGATGGAAACGCTCGTGCTCCTCCCCGCGGGGAAGGTCGCGGCGGGCAAGATCGCCCAGGCCAGCCTCCACGGCGCCCGCATTCTCGAGGTCGACGGCAACTTCGACGCCTGTCTCGATATCGTCCAGGAGCTCGCGGGACAGGGCGAGGCCTACCTGCTGAACTCGCTGAACCCCTTCCGGCTGGAGGGCCAGAAGACGATCGGCCTCGAGATCCTCGAGGGCTTCCTCGCGGACTACGACACCGTGCCGGACCGAATCGTCCTGCCGGTCGGCAACGCCGGCAACACCTCGGCGCTGTACAAGGCCTTCCGGGAACTCGTCCAGGCAGGCGAACTCGAGGAAGACGACGTCCCCAAGCTGACCGGCGTCCAGGCCGAGGGCGCGGCACCGATGGTCGAAGCCGTCGAGAACGGCGCCGACGAGGTCCGGCGCTGGGAGGACGTCGAGACGCGAGCGACCGCGATCCGGATCGGCAACCCCGTCAACGCTCCGAAGGCCCTCCCCGGCATCCGCGAGACGGGCGGCACCGCCGTCGCGGTCTCCGACGAGGAGATCACCGAAGCCCAACGCGACATCGCGGCCGAGGGGATCGGCGTCGAACCCGCGTCCGCCGCCTCCGTCGCCGGGCTCCGAAAGCTCCGCGCGGAAGGGATCGTCGACGACGACGAGCGCGTCGCCTGTCTCACGACCGGCCACCTGCTCAAGGACCCCGACGCCGCCGCCGCGGCGGGGAGCGACCCCGAACCCGTGCCGGCCGACACGCAGGGAGTGCTCGAGCACCTGCAGGACTGAGACGACCGCGGGTCGGACGGTCGGACGACTCGCGTCGGACGCGTCTGATGGCCGACTGACTGAGCTTTTTCCGAGTCCGACTCGAACCGAACGGCGATTCATGTCCGTCGACCACCTGGGTGACGACCCCACGCCCGCTCGCGTCGACCCGAGCGACCAGCGGCCTGCCGTTCCGCTTTCCGCTCGCATCGAACGGACGCAATTCGAGTTGCGGGTCGCAGCCCTCGAGGAGCGTGCGGCGTCCGACGGGACCTCGCGGCGGACGACTTCCCGCACTGGTGGCGCAATCCCGCGACTCGTAGCAGTATCCATCGACCGAACGTCGCGGCGATCGGCCGAACGCGAACTAAGCGTTTCTTGGCAGGCGGAGCGATGCGCTATTAATTACCTTCGAAATTCCAGTATTTTAAGTACCATGAACAGTCTACCAATCATGTAGGAGGAAATTGCCAATGGTGAATACGGACTTAGCACCCGTCTGTCCGGAATGTGACGGGAGGTTGCGGACTCGAGGTACCGAAACGATCTGTGAGGAGTGCGGTCTCGTCTCTTCGGAAGATGCGATCGATCGCGGCCCCGAATGGCGCTCGTTCGACGGCGAGGAGACCGACCGCCGGCGGACGGGCGCGCCGCTGACCCGCTCGCGACACGATCGCGGGCTCTCCACGAAAATCGGCTACGGCTCCGGCTCGAGCGGCGAGTACAACTCGCGGTTGACCGGGCGAAAGCGCCGGCAAATCGCCCGCCTTCGGCGCGAGCACAATCGAGCGCGGATCTCCTCGAAAGCCGACCGGAATCAGGTCTACGGCTTCACCGAGATTCGGCGGATCAACACCCATCTCTCGCTCTCGGAATCGGCCAGAGAACAGTCGTGCGCGCTCTTCGAGTCGGCCCAATCCGCGGGACTTCTTCAGGGACGATCGCTCGAGGGGTTTGCCGCTGCCGCAGTGTACGCGACCTGCCGAACGCGCTCGAACGCCCGGACGATTGACGAGATTACCGACGTCGCCCGCGCCGACGAGGACGAACTCACCGTCGCCTACGACGCGCTCAATCGCGAACTCGGGCTTCCGACGGGGCCGATCGATCCGACCCAGTACCTGCCGCGATACGCCTCGCAACTCGACCTCGAGACGGCGATCGAGAACCGGGCCCGCGAGTGCATCGCCGCGCTCCTCGAAGAGGGACTGATCGGCGGCCGCAACCCGAGCGGGGTCGCCGCGGCGTGTCTCTACAAGGCCGCCGGCGAACGCGAGGCGTGGCCGACGATCACGCAGGCCGACGCGGCCGCCGTCGCCGACGTCGCACCGGTGACGATCCGCACGACGGTGATGAATCTCAGAGAACTCTGAAGTGGCGATTGTTGGCGTCTCGAACTCGATTCGACGGCGGATTGCAGACGTCGATCGGCGCAGCTACGTCGTTCGGAGGGTATCCGTGCTCGGCTCGTAGACCTCGCCTTTCTGCTTGAGTTTCTCGATCTCGTGTTCGGCCTTGGACTGGTCCATGCCGACCTCCTCGGCCCGTTCCATGACGATGTCGACGGGCGCGCCGTCGTCATACTCCTCCTCAATGTCGCTGATCAGCTGTTTCAAGTTCTTGATCCGGTCGCGCTGGGACTTCGAGGTCCCTGCTTCGACGATGTCTGCGTCGAACTCGCCGGTTTCCGGATCGACGCCGATGTCCTGTAGGCACGAGCGGACGATCTCGACGGAGCGCTCGGCGTCGCGCTGCTCGACCGTGTCCGACAACCGAACGCGGGCGCTCGCCTCCGCCAGTCGGACCAGCGCCTCGAGTTTCCGCGCCGTAACGGGTACGGCGGCGTCCTCGTCGGTCCCCCGCGAGCGGAGGTCGACGTAGAAATCCCGAATCGTCTCCTGGGCTTCCTCGGTCATCCGCGGGTGGCAGTTCTGCTTGGCGAACGCGATGTACTTGCGCAGGAGTTCGGCGTCGATCGCCGGATCGACCTGTTCGGTCATCTCGTCGATCTCCTCGCTCGAGATGTCGAGCGAGTTCATCTCCTCGCGCTGGGTGGTTAGCTCGCCGGCGTAGTTCGTGGTGATGATGTGCTCCGCGAGGTTACGGTCCTTCTCCTCGTCGGGTTGGTCGGTGACCGTAAAGATCAGGTCGAACCGGGAGATGAGCGCCGGCTCGAGGTCGATCTGCTCGCCGATCGGCTCGTACTGGTCGAACCGGCCGTACTTGGGGTTGGCCGCACCGAGCAGCGAGCAGCGGGACTTCAGCGTCGCGTTGATACCGGCCTTGGAGACCGAGATCTTCTGCTGCTCGAGGGCCTCGTGCATGGCACTGCGGTCTTCGCTTCGCATCTTGTCGAGCTCGTCGACCGCGGCGATCCCCTGGTCGGCGAGGACGAGCGCGCCGGCCTCGAGGGTCCACTGCTGACCGTCGCCGAAGTCGTCGCGAACGGCGGCGGCCGTGAGACCGGCCGATGATGACCCCTTCCCAGAGGTGTAGACGGATCGGGGCGCGATGTTCTGGATGTACCCTAGCATCTGGGAGTTGTGTGAGATGACGCCCTCCGAGACGTAGTTGTGCGTTCCCTCGATCTCGAGGTCGTAGACCCAATCGTAGTCGGGTTTGACTCTGTCGATAGATTCAATCCGTTCCCAATAGACGTCACCGTCTACGAACTGCTCGAGAGCAGCGATACTCGCTTCTACGGATCCACCGTCAGCTATGGCGCTATCCTCGCCTTGGTTAGCCTTTGCTGGTAGCGCATCTTTAAACGCTGAGACGATCTCTCGGAGACTCTGTCGACTCGGATTTCTCGATCCGCGTTCGTAGTGCTGATACGTCGATCGAGGTAGCCCACACTCTGCCTGTGTTAGCGATAAGGATTCGCGAATCTGCCGCAGGTCTGAACCCAGTCCCGGGACGATATCGAGATTCGTATTTCCGGTTGTGTCCGCGTACGCTAATGCCGCCTCCTGTTTTCGCTCAGTTACGAATCCGATTCGAGAGACGTACTTCTCGAAGTCGCCTCCGCTTATCCTGAGTCGATAGCTGCCATTCTGTCGCTCGTGAGTCTGCGAGCGGATTCCGATCGAGAGGAGCAACGTTCGGACGTTTTCGAGTAACTCGCGGCTCATCGAAGCGACCGAAATCTCTCGCTGAGACTCCGAAACATGCCCTTCCCCTTCGATAAAGGCCTTGAGGAATTCTGACTTCGTCGATTCAGAGGCCTTGAAGATTGCATCTGGGACGCATTGTTCGTCGGACGACTGAAGAATACATGGTTCGAGTGCTTCGAGGAAGCTCGCGAACTCTCCTGCCGAACACAGCAGTTCGCGAGCATCCTTCGATTCGTGTGGACCTCGTTCCGTCGTGTTGAGGTCCAACTTCTCAAGCGCCTCCGCTGCGTCGTCCAATACTGCTCTATCGTTGTTCGTAATCGAGACAAATCCGGTATTATCGTCCCGCTGTTCGACGTATCCTTCCGCAACGATATACCCGACGAGTCGGGCTAACGATGGAGTCCATTCGGACGGGAGCTCGAGTTGTACCGCATTACGCGACTGAGATCGGCGGAAATCAATATCGATGGAGTTGTCTCCCTTCGTTGGTAGGGATCGCGGCGCAGCAATAAACTGTCCGTCAGTGAGTTCCTCGGCGACGACCGGCTTGAACTGACCGTCACGCTGTACGAACAGCGGATGCGACGGCGTCACCTCGAGTTCTCGTCCGCTCGAGGTCTGAATCCGATACATCTGTTCGGGCGCTTCGCGTTTCCAGACCGTTGTCGCCCGCTGTAGGGCGACCGATCCGTCGTCCTGTAAGGAGGGAACCTCGAGATCGATCTTGTCGTACCAGCCGTCGTCGATCGGCTTCGGATCATCGAGATTCGATTCGACGAGATCACGGATCGGAACGTCCTGTCCGTCCGCGAGTGTGACCTTCGTATCTCCGCGGACACACTTACCGGTACCGGGGTCCCCGATAAGCAGCATGTGCAGGTCGCCGCGAATCCGCGAGCCGTCGGGCAACTGTTTCGTAACACCGGAGAACAACTGGAGGATCATCGCGAGCTTCTCCTGTTCGTAGCCGTAGATGGAGGGCGCGATGGAGGCGATCATCTCGTCGTAGACGTCGTCCTGATTGGAGATCTCGTAGATCTCCTTCTTGTCCTCGTCGGTGATGTCCATGTCCTCGAACTGCTCCTCGTCGATGTCGACGGACATCCCCTCCATATAGAAGTCGAAGACCGGCGACTTCTCCTGCTGGTCGCCCTGCTGCTCGAGGCGGAGGACGCCGGTCGCGGAGACGTGGTCGCCGGGGGTCACTTCGCCGGTGATGTCGTCCTCGACGTGGACGTCCAGCGACTGGGGCGTCTCGCCGCCGCGCAGGCCCTCGGGGCTCTCCTGAATGCGGAGCTTCTGGGAGTCGACGAACTCCGACTGGTCGAAGTTCACGCGGAAGGGGCCCTGTCGCTCACAGCCCTGACACTCGTGGGGTTCCTGGAAGTCGCCGCTCGATTGCGGGACGCGGGTGAGGGTGCCACAGAGCTGGCACTCGAAGGCGGCCTCCTCGATCTTCGGGCGGACGTCGGTGGCTTTCCGGACGATGCCTCGAACCTGCACGAGCGAGTTCATGTCCCGGGCGCGGATCTCCCGGATTTCGGGGGATTCGGTCTCCTGGAGGTTCCGAATCCGGACGTGAGCCTGGCCGAGGCTGACGTCGATCGGGAGGTCGTACAGTCGCAGCGCCTCCTCGGCGTAACGCTGGAGCTGTTCGGGCTGGGCGAGGAAGTCGTCCGCGAGGTCGGGATCGTAGCGATAGAGATCCTGCCAGTCGACGTGAAGCGAGCGCTGCTCGTTGGGGTACTGCTGCGCAAGCTGCTTGATCTCGTTGTCGTAGTAGTTGCGGAAGAACTGCTCGAACGAGTCGACGAGTTCAGAATTGCCCGCTTGCGCCATTGCACTCTCGTAGGGGCGCCATCCGGTATAAATGGTGGCAAAGCGGGGCGAAACTGAACCGCGGCCGTTCCGTGACAGTCGGGTCGCCGGTCACAGAACGGTGCCAGCGCTCGACTCGAGATTACAGTCGTCAAAACCGGACGGATCGATGCCGGGCCACGACAAACCGTCCGTTCGCCGCTCTCGTCGCCGGCGACCGCCGGCAACGCACACGCCGTATCCTGATACCCAGTCAGGTCACGTGGCCACACGGGGTATGGGGTCCACTCGAGTATGTGTATGCGGCCAATCTGTTTTGGTCAGTATCGGGGACCGTTCGGAACGCGAGACCCTCGGCGACGCTCAGGTGTCGTCACCGAGCTCGTCAGAGGCGACGCCCAGCGTCGCGATCACGCGGAACGCCTCCTCGACGGTGACGTCGACGTCGTAGATGTGTTCGGCGGGCATGTGCATGACGAACCCGTTCGTTGTCGGATTCGGACCCAGCGGGACCATGATCGTCACCATCGGTCCGTTCCCGACCTGGGCCTCGATTTCCGGGGGCGTCTGGGCCGTCAGAAAGCCGAGCATGTAGGCGTCTCGATGGGGGAACTCGACGAGTTTGACGTCCTGAAACTGATCCGTGTCGTCGTCGACCAGCAGTTTGCTGGCCCGCCGGACGCTCTCGTAGATCGTACTCACGCCCGGGATGGTCTCCATGGTCGCGTGGACGCGCTGGGAGATCGCCTTGCCGGGCGTGTACTCGGCTGTGATCCCGACCAGCAGAAAGAAGGTCAACAGCGACCCCATCGTGACGAACTGGACGACCGCCTCCGGCGGCTCGTTGGGCCAGACGAACATCACGCCGCGGACGACCGGCGAGAGCACGCCCAGAACGAAATCCACGACGAGGATTAACGCCAGTATCGTGATCACCAGCGGAATCGTCAGTGCGACCCCGTTGATGAGCCAGCGTTTGAAACGGGCCGTAACGCTATTACCCGATTTCGACATTGATCTCGAGTGATGCGACCTGCCGGGGAAGCCGTTCGGCTTGCATGGACAGTCGCGGTAACTGACGGGTCGATGCGTCGAGAACGCGATCGAACGCGACGGGAAGAGACGCCAGACATGCCGTACGGCGATCACTCGCCGGTACGAAGTCCGTCGGCGACGGACGCGAAACCAGAGATAAACGTTTCGAGGCGACTCGAGCGGTGCGGCCTCGAGCAACCGTTATCCGTCGGGTAGACGTGCGTGGTGTCGTATGTCCGGAACCGAACAACCGACGCGACGGGCGGTGCTCGCGGTCGTCGGAACGGGCGCCGCGACGACCGGCGTCGTCGGGGGCGACGGCGCGCCGCGGGTGACCGACGGCGGCTACGAGTTAGACTCGGATCGGATTCGCATCCGGATTCGCGACTGTTACACTGCGACGGTTCGGACGCAGAATCCGGACGCCGAGGTAGTAACCGCCGGGCTGTACTTCCGCGAAACCGATCGCTACGACTTCCACCAGACGCGGGCCGAGTTCCCGTACGAACTCGACCTCCGGGAGTTCGACTGGGCGCGCGAGCAGGGCGCAGTGCTCACGGACATTACGGTCGAGGACATCGACTTCACCGCGCTCGCCGAGGCGTCCGTTCCCGACGTGTGGGGCTGCGAAGCGGGCAACGTCGAGTCCGACCGAGACGGTTCTGACGACGCCTGAACGGGCCGTCCGCGAGTCAAACTGAGACGGCGCTGCTCATCCCGGTCTTCATCGCGGATCAACGATGTGCGGGCCGCGCGGGTCGGAGTCGGGACGCGTCGCCCACCACTGTCGAAGCCGCCGCCGCAGGCGCTCGAGGCGCGATTCGCGACGGTAGCTGACGGACATCGACCGGACGCTGCGCGTTCCCGTCTCGTCGGTGACGTCCAGGATATCCGCGTCCACGAACGCGTCGACGTCTACTCGGAACTCGCTTCGCCGACCGTCGTCGGTCTCGACGGTCCGACCGGGCATTTGACTCACCTCCGGCCACGCGCTCTCCTCGTCGGTGGTGATGACGGTCAACAGTCGAACGTCCGGATCGGTACGAACGACCGCTACGGTCGCGTCGTCAGGCGCCGGCGGCAGCGTAACGAACGATTCGGTGTCCGAGAGTAGTCGGACAATTTGCTCGTCGTCGGATTCGGATTCGCGAATCGATTCGGACTTCATGTGAGTATTGCCAACAAACGGCACCAAATACTCACTGCCCAGCTGTCGATTCGCGCCCGTCGGCAGCTAGTGGAGGGCCGAAGAGTAGTCCGCTCGGACACCATGGGTGTCCGTCGTGCAACCGATCGAGACGAACGTTGGATGGATGGTATTGTTGAGATGGTTCTCTTCACCCAGAAATAGATCGTTCGTCCGTTTAGCGTCGCGTTTCGCTCAACGGATCTAAGCGTCGAAGACGACGGTCCTTCGGTCTTCTCAGGAAGCGTCTTCGGGGCACTCTTCGATGACTTGCTCGTCATCGGAATCGTCCGATGTGTCACCGGCCGAGTCATCGGTCGTTGTCTCAGGTTCGAACAGTCCCGCTTCGGTCAGGTTCGTCACTAACCGTGTGTGCCAGTCAATGCGCGTCTCGAGGTCGGGACCGCGCGAGAAGGTTTCGATGAGAAACGACTGCGCGTTCAGGTCTCGAGCGGCCTTGTGGACGAGCAATCCGCTCGGTTCGTTTTCCGGCCTGGAAAAGGTATCAGTCTCAAACTCGAGTCCCTGCTCGTCGACATGGTTTCGGTTCACGGCGTCGGCAGCCCGCTCGGCATCGGTGGCGGTCTCGGTACCGTCCGAGTGGAAGATCGCCTGGCCGACGCCGTCGACGGGACCGCCGGCGTAGATGCCGATCGACTCGTGGAGGTCGATAACCACGTCGGGATCGGAGCGGTCAACGACGGTCCAGAGCGCTCGAGCGAGGTCCGTCGTTGGCTCCTCGCCTTCGGGGAACTGACGGTTGAGATCGACGCCGTCGTCGCCCGTGCGCGTCCGCTGCTCGACAGCATCGGCGTTCGCGTGGGGGATCGTTACGAGCGTACCGGCATCGATTTCCCACTCGGCAATGGCGCTCGCCGCCTCGTACCCTGCAACCTCGTTGCCGTGCATTCCGCCAACGACCAGTACGGTCGGTCCGTCGGCGTCTGCAACCGTCTGGTACACCGTCGTTTCGTGATCAGTACCTTCGAGAATTTGTTGTGAGTCTCTCGAGAGGTCGCTGCTGGATTCGGCGCTCGAATTAGCACCAGCGATGCCGGCGAGTGCACAACTGGCTGCGGCTGTCAACAACGTTCGTCGAGATGTCTGTAATGACCCCATGTAATCGTTACCTCGGAGAAACAGACCATTATTATAGTTCTGATAGCGCGTTGCACGCCGTTCGGTCGGTGGTAGCGACCTTCTCTCCCGGCTAAGTGAACGTACACCCGACAGGTCGGAAGATACGGGATTTCGAATCGGCGTTTCGCTGCTCGAAATGTCACCGGCGTATATGGAGAGAGTGAAACTGTCCTGCAATCATCGCTAACTCGATTGTAAGTATAACCGTGTGAGTCCAAGGGAGGCGATAGCCAACGGATCCAGAACAGGAGGGAGAATCCCCTCGCAGATTCGAACCGACCGCAGTAGCGAAACGGAGACGGCGTCGACTCAGGCAAAGTAGCCGCGGAACGAGACTGGTCACCGCTGGTACTGTAGACGGCGCCGGCGATTGATGGAAGATCTGCTCAGACACCACCCAAAACACATGACATTCGAAACAACTCGAGAAACCCGATGGACCGTACTCGCCGCAGTGATGATCGCGTCGATGGTCGCTCTGTCGACAGTCGCTGCGGGCGCAGCAACCGCGGCCGCTGCAGACGCCGACGAAAGTGCTGATACAAACCTCGAGGTGACGGTCAATGCACCGGACTCGGTCGCAACGACCGAATCGAGCACGTTCGACGTGACCGTAACCACATCCGATGGCGAGCCAACGACGACTGACGTCGTCTTCGAGATCAACGGAGAGGAGATCCAGGAGGAAGTGACTGCCAGCACCGACGACACGGGGTCTGTCACCTTCACCGCTGCAGGGATTGCCCTCCCCGAAGGTGACTACGAGTGGACGGTCACCGCCGGTGACGAGGAACGTTCGGGAACACTCACTGTTACCGATACCGCAGACGACGGTGCTACCGACGGTACCACCGCTGACGGCGACACCGAGACCGCCGACAACGACACTACCGTTTCGGAGAACGAGGCTGCCGCTGACGAGACTGCTAACAACACTACTACTGACGACGGCGAGGTCGCTGAGAACGACACTGCCGTTTCGGAGAACGGCACTGCTGTTAACGATACTACTGCTGACAACGACAGCGAAGCCGCTGACAACGACACTACCGTTTCGGAGAACGAGACTGGTACTAACGATACCGCTGACAACGACAGCGAAACCGAGGATGAGGAATCAGTTCCCGGCTTCGGCGTCGGCGGTGCGCTCTCCGCCGTGGTCGCAGGAACGGTGCTGTTAGCCCGTCGGCGTAGCTAAGCACCCAGCGACCGGAATTCGGCACTTTTTGTCGACGCGTGATTTCTTCGCGGCGTGACTGGTAGGTTGCTGACCCTCACGAAAGTCGTCGAGTAGTTGATACCGGGGCTTTGAACGGCTGCGCCGTCGATCGACCCGGAAAACTTCACTCGAGTCTCGACTCTCAGTTCCGACTGTTCACTATCATGGCCACGGCTGACACGTCCGTCCTCGAGCGGAGTAGCGGCTGGCCGAGGCGATCACGTCATACGACCGGCAGCACGACTCGACGACCTCCTGCTCGACCTGTACGGGACTGTCGCAGTCAGAGTCAGCGTGATATGCTACCTATCTGTGGGAGTATCTGGTGCTTTCTGTGGAGGATTGGCTGGTGATCTGTGCGAGTTTGTTGATAACAACTCCTGTGAAGAAGGACTCAATCGTGCGGTCTGCAAAATTATCGGATTTTGCCCCACTAATGGTGGGTCAGACCCTGTAGTCAATTCCCTCGTGGTGTCGACTCTCCATACTGCGACGCCTAGACATAGGAGTACAAATACTACTTCATAAGCATTTAAATATGAAGGGCATTTATCTTAAATAAGAATCGAGTAGTGTATGAGTTCCTCTTATAATCTACGCGAACAAATCCATCCTCTTTCAATTCTAATCATCCTGTCATTAATTGGAATTGCTACTTACTTTGAATTTGTCCACTACTCACCAACGGATATATATATATATATGGTAGTAGTTTGGATAATCGTGGTTCCGTTGCTACTCTTGGCAACAATTGACGATATCCGGAGCCATCCGAAATTTCGTTTATTTTCCTATTTTTCGTTCATTATAGTAGGCGTATTACAATATATTGGTGGAGGAAGATTATATATTACTGTTTCATTTGTAGTAATCGGATCTGTCGGTATTTTCTATGTGGTCTTGGATTAAAGAGATCTCTGCGGCAGGATAAGCACGTACTCGTGAGTCATTTCCTAAAGCCGTTCCGCGTGGGACTCACCGGCTCACAAACCTCGTTACTCTATGCAAGGAATGTCATAGTGTAATCCCGAAAGTATAGCGGTTATACGTGCCTGTTTTCGCCCTCGGAGACAAAGTGCTCATAGCTGCCGTTTCTGACCGTGAGGTCAGAACGGCAGCGAGGACAGGTAACACCGTCACGCCAGCGAACCTGTTGGAGCAGGTCCGCTGCGACCGATTCCGACCCAAACACATCTAGCGGAATCATCCGTGTCGGGCACCGCTAACGCGGTGCCCTTGTCCTCTTCAACTTTGCAGCGACAGCTCAGCAGTATCAACAATCACCTACGGAAGAGCGTTGTAGGATAATCACGATAACCGCTGCTCACACTCTTCAAGTTTTAGTCGAGAGTGATCGGCTCGTGAGATACCGGAGGTTATTTTAAAACTATCAACTGGTAATCTAAAAATAAAATCTTTAATAGTGTTCAAAATGGGAACCATGATATGGACTGGATAAAGATAGTCCCGCTTCTTGCGAGTATTGTAATATTCTTGTCAATATATGTGTTAGTGAGCGAAGCTGGAAGCGAGTATTTCCTGACCATCGCTCTATTATCAATATCCGGGGTGTTATGTATCATATCGACTATTACACAGTTTCACAATAAGGGGGATAGCACATAGATAGCACTAACGCTCTTCCGTAGGTGATTGTTGATACGGTTCGGTTCCTCACTTGCTGAACCAAGATAGAGGGATAGAGTGGTTCGTAACCCATAACTCAGCTCGGAGCACTCAGCGGAAAATTTCAAAACTTCACTCCATCAACAATGTGCTACACAAGAGCGTTCAGCGGCGCTCTTGCGTAGCACATGCACCTTTGCGATGAACTACATTCGAACGACTGATGTTTACGTCACTGTTGACGGGCGCCCAATCGATCCGACCGCGCAACTCGAGACCACCGGCGATAACGAGGTGAGTGGGCGATGAGCGGGACCGAAGGCGAAACTGTCCCTGTCACGGTCCAAGTCGAGCCCGAGGCGCTCGTCGCAATCGCTGCGAGAGCTGGCGAAGAATACCGCGACTGCGGCGAACTCACGGTCGCCGACGTCGACCAACACGTTACCGAGCACTTTGAGTTACGCCCCGTGTTCCAAGTGGAAGGTGTCGAGCAACCGATTGGTGAGTGGCTTACTGAAAATACACACATCGAACTCGAGGGAAGCCAATGAGCAGCGAAACCACCAACAGCGCCGTGTGCTACTATACCGGGCGGCCGGTCGAAACGCCGAACGATGTCGACGTCTCGATCTCGAGGGGGGCCGTCCTTGAGAAGATTTCGGACGGCGAGACGAGACTCGCTGAGTAGCCGAAGAGCGGTTTGTTAGACCTCTTTTCCGTTGCTTTTCCCTTGGGCTTGAGCCCGGAGACCCGGCTTCCGCGATCGAGATGTCCTACGGTTCGGGAGTAGATTCTTAATCTCAACTGAGCACACTTGATTTCTCCACTAATTCGGAGTGTTCCTACTCGAGACGCGCCTCTCTTTATATACCCGAAGTAAAATACAGACTATACAGGGATGGTTTTAGAGAACCTACCATATCGCCAGAGAGGTTTAGACGGTCCTCGAGCAACGCCTATGAGAGGTCCATCGAGAGATTTCGTTGGGCAACTCCTGTCTGTCCCGATCGGAGACGGTTCCGTTCGACAGCGTGACTGATGTGCCCATTGACTGACCGGACATCATCAATATCACCCTTCACAAGGACTTTCCACAGACAGGTATCGTAATCGCTAGACATTGACTGAAATCTGCCTCTGCTCGAAATACTTCTCAATGCCGTTTGGATCAACCTGCTCCGGTTCGTCGATTAGAACGGTGAGAGTAAGGTGATCATCCGACCAACTAAGGACTCTATCTGAACACTTGACTTTCGCCCAGCGTTCAAGAGTACCGAGCGTCGACGTGGTGCAATCTGGCTCGAGGAATTGGTGAGTATATGTACATGCGCTGTTCTCAAGCCGCCGAGGGGGATTCGAAAGCGGTCGACCAAGATAGGTCCAAGCAAGACTAGCGCCGCTCTTGAGTGCGTCGTAAATGACGTTCTGTACCATCGCCGCCATGATCCCTGTGGTGGGTATCATGTGTGTAATATATCTTTAGTGCCCTAAATCTCATTGGACAAAACAATCTTCGGGTCCACATTAGGGGCTCTAGACCGAGATTCCGCAGGTTGCGTCATCAGCAACACCTACACCGCTGCCGCTGACAATGGTGGCGATTACGATGAAAATGTCTAAGCCGCCCGAAATCGGGTGATTTGGGTTTTTGCCCAATGATATTAACACTTCAGTTGATTTCTGTCGTACTACTCGCAACCCACTTTTTGATCGAACTCCGGAAGGGTGGTGAAAAGGAATAGAGAATCCGCTCGGCGTTTAAGTGGTTCTGGCCACAAGGTGGAGATATAGCAGGGAGTCGTTCTGCCCCAATTCTCAAACCTGATAGTCACAACCTGGTCCTCGAGGGTCCGGGTTAGAATCTCCCCTATAGATCCTCAAGCCGGGACTCGATCTCTTCAGCTGCCTTCATACTGTTATTGTGGTTTGGGCTGAGACTGAAACCTTGGATTGTAGCTGCCATCGTAAGCACAAGTGCATTTGAGAGACTGTAACAGATTAGACCCGTCTTCTGGAACTCGCCTCGAACAGCATAGTTACCGATATCAGGCTCTTCGGCGCCAACCATATTTGCCTCGCCGAAGTTCTTTGCTTCCTCTTCCGCCTTGTCTCCATCTTCTAAGATAGTGACTGAGCAGACTACTATCTCAGAGTCATCGCTTGACGAGAAGGTAGCCTCTTTCGATGGAACTTCTTCAGGGTCAAACCCCCATTCATACTCACTCTCTGAGCTATTCTCATCATCTGACTCTTCTTCAGGGTCCTCACTCCAATCATCTCCGAAGAAAGAGGCTTCAAGCATCACATCCTGCTCATCCCCCTCTTCAAATTTCGGCCCACCAGTTGCCTTATCCACAGTATCTGAGCATCCTGCGAGTGCTGCCGTTGCTGCTACGGCGATACTCCCCATCATCGCTCTCCGATTCATGTCAGTCATTTCTGAATCCCACATCCGCCTACATATTGCAGACACTTGAGACACTTGTTATAGCGAGCTGAATTTCGCTATAACTCCCTATTGTTCAGACCGCGGGAGTCCATCGGGAGTACCGTAGGCTCGGAGTTTCCGCATTAACTTCCGCTGTTTCTTACTGATCCGTAGGTCGGCCTCGAGTGCCGGGTTCGGTGCTAGAAATGTGACGGTCTGGCCGTCGATCTCTTTCTCACGTTCAACGCCCCACCCCCGCTCGAATACGTCACACGCAGCCCCGTCCCACTGTTGTGCTTGTGACAAACGCCCAATGCGGGTATGGCAGGGTTCTTACACTCACTACCGTCGAACGTGTCCGACACCCCACACCGCGGGTCACTGTCGCTAATGCCGCCTCGAGCGGGGCGTTCCTGGCGGTCGAACTCGTCTAATCCGGTTTGTGTGCTCATAGCTGGATACGATAGACTGTTGCGTTCGTTGATTCGTTCCAGACGGCCAGCGTGCCTCCACGAACCATGTCCTGCATGATCGGCGTGATTCGTTGCGAGTTTTGGTCTAGCGCCTTGGCGACGTGGGGTGTCTTGATATGGCTATTCCCCCGCTCGTAGTGCTCGCGGACGTAGTCGCGTACCTCTTGCTCGAGCGGGCGGCTCTGTGTGCTCATGTCTCTCCACCTCCGGGTGGTCCCGCCAACCCATCTGAGGTTGGACCCTCTTTCATTGGCTCTGCCGTTGTAGCAGGCTCTATTGTACTCACTAGCGTGTCGTGTAGGGCGATCTCCCACGTACTGGTGGCATCCTCGAAGTCCTCAAGCCGAAGGTCAGCCTCGCCGTTCTCAGGCATGTCTCCGGCGTGGTAGAGGTCCGCGCCGTACTTGCCCGCACCTTCGTCGCGGGTGGCCCCTTCGAGGGACCGGAGCGTTTTCAAAACGTGACGCTTCGAGCAGTCGAGTTCGTCGGCGATCTTCTTCGCGGGCGCGCCGTCGGTGCTCGAGCGAAGTTCTTCAACTATCTCTCGCTGGGTCTCGGTGTAGACCCACTCAACGCCCGGCGCTTCGATGTCCACGAGTTCGGGCGGGATAGCATCGGTTCGGACAAGCACAACTGCGCTGTTATCGGGGTTATCGGCGTCTCGGGCGTATCGACCGGCAGCCTGTGCAACGTGGTTCTCCCGAACGCTCGCGAGCAGCTCCGAAGCGGCATCGGCATCCGGCCCGGAAAACGTCCGACCTTTCTCGCGTTTGATCTCTCCGTCCTCGGTTTCGACTGTTGCGGGTTCGGCTTCAAGGCCACACTCAGCAAGCAGGTTCAGTACGTAGTCGTCTCCCGGGTCAATGCACCCGTTGACAAGGCCAACTGATTCATCACCGAAGTCGTTGCGGCTCTTTTCCTCGCCGTAGTGCATCGTCTCTGGATCGGAGATACCGGCTTTCTCCATGAGCCGTTTTGTCCGACCTTCGACACTCGAGGCGGTAATGCAAGTGCTGAAATCCGGCCCGTAATGGGCGTTCAAGTGTTCTAAGACGGTCCGCGTGCCGTCCTCGTCGAAGTATTCGCCGGACGTGAACGGGCGGGTTGCGTCGCCGACTTGGACGACAGTAAGACCGCGCTCGAAGCGTCGCCACAATTGGCGCTCCGTTGGCTCGAGCAGTGGTTCTCTGCCAATCTCCGGCACCGTGTTCCGTTGCCAGAGGTTCATACTCGGATGGGCGTCTAAGCCAACGACGGACCGCGCAGCGTCGAACCACGGCCTCACACGGACAGTCTGAATGGTATAGTCGTCGTCAATAACGACCGTCACTCGATCGGCCAGATAGTCCTCGCCGTAGTCGTCAAACCGCGGCGGTTCATGCAGCGCCGTTGCACTTCGGCGACCGTTACAGTCCGGCTCACTCTCTCGAAGTGCCTCCCATACTGCCTGAGCCAATGCTGGGGCAAGCGCATGGGCATCGGAGTTTTTGAGATACCACATCATTCCCGGTTCCTCCTCGAGCGCTTCGTCCATTTCTCGCCGTTTCTCGCCGACTGCTTCGAGGTCGTAGAAGCCTTCTTCAAACGGGGTAGCCAAATCAACGAACTCCTCGAACGTCGTCTTGGGGACGTTCACAGCCTTCAGATATGCCGTTATCGACCGTCGGATTTCGTCTTGGGTAAGGTCGGCACCGAAGTCCGGTTGTTCGTCAAGGATGACGTTGCACCCCTCAATCAGCGACGGAACGCGGGCGAAGGCATGCGTCGCGTGGATAACATCAACCGATGCATAGCCGTCGTCATTACGCGGGATCCCGTCCCACTGGGTCATAGCCTGGCACTCGGTATCGTCGTGCTCGCACGGCAGCGTAGCGCCTTGGTCGTTGTTCTCTGCGAGGTACTGGTGCGCGACCGAGAACGGGATCCCCTTCCCTTCACACACCGCGTCCAACCATTCACGGGCGGGCGTTCCGTCCATCGTGATAACGATCTCCGGGTCCTCGCCGTCCGGGTTCGGGTCATGATCCCCCGCTGCGGCCGGACAACGCTCTTTTTGACCCTTCAACACCCGATATGAGACGTTCGCCTCGCTCGAGTCGGCCGCTGCAGAGTCTCGCGCTTCCCGTGTCTTATGGAGGTGGACAACAGGCTGCTCGCCCGTCGTACCAGCGTGGTTCAGCCACGGCGTTGTGGCCGTCGTGTATGACTTTCCGACCGAGGTTGGGGCGTCGATCACCGTGCTCGAGCGGGATCGGACTGTGGTCAGGATTTCATCCTTGAGCCGATCGCGCACCTTCGACGTACTCGGCCAATCGAAGCCATGCGAACGGGCGTAGCGTTTCCATTCCTCCGCATCTAAGGCATCGAGGCGGGCGAGTGGGAGCGTTGAGGCGGGTTCTGCACTCTCTCCCGTGTCGAACTCAGGAATTGGCGCACCGGCTTCTCGAGCGGCTTCTACGGCTTCCCACCAATCCGAACCGGACAGTCGGTCCCACGGATTGCTGATGATGCCTTGCTCGGCAGCATAGAGACTCAATACGCCGAAGGCTTCCCCCTCTCGGAAGTCATGGAAGGCACCTTCGCCGTTGTAGTGGAGGCTCTTGCCACTGTCAGAGCGTCGGTAACTCGGGTCCCACGTCGTCCACCCGGTCGAATCCGCGCCCGTCTGTGTGGTCGAGAGCGGCACGTCACGGGGTTCTAATCGTTCAACGGCGGTTAGGACATCCCGAACGTCAGAGGCTTCATCATCGGCGTGTGTCGCCTCTGGGTTGTAGTTCTCGAGTTCGGGGGTATCTCGGTCTGTGTCGTGCTCGATTTCGGGTTCATCCTCGTAGCCATTGGCCTTGAGGATGGTTTCCAGCACATCGTCGTCCCACTCGTTGGCTTCGAGCGGCGAGCCAGGAACGTGTTTGCCCGTGGCGAGACAAACGTGCTTGTTCGCATAAATCTCGATAACAGGCACGTCGTCGTTTGCCCCCCACGGCTCGGTGCCGATCTCGAAGCTGACTTGCCCCTTACCTTCAATCGGTATCTCTCCGATATACTGTGCGTGAGAACCACTGTCCGACGTTGAAATGTCGGTGTAGGTGAGTCCAAGATGGGCAAGAAAGGCCTTGAACGCTGGATGAACCGCGCCTGTTTCGGGGCAAACAACGTCGTCGCCGTCTACGAACGCATATCGGTCGTCCTCTTGCTGGATGAACGTCCGGCCGGTAATCTCGTCGCGGTACTTCGGATCCTCGACGAACATATCCAACTGCTTGCCCGTGATGTAGTTGTCTTCAATCCCCCACTTCCAACGGGCGTCTTCGTGAGCATTGGCGTCGGGGTGGTCGCGGTCCCCCAAGGCACGAAAGGCTGCTTTCCGGTTTTGCCGGCGCTCCCCATCCACTGCTCTTCATCGTAGGTCGTTGTGCAGTAGACGCCGGTCTTCGGGTTCTGGAAGTCCACCTCGGCAAGCGGACCACTGAACTCCACTCGAGTAGCCGTTTGTGGTTCTGACTCGCCCCCGTCGGTGTCTTCGCCGGTTGCAGCGGCTAGGTGGTCCTCGCAGAGCGGGATCGTAGCAGTCGGTTCGACCGCTTCGGCAGTGCACATCGTACACTGCCGACCACGCGGCACTGTCACGGCTGACACCTCCCTTCATTAAGTGCGGGGCAAGGCTGGTCGTCACCGAGAATATAGCACCCACAGAACTCGCAGACTGGAGGCTCGAGTTCGACGGTGCGGCTCACCGCGACCACCCCCAGTTGGTTGGACTATACCCTATTGGATACGCGGCTAATTTGCCGAAAACCCATATAAGAGGATGGGATCGCCCGGATTTGAACCGGGGTCACGGGCACCCAAGGCCCGAAGTATACCAAGCTAACCCACGATCCCGTACTCCCCCCTAAAAGGTGCACATCATAAAGGGTTTCGTTACCGGCCGAACGGTTTTGGCGGTCGACGTGATATCGCCGCGTACATGACAGGTCTCGAGATCCTCGTCCTGATTGCAGTCCTCGTGGGCGTGCTGGTCGCCGCAGTTCTCGTCCGCGCGCTCGCTCCCTTCATCGTTAACGCGGTCGCGGGGCTCCTCGTATTGTTCCTCAGCCACGTCGTCTTCGGCCTCTCGATCGCCGTCACGCCCGTAGTGCTCGTGATCGTCGGCCTCGGCGGGATCCTCGGCGCGGCCGTCGTACTCCTGTTCGCGCTGTTCGGTGTCGCCTTCGTTCCGTAGTCGCTATCACCACCCCTGGCGGCCCCCCGGTCGCCAACCCTGGTCCCGACCGACCGTCACTTCCCCAGCAGCCGCGCGATATCCTCGTCGGTCGCTTCGGTCGACGGCTCGACGGCGAACTCGAACTCGCCGTCGGGTTCGTCGGCCCCGTCGGTCCACGCCGCCAGCAGATCAGCGACCTCCTCGTCGGTCGCTTCCGGCAGCGATTCCTCGCTGCCCTCCTCGGCGACGACCGCGTCGAAAATCTCCCCGAACGTCGAGACGACGCGATCCTCGTGGCGCGTCGGATCGAAGTGAAAGTGCGCGTACGCGTCGACGCTCGAGAGCCGATTGGTCAACACGTGCGCGAACTGGAAGACGTCCTTCGGCGGCGTCGAGCGGAGCAAGGCGTCCAGCGAATCGAAACAGACCGTGAGTTGTTCGTCGGACCAGTATTTACAGAAGCGACTGACGGCGACACCGATGGTGGAGAGGTCGGTCGGATCGCGAACCGTGTCGACGACGACGCGCTCCTCGAAGTCGCGGGCCGACTCGGCGGTGTCCTCGATCAGGACGTCTCCGACCGTCAGGAGGCCAACCTTCCCGGTCACCGCGTCCGGATCCGGTCGATCCGGCCGGTTATCCGCGAACGAAACCCTGAGATCTGCCGTCGCGCCGGTGTCGTGGCAGAGATCCGGACAGACGGCTGGCTCGCACTGTTTCTCGTGAACGAGCAAGACGTTCGCCGGCGGATCGATCGCGGAAGGGGTTGCTGGCTCCATTGGTCTCTCCGGGCTGGTCCCCGGCGCTATTCGTATCTCGGACGACGCACTCTTTACCGTTCCGGCCGCTGATAGGTTCGGCAAAAGCGTTCCGGCCGATACGTGTGGAGTTGAAGTACGGACTGACTCGAGGGCGACTACAGGTCGTCCTCGCGCAACTCGAGGTCGGCGATCAGTTCGTAGGGGTGGGCGTCCTTCCGGATGCCGTCCAGCAGGGCGAAGGCCTCGCCGGGATCGAGGAAGTGCTGGGTGACCACCTGCCCCAGCGGCGTGGGTTCGAAGCCGTCGATGAAGTCGTACTCGAGGAGTTTGCCGATGGCGTGTTTGGTAGGGACGTCGCCGAGCATGCGGTCGTTGAGCGACTTGGCGGCCTTGCCGCCGACGGTAACGTTCGCCAACGTCTCCTCGACGGCCGCGGCCTCGTCGTAGTGGGTCATCACCGACTCCATATCGCCCTTGAGGAGCTTGAACGCGACCTCGTCCTCGGTCATCTCCATCGAGTTGTGATAGGAGCAGTCGGGTTCGACCAGCACGTACACCGTCCCCTTGTCGTGGTAGTCGGGTCGACCGGCACGGCCGAGCATCTGGTGGAACTCTTGGACGGAGAGCCACTCGATCCCCATCGCCAGCGAGTCGAAGACCACCTGCGAGGCCGGGAAGTCGACCCCCGCTGCGAGCGCGGCAGTTGTCACAACCGCCGATAGCTCCTGCTCGCCGAACTGGCGTTCGACCTTCTTCCGTCGCTTGTAGTCCAGCCCGGCGTGGTAGGGGGCGGCCGAGTAGTCCAGTTTCCGGCTGATCTCGTGACACCGCCGGCGGGAGTTCGTGAAGATGATCGTCTGCCCCCGATACCCCTTCGAGGACTCCGTGTCGAACTCCCGTTTGACCAGCTTGTTCTCGATGCGGACTTTCTCTTGGCCGTCGGCGAAGGTGACGTGGCGCTCGATGGGCACCGGGCGCTCCTCGAACTCGATGAGCTTCGACTCGAGGGCCGTCGCGAGCTGTTCGGGGTTGCCGACGGTCGCCGAGAGGTAGACCCACTGGGCACCGCCGTAGTCGTCCCGCCGCTTCGCGCGCTGCTCACAGGTGTACTTGAGCCGCGAGATCAGACCGTCCAGACGGTGGCCCCGTTCCTCCTCCTTTAAGGTGTGAACCTCGTCGATGACGACGGTCCCGATGTCGCCCATGTCCTTGCCCGTCCGCAGGGCGTGGTCGATCCCCTCGTAGGTGCCGACGATGACGTCGGCGTTCGGGTCGAACTGGTTGCCGTTGTCCGAAATGCGGCTCGCGCCGACCCGGATGGAGACGTCGACGAGGTGGCCGTACTCGTCCTGGAAGTCCTCGTACTTCTGGTTCGCGAGCGCGACGAGGGGCACGAGAAAGAGCATCTTCCCCTTGCCGTTCAGAACGCGGTCGATCCCGGTCATCTCGCCGACCAGCGTCTTCCCGGTCGCTGTCGCCGAGACGACCATCTGGTCGTCGCCGTCGAACAGGCCGTGGTCGACGGCGAGGCTCTGGACCGGCAACAGCGTCTCGAACCGGTCCTCGAGCAGGTTCTGCAGCCCCGGATGCAGGTTCAGCGAGTCCACCCGGACGGGGTCGACCTCGTCGGTCGTCGCCGAGATGGTATCGAACTTCGTCAGATCAGGATCTAGCTGTCCCTGCAGCAGGTTGACGATCCGCTCTAGATCCTGGACCTCGAGCATGAGGTCCTCGAGGCGCTCCTTCGCGGCGCCCGTCACCTCGCCGCTGCCCGAGTAGGTGAGCTGGCGCTCGAGTTCCTGGCGGGCGCAGTCGCGACAGATCCAATCGTTGTCATCCTTGACCGCGGTCTCCGTCGTGATCGGCGAGTAGCGCCCCGCGGAGGCGCAGTAGCGGCAGGTCCGGACGGCCTTGGTCTTGTCCTCGAGCTGGTAGCCCTCGAGCATCTCCCGCAGTTCGCGGCGCTTCTCGGGGGCGGTCTGCTCGGAGATGCGGATCCGCCCGGCGCGGCGGGCGAGTTCGACGAACTCGTCGGGCTGGCGGGGCTCCTCGCTCGAGCCCTGCTTCAGCCGGAACTTCGCGGGTCGGGGGCCCGCAGACGTCTCGGAGAGTCCGAGCTTCGCTCGGAACAGCCGCTGTCCGTCGCGCTCGACGACGACGAGGTAATCGTCACCGGTCGCGTGACAAAAGATCGTTTCGACCTCCTGAACCTGCTTCGACACGAGTAGCCGTATGGCGGGACGGTATTTCAGCGGTTCGGACTGCACCGAACTCGAGCGCGAGCCGCGGAAGCGATCACTGCTGTCGGTTTCAGTGCGCCCCAGCGGACGGCGACGACGTATTCGTTCGTACCGCCGACGAGCGGACTATAGCCGTACATATCAATAATAGTGAATTACACATAGGAGAGATTGAATTCCCAATTCGATGGATTTGAATCCGTTACGGGGAGTTCCGGGCGCTCGAAGCAGCTACGCACTCCGGTTCGGTGCCGCGCTCTTCGTGGTGTTGCTCGTCGTGGGAGTGTTCGGCGGCGTCATCTACGCACACACAGGCTCCGAACTCGAGGACGACGTCGAGTCGCTGTTTCGAGCGGCGATCGCCGACGAAGTTAACGAACTCTCGACGACCGAGGAGATTGCCGCGACCTCCTCGCAGGTGGCCACGCTCGCGGAACGGACCGCCGCCACGAGCACGGACGCCCGCGAATCGGCTCGCCGGGCGATCGACGGGATGAACGCCATCGAAGCGGAGGCCAACGAGGCCGTCGCGGAGGTCGGCCGACTCGAGGACGAACTCGAGACGATCGACGATCTGCTGGCGTTCATCGGCGACGTGACCCGGGAGACGAACATGCTCGCGCTCAACGCCTCGATCGAGGCGGCGACCCAGCAACAGGCCGCTGCGACGTAGGAGGTCGTCTCGATGACCGACGACGTGACGGCGATCAGCGAGGAGACCAGCGCGGAGGCGGAGACCGTTGCCGCGGCCGCGGAGGAACAGACCTCGTCGCTCATCACGGTGTCACACACCGCGACGTCGCTGTCCGAGCGCGCACAGGACCTCTCCGACGCGCTGTCGACCTTCGAGGTGACGGCCGAGCCGGACGCAGAGCTCGAGCCGGCAAACGGCGAGGGAGACGATGCAGTGGCCGCCGACGCGGCCGAATCGACGGCCGACGGGACCGACGAGGCGTCGACGGACGGCTCGCAAAAAACTTCCGTAGACTGGACCCCAGTAAGTGGCCGCGATCGACACCGTTTGCCGTCGGGAGAACCGAAAGTCGGATCCGAAGAGTTCGCGGCGGGCCTCGGGTTCGATACTCGAGAAGTTCCTCGGGCCGTTTAGAAGTCGCCGTTGACGATGTCGCTGACTTGCTGCGGGTCGAACAGGTCGTCCTCGACGCCGTAGAGCTGCTCGGCCAACCGCTGAGTGGCGACGAGGTTGATGATCGGGCCCTGATAGAACGGGACGGTATTGTAGATGTTGCCGTTCTGAGCGGCTGTCAGTTCCCGCCCGACGTTGTGGCTTTGGATCGGTTCGACGATGCTCTGCTGGAATTCCTCCTCGGAGAGGTATTGCTCGGTGCGAACTAGGATGTATTCCGGATCGACCTCGAGGAGCGTCTCGTAGTCAACCGATCCGCGGCCGCTGTGGAAGTCCTCGACGTCGGAGGTCGCGAGTGCGTCCTCGACCTGGAGGTCCTGCAGGTGTTTGTAAGTCGTCGACTCGTCGATGAGGTAGGGGAGGAACGAGTCATCCTCCAACTGCGGGTACAGGACTGCAACCTCTGGTTGGTCGTCCGCGGAGACGACAGTCTCGAGTTCCGACTGGAAGTCCTCGTGTAGCGTCTCGAACTCGTCGTAGCGTTCCTGTTCCTGGAAGACTTCGGCGAGTTTCTCGAAGGCCTCATACATCGTGAGGTAGTCGTAGTCCTGGTGCCACGGGTAGTCCCGGGAGGTGATCGAGTTCCCGAAGAACGGCGTCCCCGTCGATTCGACCTGGTCGATGTCGTCGGGGCTCCAGTCAGCCCGCCCCTCGAGGAAGTTCGGGTCCATGACGAAGAGATCCACGTCCTCGGCGAGCTCTATGACCTCTTCGCGGGTCAACTCGCTGTCGTCCCAGAGCGAGTCGATCTCGCCGACGCTCACGTCGGGAATGTCGTCGTAATAGCCCGTATGGAGGCGCCGGGCGAGATAGAGGGCCGCTGGCGGCTCCTGGCCAAGTGCGATCCCCATGTCGGCCCAATCCCCGGTTCCGGCGGCCCACGCCTCGGGGACGCCGTCGAATTCGACCTCGCCGACCGGCGGCATCGAAACCGTGTATTCGGCTTCGTCGTCGCCGTCGGACCCAAGGGAGTCGATGCAGCCGGCCATCGCGCTCACGCCGGCGATCGCTCCGCTCGTTCGAAGGACGTTGCGTCTCGTCCACGTGGACTCGTCGGTCATCGATCTTTAGGTTAGCCTAAACCATCAAAAGTGTTCCGAACTAATACGGCCAGAACTGCGCTCGTCACACGGTACAGGGCTGTCGAGTTATGTGTTACCGTCGACAATATCGGCTACGGCTTGTCGGTCGAACAGGTCCTCGCCACCGAACGTGTCCGGAAAGAGTCCCTGCGCGACTCGCTCGAGCTGAAACAGGTGGATGATCGGCCCTTGGTAAGTCATGCCCGCGTAGACGACGCGGTCGTTTTGTACGGCCTCGAGTTCGCTCGCGACGTCGTGATCGCGGAGGGAGGAGACGATCCCGTTCTCGAAGTCCTCCTCGGTGGCCTGACCCTGTTGCCGGACGGCGATCACGTCGGGATCGATCTCGAGCAGCGTCTCGTAGTCGACCGTGCCGCCGCCGGCCTGTGCGTCCTCGATGTCGTTGGCACCCAGCGCGTCGCGGACGCCGAGATCCGTCCAGTGTTTCGACTGCGTCGCCTCGTCGATGAGGTACGGGTAGAACTCCTCGGGTTCGGCCGAGGCGGGAACCAGCACCGCGACCGACGGACTCTCGTCCGGCCGCCGCGACTCGAGGTCGGCAATCACCTCGTCGTGCAGCGTCGCGAAAGCCTCGTAGCGCTCGCGCTCCTGGAACAGTTCGGCCACTTTCTCGAAGGCCTCGTACAGCGTGTAGCGGTCGTAGTCGTGCCAGTCGTAGCTGGCCGAGAAGATCGTGTTCCCGATGAAGGGTGCGACGGTGTCGGCGATCTCGTCGACCTCGTCCCGACTCCAGCCGAGTCGGTTGATCATGAAGTTGGGGTCGATGAGGTGGACGTCGGCGTCGAGTTCGTAGAAGACCTCCTGTCCGGTGCCGCCGTCCCAGAGTTCCGTGAGGTCGCTCGCGTCGACCGAGACGCCCGGGAGTTCGTCGTAGTAGTGGGTGCCGTACAGGTGTGCTTGGCCGATGCCGACCAGCCCGTCCCCCTGACCGAGCGCGACGCCCATGTCGGCGTAATCGGCCGTGTACGGGAGCCACGTCTCGGGGACGCCGTCGAACTCGACCTCGCCGACCGGTTCCATCGTCACCGAGTTGGTGCTCCCCTCGTTCGACGACCCGGACTCGCCGAGGCAGCCGGCGCCGATGCCGAGACCGGCGAGCGCCCCGGTCGTCTTCACCACGGTCCGTCTCGTCGTTCCGTCGTCGGTTGCCATTAGGTTTAGGCTGGCCTAAAACAGTATAGTTTTTCCGACTTTTAGCGCTCGGGTAGCGCTCGACGGGGCAACACCTGCAGTTCGGGCTCGTGCTGAACGGTCGCCTCGACGCCGAAGACGTCGGCCAGCAACTGCTCGGTCACGACCTCCTCCGGCGGCCCCCAGTCGTACAGTTCCCCGTCGTGCATCGCTACCAGGTAGTCCGCAAAGCGGGCCGCTTGGGCGATGTCGTGGAGGATGACGGCCACGGTGACCCCCTTCTCCTCGTTCAACTGGCGGATCGTCTCGAGGACGCGGAACTGGTGGTGGACGTCGAGGAACGTCGTCGGTTCGTCGAGCAGGAGGACGTCCGTATCCTGGGCCAACACCATCGCGATCCAGGCCAGTTGCTTTTGACCGCCGCTCAGTTGGCCGAGTTCGGCGTCCCGTAGGTCCCCGATTCCCGCCAACTCGAGGGCGCGTTCGACGGCCGCGTGGTCCTCCTCGCTGACGCTGTCGAAGAAACCGCGGTGCGGGTAGCGGCCGTGGTAGATCAGATCCTCGACGGTGATCGAACCCAGCGAGTCGTTCTCCTGGGAGAGGACGCCCAGTTCGCGGGCCAGTTCCTTCCGGTCGAACGTGTCGAGTTCCTTGCCGTGGATTCGGACCGTCCCTCGTTCGGGCTCGAGGTGGTTTGAGAGCGACTTCAGCAGCGTACTCTTCCCGCTGCCGTTTGGCCCGACGAGTGCGGTTACGGCGTTTTGGGGAATGTCCAGCCGGGCGCACTCGACGATCGTCTCCTCGGTCGTCGGGTAGCTCAACGAGAGGTCCTCGCCGACCAGCGCGCTCTCGACCGCGACGCCGTCACTGTCGGTGATCCGTTCTTGCGTCATCTGCGTCTTGTTCTGTGCCATTATAGCTCACCCATGGACTGCTGCTTGCGCATCAAATAGAGGAAATAGGGACCGCCAACCAGCCCGGTCACGACGCCGACGGGCATCTGCATCCCGCCCAGCGCGAGGCGGGCGCCGACGTCGGCGGTGACCATCAGTGCCGGACCGGCGAACAGGCAGCCGACCATCAGCTGTCGGTAGTCGCCGCCGACGACGTTCCGGACGATGTGCGGGACGACGAGGCCGAAGAAGCTGACGATGCCCGCGACGGCGATCGCGACGCTCGCCGCGAGAATGGCGACCGCCGAGAGGAAAAAGCGGACGCGCTCGACGCGCATCCCCAGCGACTTGGCGGTGGTCTCGCCGAGCAACAGGACGTTCAACTGTCGCGAGCTGGCGAGCGCGATGGCGATCGCGGCGATGCCCGGAATGAGGGCGATCCGGACCTCTCCCCAACCCGTGCCAGTAAACGAGCCCGTGAGCCAGGCGATCGCCGTCTGGGCGACGCCGAGGTCGTCCACGAAGAAGAACAACCCCTGCTGGAGCGACTGGAAGACCATGTTGACGATCACGCCCGCGAGCACGAGGCGAACGGGGCTGGTCCCGCCCTTCCAGGCGATCCCGTAGACAACCAGGAAGGCGACGGTCCCGCCGAACGCGGCGATCAGCGGAAGGTACGGCGCGAGCCCGGTGAAGACGACGAGCGTCGCCAGCACCGCGAACCCGGCGCCGGAGCTAACCCCGAGCACGAAGGGGCTGGCTAGCTCGTTTCGCGTTACTGCCTGGAAGATCGCCCCGGAGATCGCCAGCGTCGCGCCGGCGATAATCGCGACGAAGACGCGAGGGAGCCGGAGGTTCCACACCACGACGCTGTCCGTGCTCATCTCGGGGAGCTCGGTACCGAAGAGAAACGAGGACCAGGCCTCGAGGTTGAAAAGCACCGTGGGCTCGAACACGGCTGACCACGCCTCCACGAGCGTCATCGAGTACTCTCCGAACGTCACCTGTACGAGTCCGGCGACGACCGTGATGATCGTACTCGCCAAACAGAAGAGCACGAGCGTCCCGGTAACCCAACCCTCCCGGTCCCGAGTCGCCGCGTGCTCGCCGACCGACTGCGCTTCTACCATCGAGGTTTAGGTTATCCTAAAAGACGTTTAGTACTTGTGGTTGCCGACCGAGTCGGGACGGCACTTCCGTCCGCTCTCCGTGACGGTCACTCGAGCAATTCGATCTCGTCGTCGCCGTTCGGGACGGCGCAGATGAACGCGCCGGGATCGTCGCCTTCGTTGCGGTACCAGTGGACCGTTCCCGCAGGGATGAGCAGCGAATCGCCGGCTTCGACCGCGTACTCCTCGTCTCCGATGCCCACGGTGTACTCGCCCTCGAGGACGTACTGTTCGTGTTCGACGTCGTTGGTGTGTTTCGGCACCTCGGCGCCGGGCTCGAGGACGAACCGACGGATCGCGAAGTGGGGCGCACCGTGGTCGTCGCTGACGAGGACGCCCTTCTCGAGGCCGTCGGCCGCGTCGACCGTCTCGTACTCGATCTCGTCGCGACGGCGGATCAGCGGGTCGGACATACCTCGAGTCGGCGCCGAACCCACAAAATGGTCCGGGTCAATCGCTACAGCGCGCCGCGCAGTCGTGCGAGGAGATACCAGACGCCGCCGAGGGCACCGAGGATGAGCGCGAGGTTGAAGAGGATGATCGAGAGTTCGGGAGCGCCGATTGCAGGGGCGAACGTGAGTGTCGACTACCATCTTGGGCAAACTTATAGATATCCCAACACGTATGCGCCGATACCACTCCTCCGCAATTGCGATCGGCGACGCAGCCGACGACAACGCCGCGGCTAGTCGGTGTAAAATACAGTTCTGAAGTGCCGATACCTCCGCGAATTCGCCTTACAGGCGCTCGACGTTCGTCGCGCGCGGGCCCTTGGGGGCCTGCTCGATGTCGAACTCGAGCTCCTGTCCTTCCTCGAGGTCCGGGCCGCCGATGTCTTCCATGTGGAAGAAGACGTCCTCGTCCGCGTCCTCAGTTTCGATGAATCCGTAGCCGCCTGTGTCGTTGAAGAAATCAACGGTTCCTTTCGCCATTGCTTCTGAAGAGAACGCCGCGACACTGATAAAGCCTGCGGCTCGACTCAGATCTCGATATCGAAGGTATGGCAGGCTATCGCCCCCGTTTCGTCGAAAATCGGCGTTCGGTCACCGTTCGTCGCGGTCCTCGAGTCGATGGACCGTCACCGAGACGAAGAAAATCAGGATGAACAGGAAGAAGCCGACGACGAGTCCGCCGAGTTCGATCGCGCCGATATCGCCGGGGCTGATGACCGCCAGAACGACCAGCCCGCCGAGGAAGACGAGAACCGTGAACAGCCCGACAGCGTAGTAAAACCCCGTATCGGACTCGAGGAACCGTCGCATGCGAGAGGAATGCGCGTGCGAATAGCAAAACGGTACCGACGGCGACGACCTCGCCTCCCGAGAACGGTAGCGGCGAGTTCCACAGCGATAGCGGGAATGCGATGACAGCGGTCACGAGCGCCGACAACGACGATAGCAAGCCTCCTCGAGCGCACGGCGCGGCGAGTCGGCGTGCGAACGGCGATCCTTGCATTTTGTCAACAGAAGTTCCTTATAGCCGTCGCGGACAAACGGACCGTATGACGGACTACGATCTCGACGCGGTCGATCGGGAGATTCTCTACGCGCTCCAGGAGGAAGCCCGGAACCTCTCGTCGAGTGAGATCGCCGAGCGGACCGACGCGTCCTCGAGCACCGTTCGCAAACGCATCCAGCGGTTGGAGTCGGAGGGCGTCATCAAGGGCTACAGCGCCAACATCGACTACACGAAGTCGGGGTATCCGATCCGGATGCTCCTCTACTGCACGGCGTCGATTCCGGAGCGAGGCGACTACATCGACGATCTACTGGACATTTCCGGCGTCGTCTCGGTACAGGAGTTGGTCACGGGCGAGCAGAACCTTCTCGTGACGGCCGTCGTCAAGAACGACCGAGAGATCACGCCGATCGCACAGGAGATCTCGGACATGGGGCTGACGATCACCGACGAAGTGCTCGTGCGGAGCCACCAGTCGACGTCGTTCGACGAATTCTCCTCCCAGTAACGCGACGAACTGGCTCCGTTTCCGGACGGACACCGCGCTGTTCCGCCCGTTCTCGCGTCCTGTTCGGTGCGATTCTCACGAGCGTCGACTGAGACGTTCTCTGACTGAGACATTCGTGATGAGCACCGTGTTTATCACGATCGTCCACTATAGAGGGAGGGGCGAACATTTTGTTCGAACCAAAGACTATAATAACCAGTCTGTTCGTATATTGGGTGAAGACGACCGACCGTGCAAGTGTTGCCGGGACTGGTTCGGCGCGACCCGGCTGCGATCCCGCGCTGGTCGAGCGCGAAATCGAAGCATGACCGACGAAAGTGCACCCACATCCGACGACGCCGTCGCACAACTCTCCGAACCGACGCCATCGACCTCGCTCGTTCCGCGAGCGTCGACGCGGACGGTCTGGGCGCTGTTCGCCCTCAGCGTCGGGGTACTCGCGCTGGCGGCCCGGAACGGAGCCGGCTGGGAGTTTGCGGACGCGCTGCGCGTCGACGGGCTGACCGCGGTGATGTGGGTCGTGGTCACCTTCTTCAGCGGGATCGTCCACAGCTACTCCCGGCGCTACATGGCTGGAGACCGCCACATCGATCGGTTCTACTACCGCGTTCTCGGGTTCACGCTCGTCGTCATGACGCTGACCGCGGCCGACCACGTCGCGCTGTTCGCGGCGGCGTGGCTGGCGATGGGGCTGCTCATGGCGTCGCTCATCGGTCACGTTCGCGAGTGGGAGCAGGCCCGAGCCGCCGCCGCCGTCGCTCGTCGGTACTTCCTCGCCAGCAGCGGCCTGCTGGCCGCCTCGCTGGCCCTCCTCGCCTGGGCGACGGGTGCGACCACCCTCACCGGTATTTTCGGTGCCCTCGAGGGCGTCTCGCGGACGGTCGGCCTCGTCGCCGCCGGCGGGATCGTCCTCGCGGCGGTCATCCAGTCTGCCCTGTTTCCCTTCCACAACTGGCTGCTGTCGTCGATGACAGCGCCGACGCCGGCGTCGGCCCTGATGCACGCCGGGTTCGTCAACGCGGGTGGGCTCCTGTTGACCAGGTTCGCTCCGGTGGTCGCCGACCACCTCGCCGTCATGTCGTTCGTCGTCCTGCTCGGCGCCGTCAGCGCCCTCCTCGGACAGGCGATGATCCTCGTCCAGACGGACGTCAAACGCAAGCTCGGCTGCTCGACAATCGCGCAGATGGGCTTTATGATACTACAGTGCGGTCTCGGCTTCTTCGCCGCGGCGATCGCCCATCTCGTCCTCCACGGCTTCTACAAGGCGTATCTCTTCCTCTCGTCGGGCGCCGCCGTCGAGCAAGCGGTGCCGAAAGACAAGAAGCAAACTCATCTCGGCTTCTCCGGGGTCGCCGTCAGTCTGCTGACCGCCGTCGGCGGCGGCGTCCTGTTCGGCGTCCTCACCGGAAAGGCGACGAGCCTCGAGTTGAACAGCGGGACCATCCTGACGCTGGTCGTGGTCCTGACGACGCTGACCGCGGCCCGCGACATCCTCCGGCGGTCGACCCTGCCGGCGTCGGTCAGGTTCGTCAGCGCCCCGCTGGTCGTCCTGACCGCGATCGGCGGCTACGCCATCGCGTTCAACGCCGTCTCGACGATGCTCTCGGGCGTGCCGATGACCCACGTCTCGACGGAGATGACGATCGCTCACTACCTCGCCGTCGCTCTGTTCGTCGGCGCCTACCTCGTGGCCGAACTCGGCTGGTTCCGCTCGAGCAAGCGCCTCTACGTGACGCTGCTGAACCTCTCCCAACCCGATCCGAACACCGTGCTCACCGACAAGGAGGACTACAATGACGCGTAACGGAACCGACGACCGTCGTCGCATCGAGGAGCGTATCGACCGCGCCGCCGAGCGCATCGGCTCCGTCTGGCCGCTGCACTCGTTCGTCACGGCCAACCCCCTCTCGGGGTTCGAGGACGAGCCGTTCCATCAAGCCGTCGCCGAGGGCGAACGCCTGTTCGGCGGCCGCGGCTACCCGCACCCGTCGGTCTTCCGCCGGGCGTGGGAGACCGGCCGGATCGATCCCGACGCGCTTCAGGCGGAACTCGAGGCTCGCGGTATCGACCGGGAGCCCGAGACGCTCCTGGACGAGATGGCCGAAACCGAGGCGGAACGCGGCTCCGAGACCGACGACACGACGGCGGCCGTCGACCGCGTGCTGACGAAGTGGCTCGCGGCCTTCCTCGATCAGGGGCAGTCGAAGTGGCCGATGCCCAACCGCAAGGCGGGATTCTACGCTGCGTGGCGCGAGATGGCACCCCACGACGGGGACGTGTCCGGCTGTGACGACTCCGACGATCTTCCCGAGACGGCGACCGAGGCCCTCGAGGCGGTGTTGGGCGACTTCCCCGAAGGACGCTGGGAGGACGTCGTCGAGCACCACCTCGCCGCGCTCCCGGGCTGGAGCGGGTTCATCAAGCAGCGGACCGATGCCGACGCCAACGCGTGGCAGGAGCAGTACCCGATCACGCTGCCGGAGTATCTGGCGGTGCGGCTGACGCTGGCCGACCTGCTGGACGCGCCGATCGACCCCGGAGCGGTCGACGACGGCGACGAGGCGAGGACCACCGCCAGTGCGGACGACGTGAGCGACGCGGACGACGGGATCCCCCTGCCCGAGATCTGGCTGACCGCGTGGGAGCGCAGCTACCGCGAGCGCCTCCTCGAGGGGATCGACGACTCGGTGACGGACCCGTCGGACGACAACGGAGAGCGACCGGCCGCGCAGCTCGTGTTCTGCATCGACACCCGCTCAGAGGTGATCCGCCGCCACATCGAGGCCCAGGGCCCCTACGATACCCACGGCTACGCGGGCTTCTTCGGGGTTCCGATGCGCCATCGAGAGTACGACTCGCACGCCGAGAGCGACGCCTGCCCGCCGATCGTCGATCCGCAACACCGCGTCGTCGACCGTCCCGGGGAGGAAGCCGAGGCGGCGACGGCCCGCGACCGCTGGACCGGTGTGGCGAACGCGGCACGCAAACACTTCACGACGCTCAAGAACAACGTCGTCGCCGCGTTCACGTTCGTCGAGGGCGCCGGCAGCGCCTACGGTTCGGCGATGGCCGCGCGGACGCTGTCGCCCTCGGCGATCGCGAAACTCGAGCGCGCCGTCGAGGAGCGCGTGCCGAACTACCACGAAGCCGCCTCCCCGGCGGTCGACTACGACGCGTACGACGACCACGGCCACGCCGACCATGACCTCCCGCAGGGGATGACCCTCGAGGAGAAGGTCGAGTACGCCGCGACGGCCTTCGAACTCATGGGATGGACGGCATTCGCTCGCCTGGTCGTCTTCGCGGGCCACGCCAGCGAGACGACGAACAACCCCTTCGACTCGAGTCTCGACTGCGGGGCCTGCGCGGGGAACCCGGGCGGCCCGAACGCCCGCGTACTCGCCGAGATCTGCAACGACGAGGACGTGCGGGCCGAACTGCGCGAGCGCGGGATCGACGTCCCCGAGGACACCGTCTTCCTCGCGGGCGAGCACAACACGACGACCGACGAGATCGAACTGTTCGACGACCCGGTGCCGGAGAGCCACCACGAGGATCTCGCGTCCCTGCGCGAGGACCTCGAGCGCGCCCGCGCCGGGGCCACAGCAGAGCGCACTGACGACGCGACGGGCGGCGATCCGGACGCCGGCGTCGCGGCGGTCGAACGCAAAGCGGCCGACTGGGCCGAGGCCCGTCCTGAGTGGGGGCTGGCCGGCAACGCCTCGTTCGTCATCGGCCCCCGCGAGCTGACCGCCGACCGGAACCTCGACGGGCGCGCGTTCCTCCACTCCTACGACTGGACGACCGACCCCGAGGGCGAGGCCCTCGAGGCGATCTTCACCGGGCCGCTAGTCGTCACTCAGTGGATCAACAACCAGTACTACTTCGCGACCGTCGACAACGCGGTCTACGGCAGCGGCTCGAAGATCACCCAGAACCCCATCGGCAACGTCGGCGTCTTACAGGGCAACGGCGGGGACCTGATGACCGGCCTGCCGCTCCAGTCGCTGAAGGTCGACGACGACCGACCGTACCACCAGCCGCTGCGGTTGACGGCCGTGATCCACGCGCCGGTCGATCGCGTGACCGAGATCCTCCGCGAGCACGAGGACGTGCGCACGCTGCTCGACAACGGCTGGATCGGGGACCTGACGGTCGTCGATCCCGAGCAGGACAACACCGCCTTCCAGTACGCCGGCGACCTCGAGTGGGCGGCCGACGTCGAACTCGAGGCCGAGGCGACGCCGGAGGTCGAGTACGAGACCGAGTCCGAGGTCGAGAGCGAGACGCCGACCCCGCAGACGGCCGACGACGACTGAGGGCGCCTTGAGGGCTGATCCGGTCGCCGTCTTTACTGACTCGAGACGATTGCCAAGTGTGGCAGCCGATTTTCGGTCGGGTTTCGCTCGGCATAGCCACGCCGACCGTTCGGCCCGAATCGAGAAACGGACTTTCCTATTCTTTGGAGAAAGGGTGATTCTACGGCAACACCATATAAGTCAATTTAATATAAAGTATAGTTATTTATACTAAGACACATAGAAAAAATTAATCCATCCCATATGTATATTTCATATATGTCTGGAGAAAAAGACATTAGTCGACGAAAGATAGTCCAGTCTCTTGGGATCGGAGTCGGTACTATAGGACTTGCAGGACAGGGGAATGCGAAACCTAGTGAGACGGATGATTATGAATACGAGCGATTAGAACTCACCGGAAAGCAACAAAACCGGCTTATTGGTAAAGCGAAATCGGACGCGGAGTTCAAATCACTTGAAAGAGACATGGTCTCTCGTGGATATCAGATTAAAGGGAAGCCACGAGTCTTTCAAGCAAGAAAACGGTCTGCTTCAGAAATAAAGGTTTTAGCTCAGGGAGTATTATTCTCACTTTCGGCGGATGAGTATGACGCGGGATACCTACAGTGGAGAGAAAATAGCGACCCAACCGGAGCTGTTTTTAAGGGGAGCACCCTCTCATCACTCCCAGGGTTAATTAATGCAACTACAGAAGACTGGGAAGAAATGGAATCAATGCGAATGATATCCGCTAACTCGGATATAGCATTTTTATCCGAGAGTGAAGCGAAAAGAGAAGGATATTCAGCGTCAGAACCGGTTGTAGTTGATCAACAACATAACTCAGTCATAAACACTGTCGCATCGGTACAAAGCAGTTATGAGGCCTGTATATTAGACTGCGCAGGTCCACTCGGAGAAGCTTCGGCTTTAATCGGATGCGGAGCTTGTGCTGGTTCCGTAAATCCGTTAGCTTGTTTCGATTGTCTTCTCGGTATTGGAGAAGGGGCCTGCTGTGTAGGTGCCTGTTCTGATCCAGATGGTACGTTGTGTAATGCTGCTTCCTCGTTGATTTTCTTAGGTGGTATTGCGCTCACAGTCCTTGCCGGGTGTAATAACGATGACTGCTCGTTCTAATATCAACATTAAATAGGAGCTCAGTACCATATTATGGTATGGGGATAGAACTATAGAATTACTACAATAGATTATGAATGGAGGCCCCATGGAGATTAAATCAATCGAAGTAAAATACATAACCGGTAATTTATTTCTTGGGATAGTCGTTATTTCACTTATTACTTACTGGCAGTTGTCTGCACTTCTCATAGCGACTGTTTCGATTCTTACAGTGATTACCGCGAGCTATGGCTTAAAGCCATTCGGCGATACTATTGCCTATCTTATCTTACAAGCAGCGGGCTTCTTCGTTTTGGGTATCGTCACCCTGCTCGCTACTGAGAGCACACTTCCGGCACTTGCACTTGTCATCGCTAGTTTAGCTGGTCTGCTGGTCTACGCTAAGCAGGGGATTCAATGCGGGATTTGGACCCGACGTAATCCGTGAGTCGCGAGGCGCTCGAACCAGTAGCACTCGGTCCCGGTTTCGATCGGTACTCTCGAGGATGGTGGTCTCTCGGCGGCCGCTCTCCGCAGATGGTCGTTCGCACGAAAGCACCCTCGAAATAGCGGCGCTCGGTAGTATCCCCTACTCGATAACTTCACAATCGAACTCGTCAGTACTGTCACTAGCGACTGTTCAACGACGATCTCAGCGGGTACGAGTGCTTCTCGTCCCGACAGCGGTATCGAAACGGGAGTTCATGGACGCAAAACGTCGCACCAGCTACCGAGAGAGCAGGCTGCGGGCCGTCGTCTCGTAGCCCTCGGGCACGATATCGGCGAGCGCGTCGGGGCCTGTCTCGCCGTTGGCGGCGACCAGGTACGTGCGGCCGGGTTCGTCGCCGTAGACGCCCTGAAAGTCGTAGACGAAGCCGTAGACGTCGATGTCGTCGGGGACATCCGTGGCGTCGCAAAGCGAGCGCACCTGATAGTCGACGTTGTACTCGACGAGCTGATTGATCACCCGCGCCTCGTCCGCGTCGGTGTCGATCAGTCCGCTCTCGAGGGCCTCCTCGACGACGGGCACGAGCTGGTCGACCCACTTGTCGACGCCCTGCGGGCCCGGCGGTTCCTCGCCGGTCGCGACGTGGTAGGCCGCGGTGACGGCGCCGCAGCCGGTGTGGCCGACGACGGCGACGACGTCGGTGCCGGTGTGATGGATTGGGTAGAGGACGCCGCCGTCGACGATCCGCTTGCCGGCGTCCTCGTCCCAGATCTGGTTGCCGATGTTGCTCGGCGTGAAGACCGCTCCCGGGCGTTCGATGCCCCACATACCCTCGTGAGAGACTCGCGAGTCCGAACAGCAGATCGCGACGACGGTCGGGTGCTGGCCCGTCTGCACCGCCGCGAAGTAGTCCTCGGGCAACGCCTCGACGTGGCGCTCGTTGCCGGCGAGCAGGTTCTCGAGCGTGTCCCGATCGGATCCCATAACGAGACGTACACGAACGGCGACCAAAAAGGTTCGACCGCTGCTGGCCGCGGCCGCGCCGACCTCGCGTCTGGATCGACGGTCGACCGTTCGTCATCTTCCGCGAGCCCAACGTTCACCCGTCGGGGCGCCCTCGTACGCGTATGGCAGAGACCAGACAGTGGCGACTCGCGAACCGTCCCGTCGGCGAACCGACCCGCGACGACTTCGACCTCGTCACCGTCGACCGTCCCGAACCCGAGAACGGCGAGGTGCTCGTCAAGACGCTCTACCAGTCCGTCGATCCGTACATGCGCGGTCGTATGCGCGACGCGGAATCGTACGCCGAACCGTGGGACGTCGGCGATCCGATGAAAGCGAGCGTCGTCGGCGAAGTCCTCGAGTCCAACGCCGGCCAGTTCTCGGCGGGCGATATCGTCACCGGCGACCTCCTCTGGGCGGAACACGCTGTCGCGGACGCGAACGAACTTCAGCCGGTCGATCCGGACCACGGGCCGATCTCGACGGCGCTGGGCGTGCTCGGCATGCCCGGTGTGACGGCCTACTGGGGCCTCAACGACGTCGGCGACCCGAAGCCGGGCGACACCGTCGTCGTCTCCGCGGCCGCGGGCGCGGTCGGCTCCGTCGTCGGCCAGCTCGCTCGTCTCTCGGGCGCCCGCGTGGTCGGTACCGCCGGCAGCGAGGCCAAGATCGAGTGGCTTACCGAGGAACTGGGCTTTGACGCCGCGATCAACTACAAGGAGACCGACGACCTCTCGACTGCGGTCGACGAGGCCTGTCCCGACGGCGTCGACGTCTACTTCGACAACGTCGGCGGCCCGATCACGGACGCCGTCTGGCCCCGGCTGAACGTCGACGCCCGGGTCGCGGTCTGCGGCCAGATCGCCCTCTACAACGAGACCGACGTCCCGACCGGCCCGCGAAAGCTCGCCAAGCTCATCGAGACCCGCGCGACGGTCGAGGGCCTGCTCGTCAGCGACTACCAGCCCCGCTGGGGCGAGGCGCTCGAGCGGCTCTCGCAGTTCGTACAGAACGACCAGATCCGCTACCGCGAGAACGTCGTCGAAGGCTTCGAGAACGCGCCCGACGCGTTCCTCGGGCTGTTCGAGGGCGAGAACATCGGGAAGCAGTTGGTCAGGGTCGCCGAACGAGACGAGTAGGCGCCTCGACCACCGGCTCGAGGTCGCCGATAGCCGCGAGTAGCCGCCGGCGCATCGGGTCGCTGCCGTGGCTGTCGTAACGTGAATATGTCTGCGACGGGGAGCGTTTCGCATGGTCGTTTCCGAGCTGGAGTCAATCTCGCTCTCCGACGGACGGACCCTGGCGTTCGCGACGTACGGCGATCCGGACGGCGCGCCCCTGGTCTTCCACCACGGAACGCCCGGATCGTCACACCTCGGGGCGGTGCTTTCGGCGTCCGCTTGCAGTCGAGGCGTTCGCGTGATCGCGCCGAGTCGCCCCGGATACGGCCGTTCCGATCCGCATCCGGACGGAACGTTCGAAACGTGGGCCGAAGACTGTCGAGCGCTCGTCGACGCGCTGGGACTCGAGTCGGTCGCGGTCGCCGGGTTCTCCGGCGGCGGTCCCTATGCGCTGGCCGTCGCCGCACGTCACGTCGAACGAGTCACCGGCGTCGGCGTAGTCGGCGCTCCGGTTCCGGCACACGACGGCGGGCCGTTCGGCCCGCTCGTTCGGTTCCCGCATCTCCTGGGCGTCGCGTTCCGATTCGGCGCCGTCGTCGCGCGGCTCCGGAGTGACCAAGCCGTTGTCGGCCAGTTGACCGACCGATCCGTCGACGACGAGACCGCCCGCATCGTCGGTCGCGACTTCCGCGCGGGACTGTCGTCCGGTCCGTCGGGTGCGGTACGCGAGAGTCGCACGCTCGCGGCCGACTGGTCGCTGCCGATGCCCGACGGCGACGTGACGGTCTGGCATGGAATCGACGACGAAAACGCCCCGATCGGTCCGGTCCGAACCACCTACGAGGACCGCCCGTCCGTCACCCGCTGCGAGGTCGACGACGACCACCTGGGAACGCTGTGTTCGGTCCGCAACGAGGTCGTCAGTCTGGCCGAGTGATCGCGTCGGGGCGACCACCGACGCGCTCGAGGTCGATTCACGGACGGGGCACGGCCGAATTCGGCGTCGACGCTCCGAGCTGACCGCGTCGGCGTCTCACGGTCCCGCACCGAATCCGTCCATCGTCGCGTGGACGAGTTTTGCCTTCGCCTTTCGCAGGTGTTCGCTCGCCGTCGACGGCGCCCACTCGAGTTCGGCGATGACGACGCGGGCGACGCTACGCGGCCTGCATAGTCGAATCGTCTCACGTCCTCATT
This sequence comes from Haloterrigena salifodinae, assembly GCF_003977755.1. Classification (NCBI taxonomy): domain Archaea; kingdom Methanobacteriati; phylum Methanobacteriota; class Halobacteria; order Halobacteriales; family Natrialbaceae; genus Haloterrigena; species Haloterrigena salifodinae. The sequence goes on from NZ_RQWN01000003.1 coordinate 203,967, forward strand.
CGTACGAAACCGAAGGGTATCGCTCGCGAGGAGAGTGGTCCGTCAGTCGGTCAGTCCGTAGCCGATCTTGAACAGGTAGACGTCGATCGCCAGCACGAGGACGGTGGCCGCCATGAGCACACCGAGTGCGAACAGCGGCGCGAACTCGGCGTACGGCGCGGGGAGGATACTGACCGCGACCAGGTCCGAGTAGCCCAGCAGGCCGTACCGGACGCTGTCGACCATGTAGACCATCGGGTTCACCAGCGAGATCTGTACCTGCCAGGCCTGCTCGAACGTCTCGAGGGAGTAGAAGACGGCGCCGAAGAAGACCAGCGGCCTGAGGATGAACTGGTTCATCACGGTCAGATCGTCGAAGTCGCGGGCGACGAGGCCGCCGATGATCCCCAAGCCGGCGAACAGCGCCGTGATGACGACCATCGTGGCCACGAGGAAGAGGCCGTGTTCGATGCTGATCGGCACGAACAGCCGGCCCACGACGGCGATGATGACGCCGACGATGAGCCCCCGCACCGCGCTGGCCGCGACGTAGGCGACGACCATCTCGGCGTAGGAAAGCGGCGAGGTCAGCGTCTCGTGGATGTACTCGTTCCACCTGCCGTGGAAGATCGAGAACGACGCGTTCTCGAAGGCGTTCGAGATCGCGCCGAGGACGACCAGCCCGGGGACGATAAAGAGGATGTAATCGAAGCCGGCGATCTGATCGATCCGGCCGCCGAGGATCAACCCGAAGACGGCGAAGTAGAGGACGTTCGTGATCGCCGGCGGCATGAACGTGTTCTTCGGACGGCGAACGAACCGCAGCACCTCGCGCCGGAACAGCGCGCGGAAGCCGACGGACAGCATCAGGCGACCCCCTCCTGTTCGCGCTCGCGTTCGTGTCGCTGACTCTCCTCAGTCTCGTCCGCGCTCGAGGCCGACGACCGGGTCACCGTCCGGTCGTCGCTTCGGGTCAGGTCGACGAAGATCTCCTCGAGGGAGGTTCTGGTGATCTCGAGGTCGGCGATCTCGTGGCCCCGCGCCTCGAGGTCGTTCAACAGTTGCGGCGCGGTCGAGCCGCCGTCGTCGACGCGGACCTCGAGGCTGTCGCCGCTCGTCGTCACCTCGTGGGCGTACGCGCCGAGGTCGGTCTCGAGATCGGCCGCCGCGATCGCGGAGACGCCGGACTCGAGGCGGACAGAGATGGTGTCGGTACCGCGCTCCTTCAGTTCGTCCGGCGTCGCGACGGTCACCTTCCGGCCCTCGTTCATGATCGCGACCCGATCGCAGAGGCGCTCGGCCTCCTCGATGTAGTGGGTCGTCAGGAGGATCGTCGTCCCCTCCTCGTTGAGTTCGGTCACGAGCTCCCAGAGGTCGTGGCGCAACTGGACGTCGACGCCGGCCGTGGGCTCGTCTAAGATGAGCAGGTCGGGATCGGTTACCAGTGCCCGCGCGAGCAGCAGCCGGCGCTTCATCCCGCCGGAGAGCCAGTCGAAGCGCTCGTCGCGCTTGTCGTAGATCCCGACGCGCTTGAGCACCTCGTCGGCGCGCTCGGCGGCCTCGTCCTCGGGAACCCCGTGGTATCCCGCCTTGTTCTTCAGAACTTCGTGAATAGAGAAGAATCGGTCGACGTTGAATTCCTGGGGCGCGAGGCCGATGGCGTCGCGGGCCTGTCGGTAGTCGTCCTCGACGTCGTATCCGAAGACTCGCGCCTCGCCGCCGGACTTGCGGACCAGGCCGACCAGCGTGTTGATAAAGGTCGTCTTGCCCGCACCGTTGGGACCGAGCAGGCCGAAGAACTCGCCCTCCTCGACGGTCAGCGACAGCTCCTGCAGCGCGCGCAAGTCGCCGTATTCCTTCACGAGATCGACGGTCTCGATGGCCGGTGGCATCGGCGGTGAGTCAGCCCCGACTGCGGTTAAGAATGTTGATTGCGGCGCTCGAGGCGACCGTTACGGACGTTTTTGCCGGTTCGTCGATCGACTGTGCCGTCGTCGAGGCGAATGAGTCGGCCGTCGCGGCGGATGGATCGGCCGCCGTCGCACCGATCAGTCCGCGGTCCGCAGTTGGCTGCTAGGGTTGACCGCGCCGCTTTTCTGGACGATGTCGAAGGCGGTCATCACGTCCGACCGCGAGATCAGGCCGACGAGGTCGCCGTCTTCGACGACGAGTAGCCGACCGATATCGTTCTCGCGCATTTCCTCGATCGCCGTCATCGCGTCCGAGTCCGGGGCGATCGTCCGCAGGTCGGTCGTCATCACCTCGTCGACCGTGAACGCGTCGCGTTCGACCGGATCGATCTCGCGAGCGTCGGTCAGCGTCACGAGTCCGACGAGGCGTTCGCCCTCGAACGCGCTGGTGTCGATGACCGGGTAGCCGGTGTGGCGCTCGGTGAACATCCGCTGGACCAGCGCCGCCACCGTGGTCTCGGGTTCGACCGTGTGAAGATCGCTGGCGGGCGTCATGATGTCGCCGACAGTGACGTCCTGGAACGCGGCCTTCATTGTCACCTGCTGGGCCTCACTCGAGGCGGCGATGTAGACGAAGAAGGCGACGCCGATGAAGATGATGCTGGACTCCATGAGTCCGATCAGGCCCATGAAGACCGCCAGCAGCTTGCCGATGCTGGCAGCCTGCTGGGTAGCCGTCGCGTAGGGGCGGCTGCGGGCGAGAAACGCGCGGAGAACCCGCCCGCCGTCCATCGGGAACGCGGGGATCATGTTGAAGACCGCGAGCACGACGTTCAGAATAGCGAGGTAGCCGAGAACGAACCGGGCGCCGTCGAGGCTTTCGGGAACCGCCAGAAAGAGCGCGTACGAACCGACGCCGACGAGCACGGAGACGATCGGACCGGCGATGGCGATGGTGAGCTCCTGTCGCCAGTCCTCGGGCATCTCCGAGAGCGCGGCGATGCCGCCGAACAGCCAGAGCGTAATCGAGTCGATCGAAAACCCATAGCGCTGGGCCGTCAACGAGTGGCCGAGTTCGTGGAGCACGACGCCGACGAACAGCCCGATCGCCGCGGCCAGGCCGAGTAGCCACGGCATCGTCCCGGCGGTGATAGCGCCGACGTCGATGCCCGCCGCGAGCCCGTCGTTGAGCAGCCCCGCGACGGGTTCGATCTGTTCGCCGATGAGATAGGCGAACAGCGGGAGCACCAACAGAAACGTGAGATCCAGCTTGATCGGAATCCCGAACAGGGATCCGATTCGAAAACTCCGAGGCATGCCTCATGTTACCCGTGGAAAGGACTTAAAAACGCCGACGGAGGGGGTGGGTCGCCGTTTGTCGCCGGTTCTCGACCCCATCGCGTACTCGCCGGGCGCCTAGCGGGATCGGACTGCCACTAAATCGCTGTTCGCTCGGCTCGCTCGAATATCGCCGAGATCAGAGCTCGATCCAAAATATACCGGAATCGGCCGATAGGCGGCTCGGGGCTGCCATTGTCGCAGTATTGGCCTCTGATATTAATATACCTTATACGCTCTGTCGGTGCCTGATTTCCCGCTACCAATACTGTGATAAAGTGATACACAGTTATTCTGTTTCTAGCTGTTCCCGGAAACGTTCGCCCAAAGTCATTTTCCAGTTCCAGTACGGTGATTTCTCTCATGAATATCTGACTCGGCTAGAGAGAACCGCTCACACGCGACGAGTGGATTTTTTGTCTCAGTAGCTACTGTGACATCCGTATTCTAAGGCATATAATGTCACTAGTACTCTTTTCCGAATATGGACTCGGTGTGCAATAACTTTATACAGATGTTCGTCGATTGTGTAAATACGATGATGGAACAGACCCACACCGATCCCGAACTCACCGAACTGCCGACCGAACTCAACTCCGCACAGGGGAAGCTCGTCTACCTCTACCTCGAGGCGACTGACGGGGCAACGGTCGACGAACTGGGGCAGGTGCTTTCCATGCGGAAGATCGATATCCTGAGCGTCTGCAACTCCCTCTCGAGCCAGCAGCTGATCGAGAAGTGCGACGGAACGTACGTGCCGACTCGCTGATTTTCCGCACCGACTGTGCCGCGTTGGGCGTGCACCGATCGCTCGTCACCGAGCCGTCGGCTCGTCGGGTGTCGTCCGACCCGGCCTCGAGGACGGACTTGCTCGCGTCGGATTCCGAACTGCTGGTCGGATTCAAATACTGCCGACCCGTTCATCCGCGTTCATGGCCGCGGACCCGCATCCAGCGCGTGCTTCGAAGCCTTTATCCGCACGGTAGGCCTCCGTTTTCGTAAGTAATCACAACCATGTCCGACAAACCTGCCTCAATGTACCGGGAGATTAGCAAGCCGGCCTACACGCGACGCGAGTACATCACCGGCATCCCGGGCTCCAAGATTGCACAGCACAAGATGGGCGACATCAGCGCCGATCCCGAGGACTACCCGGTCCAGATTAGCCTCATCACCGAGGAAGAGGTTCAGCTTCGTCACGGAAGCCTCGAGGCCTCGCGTCTCTCGGCCAATCGCCACATGCTGAAAAACGCCGGTGAGAACAACTACAAGATGATCCTTCGGAAGTTCCCCCACCACGTCATCCGCGAGAACAAGCAGGCGACGGGTGCGGGTGCGGACCGTGTTTCCGACGGAATGCGCCAGGCCTTCGGGAAGATCGTCGGTACCGCCGCTCGCATGGACGCCGGCGAGCGCATCTTCACGATCTGGTGTGACGTCGACGACGCCGAGTTCGCCAAGGAGGCGATGCGCCGCGCCTACAACAAGATCTCGCCGCCGTGCCGTATCGTCGTCGAGAAGGGCGAAGAGCAGCTTATCGCATAACGAACTTTTCCGCTGCGGGTGCGCCTACGGCGCACCCTCGGGAAAACTTCGATGAAAAACACTCCTCCTTCCGTTCCGAACGCATAGCGTTCTCCACGTTAGTCGTCGGCCCGCTCGCTCGGCCTCCGGCCTCGCTCGCGGTTGTTTTCCGGGTAATAGCCTGCCCTCCCCCGAGTCGTACGTCTCTCGCGTTTGCTCGAGACGCACTCCCGGCCAGTTGCTTCGGTCGGTTCGCGTGTCTCGAGCACCTTTTTGTCCCTCTACTCCCGAGTGCCGACTATGATCGATCTCGCGGTAGCGAACGCGAAACAGACGTTCCGGCGGATGCAAGAGCCGCTGTCCGAGCGGGGAATACGGGTTCATCACGTGCCTGTGCGCGAGCGCACGATCGCGCTCGGTGATCCGCCGTGGGACCCCGACGACTTCGACGTGGGGTTCGTCTACCCCGGCCGACTCATGGAGGGTGGCGTCGCCGACGCCCTGCTCGAGATCCCGTGGCTCAACGACCACGAGACGGTGCTGACCTCGCGGAACAAGGCCGAAGTGATCGCGCGACTCGAGCGGGCCGACCTGCCGGTTCCGGAGTCTGTCTACGTCTCGAACGACGTCGGCGAAGCGGAGCTGACCGCCGTCTTCGAGCGGTTCGATCCGCCGGTGGTCGTCAAACCGAACTCGACGACCCGCGGCGTCGGCGTCGCGAAGGCTCACGACCTCGATTCCTTCCTCGGGATCTGTGACTACCTCTCGCTAGTCCACGATTACAAGGCGACGGGCGACCAGTCGTTTCTCGTCCAGGAGTACCTCTCCGACGCGACCGACTACCGCGTGATGGTCCTCGAGGGCGAGTACGTCGGCGCCGTCGAGCGACGACTGCCCGACGCGGCCGTCGTCGAGGGTCAGTGGAAACACAACGTCCACCGCGGCGCGGAGGCGACCGGCGTCGAGTTGCCCGAGGAGTACCGCGAGCTGGCCGAGCGGGTTGCAGCGGAACTCGAAATCCCGTTCCTCGGCGTCGACTTACTCGAGACCGACGACCGACTGGTGGTCAACGAAACGAACGCGCGGCCGACGATCGACGACGAAACGAAGTACGAACCGGACTTCTACGATCGGCTCGCGGACGCAATTCGAACGGCTGCCGACCGGCAGTGAAAACGAGGAAACCGACCGCGACGGCCCGGATTACTCGAGGCTGATACCCGAAGACTGCTCCGCGGGATCGAAGACGACTTCGAGAACGCCGTTGTTGTAGGTCGCCGAAGCGGTGTGTTCGTTGACGCGGGTCGGCAGGGAGACGCGCTCGTCGTACTGGCGGTGCTCGCTCTCGGCGGAGATGGTCAGGGTCTTCCCGTCGCACTCGAGTTCGATGTTATCCTTCTCGACGCCCGGGAGATCGGCGACGACCCGAACCTCGTCGTCGGTCTCGTGGATGTCGACGTGGGTGTCCATGCCGAAGCCGTTACCGACGTCGCTCGAGGAGGAGAAGTCGACGTTCGCGTCCGCGCCGTTCATCATTTCGTTCATCATTCGTTCAATTTCGCGGAACAGGTCGTCGAAGGGTTCGTCGCGGTCGTCTCGGCGCATGCGAAACGATAGTGGACCGCGGGCCAAAAACTTTCTGTCGTCACTAGTTGTTTGGGGAGAACGAAACCGACGAACGGCGAGGACGGGCCGCGGGGAAGCGACGGCGCTGCTACAGCCCGATACCCATCGTCTCGTTTGTCGTCTGGATGCTTTCCTCCGCGTCGGCTTCGCCCAGCACCGCTCGGATCGCGTCGACGTTCTCGGGGACGACGTCGCTCTCCTGGTGGATTCCCTGGAAGAGGTAGAGGTCGTTGCCGACCGTCGAAACCGACTCCTCCCAGATGGAGTTCTCCCAGACGTCACCGCGCGGGCGGCCCGCGTCCAGCGCGTATTCCTTGAGCGTGCCGCTGCCGTCGATGTCCATTCGCTCGGGGATCAGGAAGAGCCGGGACTCCTCGGCGAACAAGTCGCGAACCTCGCTCGCGTCGACTTCCTCCTCGAGGGTAACGTTCAGGCTGTGCATGTGCATCAGCGTTGCGGGCACCTTCATGCCCAGCGTGTCGATGTCCAGATCGTCGAAGATGGTCTCGACGTCGGGACCGTGGTGGGAGGGGATCGTGACCGGGTTCGGCAGGATGTCGTTGATCGGGCCGCGGGAGGTCTGGCCGGGGTCACCGCCCCGTCGGACGAGCGTCGCGCGGACCTTCTCGACGCCGTAGGCCTCACGAAGGGGCGCGATCACGCGGGAGAGACCAGTCGTGTTACAGGAGACGACGCGGACGTGGTCGGCCCCGGTTGCGTCCTCGAAGTTCGAACGGGCGTTGAAGCTGGTGTCGACGAGGTCGGCGTCCTCGCCGCCCTGATAGAGCGCGGGCGTGTCGTACGCCTCGTACATCGACTTGTTCTCGGCGCCGATGCCGGAGGGCGTGGCGTCCACGACGACGTCGGCCGCGTCGACGAGGTCTTCGACGGGACCGGCGATCTCGAGGCCGGCTTCCTCGAACTGATCGGCCCGTTCCTCGATGGCGGCGTAGAGCGGGAATCCCTTGTCGACGGCCGTCTCGGCCTCGAAGTTGGGACGCGTTTTGGCGACGCCGCGAACCTCCATATCGGGCTGTTCGCGGACGGCGTCCGCGACGCGTTTGCCGATCGTGCCGTAGCCATTGATCGCGACCTGGATCATGTACCCGGGAGTCCACTACCGAGGGGGATAACCGTTTCGAGGCTTCTCGAGCGATTTTAACTCGAAAGAGAGTTTTACGCGGATTTCCGTAGCGATTCAGCGAGCCGGAACGGTCGCGGGCGGGGTCGGTCGCGGCCCCCGAATGGGACGACGACGAGTGGACGGGGACGGTCAAACCGGGCCGGACGCGCGGCCTCGGATTCGCCAGTCTGACGCCTCCGATCGAGTCGCCGGTCGAAATCGCCGAGGTTTGCCGAGCGGACAGTGAGGAGACACCCTCGTCGAAGACCGTCCTCGCCGACCTCGAGGAGTGGGCGCCGACGACCGACGTCCTCTCGTGGGGGCTGTGATCATCGCGGTAACCGGCGGCAAGGGAGGGGTCGACCGCGAGCGCGGGCGTTCCGACACGACCGAACGCTTCGGCGAGGCCCAGCGTCGTCGTCTTGCCACAGCCACCTTTCGCACCGGCGATTGCGATCATGCCTCGGTTAGGTTTCCGCTTCCTGTTTGAACGTGCATACGAAGCCGCCGTATACTAGTCCCGCTGCTCGAGAGCCGTCGCGGACCGATCGAGAGGCGGCTATCGACGCGTCGTACGGGACGAAACCGACTCCGGAGGCGATCCACAGAAACCGTCACGTCAGCGGGACCGTCGCGTCCCACCGTCCCGTCGGAACCGCGACTGGAGAGAGTGCGGCATCAACGGCGCGGCCGTCGATCGCCCGCGTCGGATCGAAGCGGTCGGGGATGGGAGGGTGATAGCGGGGCCGCGGGCGATCCGTCTCGATCGCGCCGTCGCGGGCCGCGACCGAGACGCACGCTCGACTACGTTCCACCGAAGAATATAGTCAGCGCAAGGTGAAACGTCGGTTTGAGTTTATTTCGGTCGCCAAACGCAACGATTACGCTCGAATCGAGTTGCGTCGCTAACACGTGACTGAGGTCGAAACGATTTTGCGCGCTGGCACGGTACCCCCGGTATGTTCGACTTCATCCCCGACGACCCCGTCATCATCGCCATCGTGGTGATTCTCCTCGCATTGATCTTCTTCTCGTACCTGCTCGTCCGACGGACCATCCTCGAGTTCCGGGATGGAATGCAGTAATCGAACGCCTGTCGTCGGAGGCGATGCTGAACGCCGTCCGGTACGCCGCGACTGCCATTGTTTGATCGAGTCCGATCTGCTGTTTCGATCGAATAGCGACTGCCGACAACCGTTGCGGCCTCGAGACGGTCAGGAGCGTCCGAGACCGTGAGCGACGCCGACTCCGCCCGCCCTCCGCGGTCACCGGCCCGCAAACTCGTTCTCGCGTTGCGCACCGCGGCGTTCGCGCTGCTCGTTCTCGGCTTCAGCGGCTGGGTGATCGACGAGGGTAGCGAGGTCAGCCTCGAGTCGCCGTTCGTGCTCGCGTTCGGTGCCGGCGTGGGTTGTGCACTCGCGTCGATCTACCTCGGGATCTTTCTGTCGAACAGGGACTGAGTCGACGGCTCGTTCGACCCGGCGTCGGCCGCCGGAACCGGGTTTCGATGCGAAAACGGTATCCCGTCGGTCGCAGTCGTCTGTCACATGGACCCACGTATCCGCGAGCACGCCGAGGTCATCGCGAACCACTCGGTCGACCTGCAGGAAGGCGACAACGTCGTCGTCGACGCCCACCCCGTCGCCGAGGATCTGGTCGTCGCCCTCCACGAGGTCATCGGCGATCAGGGTGCGAACCCGATGACGGTCAACCAGCGCACTGGCGAGCGCCAGCAGCGGGCCTTCCTTCGGGCCGGTGATAATGAGTACGAAACGCCCGAGCACGAACTCGCGCTCATCCAGAACACGGACGTCTACATCGCCATCCGCGCCAGCGACAACGTCACCCAGACCAGCGACGTCGATCCCGAGACACAGGCGGCCTACCAGCAGGCCCACCGCCCGATCCTGGAAGAACGCCTCTCGAAGCGCTGGTGTCTCACGCAGTATCCCGCGCCGGCCAACGCCCAACTGGCCGAGATGAGCACGGAGGGCTACGAGAACTTCGTCTGGGACGCCGTCAACAAGGACTGGGAGGAACAGCGCGAACACCAGGAGAACATGGTCGAGATTATGGATCCCGCCGAGGAGATCCGGATCAAAAGCGGCGACACGACCGACGTCACGATGTCGATCGCCGGCAACCCAACACTCAACGACCACGGCGAGCACAATCTGCCCGGCGGCGAGGTCTTCACCGCGCCCCAGCCCGACAGCGTCGAGGGTGAGGTGCTGTTCGACATGCCCCTCTATCATCAGGGCCGAGAGATCACGGACGTCTACCTCGAGTTCGAGGGCGGCGAGGTCGTCGATCACTCGGCGGCGAAGAACGAGGACGTCCTGACGGAAGTCCTCAATACGGACGACGGCGCGCGCCGACTCGGCGAACTGGGCATCGGCATGAACCGCGACATCGATCAGTTCACCTACAACATGCTGTTCGACGAGAAGATGGGCGATACGGTCCACATGGCCGTCGGCCGGGCCTACGACGACACCGTCGGCGAGGGCAACGAGGCCAACGATTCGGCGGTCCACGTCGACATGATCGTCGACATGAGTGAGGATTCGGTCATCGAAGTGGACGGTGAGGTCGTTCAGCGGGACGGCACGTTCCGATTCGAGGACGGCTTCGAACAGTAGGACCGCGAGCAAACGCAGTGAGTAAGTAGCCTTCTCGCACCCGGCGGCGCAAGCGGGGGTTCGAAAGCACTGTGTGCGCCTTCGGTAGATTTTATCGACGGTTTTGCGCCTGCGACGGACGTTTCGAACCTGTGAACAGAGAGCGGTGTGACAGCGCCGGGGAGACCCTGTCACTTCCATAATCCACAAATATTTCGCATAACGTATCGACGGACAATACACTGATGTCCGCGCTGTTGCTCGGCGTCGGCGTTCTCGTCGCGCTCTTCGTCGGCTACAACATCGGCGGTTCGACGACCGGGCCGGCGTTCGGGCCCGCCGTCGGCGCCGACGTGATCGGGAAGGGCGTCGCGGCGGCGCTCATGTCCGTTTGTTTCGCGCTCGGGGCCCTGACCGTCGGTCCGGAAGTCGTCCATACGCTCGCGGGCGATCTTCTTCGGGATCAGTCGGTCTTCACGCTTCGCTCGAGCGCCGCCGTCCTGCTAGTGATCGGCGGATCGCTCTTCCTCGGCAATTACGTGGGCATTCCCACCTCGACCTCGATGACCGCGGTCGGCGCGGTCGCTGCGCTGGGATTCGCGGCCGGCGAACTCGATCGCTCGGTGCTGAGCGAGATCGTCACGTGGTGGCTCGTCGCGCCGGTCGTCGGCTTCTGGGTCGCAGCCGTCGTCGGCCGGTACTGGTATCCGCGGCTGCGGGCGTGGCTCGCGCTCGAAGAAAGTCGGCGAGAGCGACCGCTCGTACGAGTGGTTTCGTCGGGAATCACGCCGCGGCCCGTCGTCGAATCGATCGACGGACGACGCGAGCTATCGGGTGCGATCGCCGTCGTCGCCGTCGGCTGTCTGATGGCCTACGCCTCAGGAACGAGCAACATCGCCAACGCCGTCGCGCCGTTGTACGCGACCGGCGAACTGGAACTCGACCCGCTGCTCCTGCTCGGCTCGGCCGCCGTCGCCGTCGGCGCGTTCACGATCGCCCGGCGGACCCTCGAGACGCTGGGCAACGATATCACGGCGCTGCCGCTGCCGGCGGCGATCGTCGTCGCCGTTATCAGTTCGGCGATCGTCGTGAGCCTCTCGGCGGTCGGCATCCCCGCGAGTTTCGTCATCGTGGCGACGATGAGCATCGTCGGACTGGGTTGGGGACGGGCGTCCCGGACGCCGACGCTCTCCGACGTCTCCCGCGGCGAAGACGCGCCGACCGTCGTCGGTGCGCTGACCGCCGACGGGGAGCACGATTCGCCGACGTCCAACACGCAGGAGACCGCCGACGCGCCGGAAGCGGCATCGCTGTTCAATCCCTCGACGACGGCCCGGGTCGTCGTGATGCAGAACGTCGTCCCGCTCATCGCGACGGTCGGGGCGTTCGTGCTATTCGAGTTCGTTCCGCTCTTCAGGTACTGAGCGCTCCCTTCGATCGATCGGCCCGTTCGACGGCGACGGCCGACGGTTGCTCGAGCGGGCGCCGAGACGCCGCGTTCGATCCCGGGCCCAGCGGACGGTTTATATCAGCGGACGCGCTATTTGCAACCATGAAAGTCCTCGTCGCATACGACGGCTCCGCGCCCGCACAGAAGGCAGTAGAATACGCGTTCGACGAGTACGCCGACGAGGAGATCATCCTGTTGCGCGTCGTCGAGCTCGCGGACGGCTACACGGAAGCGAGCATCAGGGCTATTCAGGACTTGCTCGACGACCGCGAGGAGGAAGCCGCCGCGAGACTGCGCGAGGACCTGATGGAGCTCGTCGATACGAGCGGCGTCGACTTCCAGATGGACGTCGCCTCCGGCGATCCTGCTCGAGAGGTCGTCGAGTACGCCGAGGAGAACGACGTCGACCACATCCTCGTCGGCAGCCACGGTCGACAAGGGGTCTCGCGAATCCTGCTGGGCAGCGTCGCCGAACGGATCGTCCGGCGCGCCCCGGTCTCGGTCACCCTCGTCCGGTGAGCGTCCCCTCGAGGGGTCAGATGAGTTCGACGGGTCCCTTCTGTCCCGCCGGCTGGTACTCGCAACGGTAGGTGTCCATCTCGGCGGTCGCCTCGAAGACGAGCGTCTCGCGTTCTCCCTCGACGTCGGTGCCGTCGGTCGAGTAGTCCTCGACAACGTCGCGGTTCTCGTCCCAGAACGCGAAGTTGTGGTGGATGCCGTCCTTGTTCTCCCACGTGACCTCGTACTCGCGGCCCTCGACGAGGACAAGCGTCGGGTTCTCGACGCCCTCGATCGCGCTCGGCTCGAGGCCGAGCCACCCCCCGACGTAGCCGTCGAACCGGAGCGACTCGACGTCGCGCCACGCCTCGGGGTCGGTGTTGCCCTCGACCGCCGTCGCCTGATCGAGCCCGGGTTCGGGTTCGTCGTCCTCCGAGTCCGCGCCGCCCAGACAGCCGGCGACGGAGACGGCCGCGACCGCGCCGGCTACCGTCGACAGGACCGCTCGCCTGTCCGTGCCGCGCCGGTCCGCGCCGTTCGGTTCCATACGCGGACCTACGCCGTTGAGGTGGATAAGCGCCAGTCACGGTGTCAGTGAGTGTCATTCGCGGCGGAACGTCGGAAGAACGGTTCGGCGAACGGGGGTTTGAGGGTCAGTCGTCGACGAGGTCCGCGACCATTCCGGAGACGAACTCGAGTTCGTCCTCGTTGACGCCGTGACCCATCCCCTCGTAGAGCCGTTCGGTGACGTCGGCGTTCATGGACTCGAGGACGTCGGCCGTCTCGTGGACGCGCTCCTCGGGGATATGGGGGTCGACGTCGCTGCAACCGAGGAAGACCGGCGTCTCCTCGAAGTCGCCCGCCGCATCGAGGTAGTCGTCGGGATCGACGTCCTCGCCGATGAGGCCGCCGCTCAGGGCGGCGAGGCCACCGTACCGTCGCGGGTCGCGCGCAACGAACTCGCTGGCGAGGCAGGCCCCCTGCGAGAAGCCCATCAGCATGACGCGCTCGGTCGGGATGCCGGCGTCGTTGGCCTCCGAAATCGCGTCGCCGATCGCCCGCAGTCCCGACGTTCGGCCGGGCTCGTTGCGCTCGACGGGCTCGAGGAAGGAGTTTGGGTACCACGTCTTCCGGGCCGCCTGCGGCGCGAGGAAGGCGACGCCCTCCCGATGGACCTTGTTGGCCATCTGGATCATCCCGCGCGCTGTCGCGCCGCGGCCGTGGGTGAGTACCAGCGCGGCCTCGGCGTCCTCGAGGGCGGTGCCGCCCGTCACGAGGGGCTGGCCCTGATGAGGGCCGTCGACGTCGTCGGCGCTCATTCGACACCACCGACGCCGGCGTCGGCGTCGGGCAGGTCGTGTTCGACGACCTCGAGGCCCAGGGCCTCGATCGCGCCGCGGAGGTGCTCGTCCTTCGCGTAGTCGGCGCCGTCCTCCTCGCGGAGTTCCTGCGCTTTCGCCAGGACCTCACCGCGGCGGTCGTCGGGGATCTCGTACTTGTCCGTCGAGAGTTCGATCACGAGGCCGTTGTTGTCGCGGGTGTAGATCGAGTGGAAGATGCCCCGATCGAAGACGTTGTAGCCGTGGCCCGCGTCCTCTAAGGCCTGCATCGTGTCCTCGTACTCGTCGGGGTCGACGCTGAAACAGAGGTGGTGGACGGCGCCGACGCCGGCCCGCTGACCGCGGGCGGAGGGCCGATCGTCGCTGACGAAGAAGGTGAGGATGCGCCCGTCTCCGGTGTCGAAGAACAGGTGGGTCTGCGAGGGGTCGTCGAGGTTCGGCTGGCGGAGCACGAGGGGCATGCCGAGGAGATCGCGATAGAACTCGATCGTATCGGCCTCGTTGCTCCCCCAGATGGTGATGTGGTCGGTTCCGGTCGTGTGGACGGGGCTGTCGGGCAGTTCGGGCGTGACTGGGTTGGGGTGATCCTGTGACATGAGTGTTACTCCGCGACCAGTTCGCCGAAGACGCGCTCGGCGTCCGCGGGAACGTCGAAGTCGTGGTAGTGTTCTCCCCGTTCGCTCGAGAGGATGTTGAGTGCTGCGGCGGCGCCGTCGCCGACGGCGATGGCGGCCTGCCACTCCTCGGGGCGGACCATTGCGCCCGTCGCGTAGGCGCCCGGTACGCTGGTCTCCATCTCGACGCCGACGTCGACGACGTCATCTTCCGTGAACGCACACCCGAGGTCCTCGGCGAGGTCGCGGTTCGCGCCCGTCGCGAGCACGACGTAGTCGGCCTCGTAGGCGTCCGCCTCGTCGACGGCTTCTTCTCGCGGGCGTTGCCCGCTCGAACGGTCCGCGGAGTCTCGGGAGACGTCGTCTCCCGAAGGTCGGGAACTCTCCGATTTCCCTCGACTTTGCTCCGCGCTATCGCCGTCTGCTCGTTGCGTCTCCGACGCAACGCTGGTCTCGACCGCGAAGCCGTCGCCAGACTCGGCGACCGCGGTCACTTTCTCGCCCTGCCGGCGGTCCGCGCCGAAGTCGTCGACCTGCTGGCGGGCCGTCGCCATGAATTCGCTGCCGCCGACCGACCCGATCCCCAGGTAGTTGAACAGGTGCGCCTTGTGCATCCAGGTCTCGTCCGTGTCGAACACCGTCGTCTCGAGGCCGTTCTTCGCGGTGAAGAGCGCGGCGCTCAGGCCGGCGACACCGCCGCCGACGACGATCACAGATGCGTTCCGTTCGGGTTCGTCCGCAGTCGTCTCGTCGCTCATGTAGTTACAGAATGTTACCGCAGCCGTATGAACCCCGCAGAGACGCCGGATCAACTACGTAACACGCGTGTTACCGGGCGCGGCGATCGAACGGCGAGCGGACGGTCGCCCCGAAGGTCGACCCGCACCCGCCGATCCGCGATCGACGTATCTCTCGAGCGGACAAACACTCTCACCACACCGTCCGTATTTTTGCGATAAAAGGCCTGTGCTCACTAATATCGCCCTGGCGTGCGCAGGCTCAACCGGTTCAAGCAAAACCGGCCAATCCTGACAGTACGGAACAGAACCACCTGGCGCCGGCCCGTGATCCCGTCCCCCCGCGGCCGTCGGCGCCTTCCATCAACCGTGGCCCGGTGACGGCTTGCTCGAGGGCCACTCGATACCGCAGCCCAACGGAGACATCCATGAACACAAGCCTCGAGGTGGAGTACTGGGTCATCGACAACGACGGCGACCTGGTTTCACCCGGATCACTGCTCGACTACTCCGAACAGATCGATCCAGAGTTCGTCGAACCGATGCTCGAGATCAAGACGACGCCCTGCTCGTCGATGGCCGAGCTCCGCGAGGAGTTCCTCGGCCTGATCGAGGAGATAGTCGACGCGGCCCGCGAACGGGACAAGCGACTCGTCCCGCTGGCGACGCCGCTGCACGCCGCCCCGTCGGAGATCCCCTACCGCGACAAGCGGGGGACCGACCTCCAGCGACGGATCGTCGGCCCGGCGTTCGACGACGCGCGAGTCTGTGCGGGCACGCACATGCACTTCGAGCAATCGAATGTCGCCGACCAGTTGAATATGCTGACGGCGCTCGATCCCGCCTTCGCGCTCGTGAACAGTTCCTCGCACTACCGCGGCGAGCACATTCTCGAGTGCGCCCGGCCGTTCCTCTATCGGCGCTCGTGTTACGAGCCCTGTCCCGACCAGGGCCAGCTCTGGCCCTACGTCGACAGCGCTGCCGAGTGGGAGGAAGAACTCGAGACCGCCTACGACTGCTTCCGCGAGCGCGCGCTCGAGCGCGGCGTCGATTCGGCGGCGTTCGACGACGAGTTCGCCTCTTACGACGCGGTCTGGACGCCAGTCCGACTGCGGAAAGCGATGCCGACCGTCGAGTGGCGCTCGCCCGACACGGCCCTGCCGAGTCAGGTACTGCGCCTCGCCGAGACGGTCCGCTCGCTCGTCAGCCGCGCCGACGCCCGCGGGACCACGATCGGTGACGGCGATCCGACCGACACCCACGGTAACAACGAGGGTTCGGTGACCCTCCCGTCGTTCGACACCGTCGAGACGGTCACCGACGCCGCGATCAACGACGGCCTCGAGAACGCGGGCGTCCGGAACTACCTGCAGAATCTCGGCTTCGAACCGTCGGCGTACGATCCGCTCGCGAGCCGCCTCCCCGACTCGCGGCTCTCGAAACGCCGCGCGAAGGACCTGCGACTCGAGGCCGCCCGGGGACTCGAGGCCGACCTCGAGCGACGCCGCGTGCGGGCCTAAAACGTACACGGTGCCAAGACCGAGTCCGGGCACCTCGTCCAGCTATTTCCATTCGGGCGGGAGAGGGGACCGGCGGTCCCGCGCTGGCGCGAAAACACCCGCAGAAATCGGACGGTTTCTGATGCGCTCGCGAGAACGACCTCGACCGTTCAGTACGCGTCTGTCGCGAATGCGAAGTCAGTCGAGACCCACCGAACGAGACGTAGTGATGTCTATCTGACTGAAAATACGCAATTTTAACTGCTTCAGCCCACTATCGATTTCCAATGAGTGAACGGATCGAGTCCGATTCTCAGTCGGAAGTGGGGTATCCCGAAACCGGGTCTGAGACGTTGACGTATAGCCCGGAGTTGCGTGGCTCAGCCCCTTCTCTCGATGCCCACGAACACGCTAACGATCACTTTGCGCTTATTTACGAGTCCCAAGAGGAGCAGTTCGCGGCCGCTATCCCGTTCATCCGCAAAGGACTCAAACGGGACGAGCGGTGCCTGTACATCACGTACGAGAATACCAGAGCGGAGGTCATCGAAGCGATGCGGGCCTACGATATCGATGTCGATACGGCCCTCGACTCGGGACAGCTTTCCATTCACGACGAAGAGGAGACCTACCTCCGCAACGAGACGTTCGACGCGGACGAGACGATCGAGTTCATCGACGCTGCTATCGAAGACGCCACCGAAGAGTACGAGGCGCTCCGCATGACCGGCGAGATGAGCAGCGTCTTAGAAGAGGATCCCGACGGCGAGGAACTCGTCAAATGTGAGGCGAAGGCGAACTATCTCTTCGACGATGCGGACGGCATCGCGCTCTGTCAGTACAATCGCGAGCGGTTTCCCGCGGACATAATCCGCGACGTCATCAGTACTCATCCGCTCCTCATCCACGATAACCGGATCAGTAGCAACGTCTACTACACGCCACCGACGGAATTCTTCGGCCCCGAGAAGGCGGACCGCGAGGTCGACCGCCAACTGGGCATGCTCCGAGAGCAAACCGACGTGAAAGACAGACTTTCCCAGCGCGAGCAACGCCTCCGGGAGCTGGCGGAAGACCTCCAAGAAAACGAAGAACGACTGCAACTCGCGCTCGAGGCCGGAGAAATGGGCATGTGGGAACTCGACCTGCAGACGAAGGACTCGCCCATCCGATCACGTCAGCACGATCTCATCTTCGGCTACGAGGAACCGATCGAGGAGTGGACCTTCGAGACGTTTCTCGATCACGTTCACCCGGACGACCGTGAGAACGTGGAACGGTCCTTCGAGGAGGCCTTCGAGGCGAGTAAATGGGCGTTCGAGTGTCGGATTATCAGAGCCGACGGTGAGGAGCGCGAAATCTCGGCTCAAGGAGCGTTCCACTCCGACGACGAAGGGGACCCAGTGCGTGCGGTCGGGGTCGTCCGAGACGTCACGGATCGCAAAGAACGCGAGCGACAGCTCAGGGAGTTAGTCGGGCGACTGGAGGAGTCGAACGAACGCCTCGAGCAGTTCGCCTATGCGGCCTCGCACGACTTACAGGAGCCGCTGCGGATGGTGTCGAGCTACCTACGGCTCATCGAGAACCGATACGGCGACGCGTTCGACGAAGACGGCGAGGAGTTTCTCGAGTTCGCGGTCGACGGTGCCGACAGGATGCGGGAGATGATTCAGGGGCTGCTCGAGTACTCTCGAGTCGAGGCCGAGGGTAAACCCTTTCAGGCGGTCGATCTCGACGTCGTGCTGGAAGACGTCTGCGAGGACCTCCAGCTCCGGATCGACGACAGCGGTGGCGAAATCACCAGCGAACGGTTACCCACCGTAGAGGGCGATGCCAACCAGCTTCGACAGGTATTCCAGAACTTACTGTCCAACGCTATCGAATACAGCGGCCAGGAACCACCGCGAATTCACGTCTCCGCCGAACGCGATGGAGCGGAATGGATACTCTCGGTACGCGACGATGGGATCGGGATCGGTCCCGACGATGCCGACCGCATCTTCGAGGTCTTCGAGAGCCTCCACACGAACGACGAACACGCTGGAACCGGAATCGGGCTCGCGCTCTGTGAACGCATCGTCGAGCGCCACGAGGGAGACATCTGGGTCGAATCAACACCGGGCGAGGGATCGACGTTCTCTGTTACGTTACCCGGCCCGGAAGCGTAAGGGAGTGTCCACAGCGGATAGTGCTCGCTCCGTTCGATCAGTTTGCGCCTCCTGTTCAACACCACTGGCGGTCGATGACGGGAACACATCGGACTCGTCGCTCGAACGAGCGAATAGCAACGGAAACCCGCAATCACGCCGCGACGCAGTGCGACTCAGTGCAAGCGGTCGAGCCACCGCTGGCCGGTCCGGAGGTCGGTCGGAATCTCGTCGCCGAACGTACAGCGGATGCGCTCGGCCTCGCAGGGATTGCCCATCGCGGCTTCGATCGCCGGCGACCCACCCTCGAAGATGGCGCTGCTCGCGGTCGTCAACTGTCCGAAGGCGTGGGGTTCGTCTGTCTCGGGCTCGGGATGGCGACAGATCGAGTCGTCCCCTGGGCCGTTCGCGTGGTCCCGCGCGAACCGCCAGAGGTCCTCGCGGTCCAACTGTTCGTCGCCCTCGAGCAACTCGAGCGCGCGCTGGCGACGTTTCGTCGAACTCTCGGCTTCGGCCGACGCCGAGCACACGAAGTGGTTCGTCCGGGTGACGACGGAGTCGTCGTCGGCGGTGATCCGCTCGGCCGCGGGGTTGACCTCGAGCAGGACCGCGTCGGTGTCGTCGGCCAGAAACAGCGTCTGGCCCATCAAGCGACGCGTGGGCCGGGACTCGAGGAACTCGCGGGCGCCCTCGATGGTCGCACACTCCTCGAGCAGCATGCGGATGACGGTGCCGTTTCGTAGTCGGGTTTCGGGGGTGACGTCCTCGCCCTCGCCTTCGCAGTCGATGTACGTGTTCGCCGCGACCAGCCCCTGATCGTTGACGCCCTTGAACATCGAGACCGTCCCGCAGGTGTCGATCGTGAGGAGCCCGTAGTAGTCGTCGACCGGCGGCTGCTCGACGATCGACTTCGGGCGCGTGCCTCGGCCGGCGATGTCGCGGTTCTTGAGCACCAGCGGGCCGGTGGTACCGGTGTCGGCGCCCGTATCGATCCCGCCGTCTGACTCGACTCGCGGCGGCGCGACGAGCGCGTTCGTACACCCCTCTCCGATTTCGCTACCGACCCCTTTCGGATGCTTCTCCGAGCGACCCTCTCCCTCGGCCAGTTCCTCGCACAGCTCGGAATAGGCGAAGACGTATACCTCGTAGACTGCCGGATCGACGTCGAACACGTCGGCCATCGCCTCGTAGGCTCGCCGGTGGCGATCCGGCAAGCTCTCCTGGCTGCGACGGCCGTACTCGAGCAGCGGCTCGAGGTCGATGCCCTGCTCGTCGATGATCGACTCGAGTTCGTCGATCGCCCACTCGACGGCCTCGCGCTCGGTTTCGGCGCGCCGTTGTGCGTGCTCGGCGAACGAGTCGACGCCGGCGATCGAATCGTCGTACGCGGTGGTGTCGACGGCCGTGTCGTCCATATCGGAAGCTAGGGCTCGAGGGGGTTGTATCGCCGGCCTGAATTAGCCTCGAGCCAAGTACGGCAGTCGTTCGGCGATCAGTGCAGGTGAGTGACGGGAGCGAATCGGCTGGGGAGGATGTGGCGATTCCCTGTTGCCGCGGTAACGGATCGCTTCCTCTCATCACTCTCCTCCTCGAGTGCACTGATCACTACGCGAGCGGACTCGAGGCACAAATAGGTACTAAACTAAAGGGTGTACGCGCGTCGGCAGCGGGGATTGGTGATCGTCGCGCGTGGCGATGATCGATGTCTTTCCCCCCGATCCCCACTGTGATGCCGGTGTCCGGCACTGCCGACATTCTATTTAACGTTAGTGGCCGGCATTAGTGTATCGGAAACATTCAACTATCCTTGTTGAGAAAGCGAGTACCCCGCTAATGCGAGCCCGGCGCAACCTGCTGACGACGTCCGCTATCGTCGGTACCGCCGGCTGTCTCGAACCGCCGGTGACCGGATCGCCACCGTCCCGTCCGCAGAGGAGTTTCGGGTTTGACGTCCGAACGGTCGACGGTGCCGAACTAGTCCGAATCACGACGACGAACGTCAGCGGTAATCTATCGGGTCCCAGGGTTCGGATCGGCGATACGGTCGCCTACACTGACGCCGATATGGCGAGGCGTACACCGCCAGCCGCGAGTACGTCAACGAGTGGGACGACGGGATCGACTCGGACGATGTCCTCGAGTTGACGACCGGTAACGCGCTCCCCGAAAAGCGGCTCCGTATCGACGTCGAACGCGACGAGCGCGACGAATACGTCAGCATCGGGGAGACAGACTTGACCGTCGCCGACCCCTGACGGAGTGAAATTCCTCGAAGAAAACTACTGTCGCTCACGGATTAGTCGCGACAGAAGCGGGCGCGATGGGATTTGAACGACGCCGTCGGCTCGCTACCGCTCGCCGCCGTCTACTTCAAATCCCACGTGCCGGTTCGCTCGTCACTGCGTTCCTCGCTGCACGGGCGCGATGGGATTTGAACCCACGACCGTCGGATTAGAAGTCCGACGCTCTTTCCGGACTGAGCTACGCGCCCTCGAGTAGGAATCCATGTCGGATCGGTATAAGCGGTGTGGATTCTCCGTAGCTTCCCGCGAAACCGGTACAGCGAGGTGACGAAGGCAACCGGTCGACCAGCCAGATCGCCACCGAATGGCCGACGGTCGTCGCCGCGAAGAGGGCCGCGAGGGTGGCCGGAAGAAACTCAGCCACCAGCCGACAAGAAGCACTGCGCTCGAGTCAGCAGGAGTACTGGCCGCGAGCCAACTCCGGACGGGACCGCTGAGCGGAGACGGACCGCACGCTGTCGGTACGGTCCGAGACAACCGCGAAAAAAGCCGAGAGATGGCGACCGTCTTCCGTTCTAATAGTGATTCTAGCCGGAGATGTTGCTTTCCGCGTCCGACTCGTTGTCCTCGGTACTGGCGTTGTCGCTGAACGGATTGTCCGATTCGGTTTCGCCGGCGCCGGACTCGTTTTCGACGCCCGCGGAGTCGTTCTCGTCCGCGCTCGGACCGGACATGCCGCCGTCTTCGGAGTCGTTCGCGCCCGTACCCGGTGCGGCGTCGCCGTTTTCGCCGGTGCCGGACTCGTCGCCCGTCTCGTTCGCGGCGGGGTCGCTCCCGTCGGAGGACCCGCCGTCCTCGCCGTTGGATTCGTTCTCCTCGGACCCGAGGTCACTGCAGCCGGCGAGGGCAGCGATCGCGCCGGCACCAACTGTCGCGGCGAACCGTCGTCGGTCGAGTTTCGGAGCTGTCATAGCGTGCAGTCGACGGCGATGATCGACTGCTAAATAACGGCGACAGTCGGTTCGAATTGTTAGTCCGGCTTGTATCGAATTATCCGTCGTAACGCGAGCCGAGTGAACGGTTGCACTCGTCGCCGCCGTTGCACACCGGACAAGGTGGAGGGTACGACCGCCACGCGTCCGGTCGCGGGTGCAGACGTGAGCACGGCGACGACCTGCTTCGAGCGGGGCGCGTCGCGCACCGTGAGCGAGTCGGATACCCGTGACCGACGGACGTTTGCTGATCGCAATCCAACCGTTTCGTCCGCCGCAATCTCGGTGGGCTCGAGCGACGAACAACAGCGCTTATGCACGTCTCGCCGATACGTTTCTCCGATGCACGTCATCGGAACGGTGGGACTGCCCGGCAGCGGGAAGGGCGAGGCCGCGACCGTCGCGCGCGAACACGGCATCCCGGTGGTGACGATGGGCGACGTCGTCCGCCAGGAGACGACCGACCGGGGACTCGACCCGACGAAGGACCACGGGAAGGTCGCGCAGGCGCTGCGCGACGAGAACGGACCGACCGCGATCGCCGAGCGATCGCTCCCGATGATCGAGGACCGTCTCGAGGACCACGACACCGTCCTCGTCGACGGTATTCGGTCGGACACCGAGGTCGACGTCTTCGAGGAGCGGTTCGGCGAGGCGTTCACGCTGGTCAGCATCGAGGCGCCGTTCGAACTGCGGGCCGAGCGCATCGACGCCCGCGGCCGGGACGCCGGCGAGAGCGACGGCGGCGAGGGGTTGGCCGCCCGCGACGAGCGCGAGCGCGGCTTCGGGATGGACAACGCGATGGACCGGGCCGACGTCGTCATCGAAAACACGGACTCGCTCGAGACCTTCCACGAGCGCGTCGAGGCGATCATCCGCGAGGGCCCCGGCTCCGAATCGGAACCGACACCCGACTCCGTCTCGAAGACCGACCCATGACCGACATCTACCGCGTCGACGTCGAGATCACGGCGCCGATCTACGACACCGAAGTCACGAGTCGGGTCGTCGACGCCGTGGCCAACGTCTTCCCCAATGCCGACCTCGAGGAGGAGTTCGGCGAGGTCAGGGCCGAAGCGCACGCGATGGACCACTTCTCCGATCTGCTCCACCGACAGGAGATCCTCGATACCGCCCGCGGCGAGTTCTTCGCGAACCGCGAGGGCGATACGTTCAGCTTCGCGCTGAAGAAGCAGGCGGCCTTCGAGGATCGGATCAATTTCTCGGTCGGCGAACCGGACGAACTCGGCGAAATCAGCGTCCGCGTCCGCGTCGAGGATCCTACCGTCGAGGAGTACATCGATCACATCGCGCCGCCGACCGAGGACGGCCGCCCGGTCGACGCCTAAGTCACGTGCGGCGGTCTCGAGTCGCCAACCCATCGATGTCGAGTCGACGGTGGTCGACTGCGACTCACCCAGTTCTGACGAACCGGAAGCAATAGTACACCGAGCAGGTCCCGAGTCCAGCGGAGACGGCCGCGTATTCGGCCGTTCCGGAGACGGCGAACGCGATCCCGACGAAGAGCGCGACACCACCGGCGAAGGCGAATTTCTGCCCGTCGCGGTCGGTAAGCCCGCGACTGACGGCGATCATCGCGACGACGATCGCGTAACAGACTCCGAGACTGATGCTCACGTCCGCGAGCGATCCGTCTCGAACCGCACTCGAGAGCATCACGAGATTGACGAGAAGGAGCACGCCGAGTCCCCCGACTGCCGGATCGCGCCAGTCGAGCCAGGTTGCGGTCGTGGATCGAGACATATTCCGAACGAAGCTCGCCTGCAATATAATTGCATGTATTCCAACTGGAATCCAATCGCCAACGAGCGAACGACGGGCGGGGAGTGAAAAGCCACCGACACGTACGTCGAGAGGATGCACGACACGATCACCGTCTCGGAGATCATGGTCACCGACGTCGTCACCGCCCCGCCGGACGCCACCGCCTCTCGCGCCGCGACGCTGTTGCGCGACGAGGGCGTCAGTTCGGTCGTCGTCGTCCGCGACGGCGCGCCGATCGGCATCGTAACCGAAGGCGACTTCCTCGAACACCTCTGTGAACGCACCGACCTCGGCAGCGTCGAACTGACCGACGTGCTGTCGGCGCCCCTCGAGACGATCGCGCCCGACACGTCAATCGTCGACGCCGTGGCCGTCCTGCGCGAGTCCGGCTTCGAACACCTCCCGGTCGTCGACGGCGACGGGGGCGGCGACCTCGTCGGTATCCTCACCACGACGGAACTCAGCTACTACGTCCCGCACCTCGCCCGTCGGACGGGGGGACTCGGGGCCGATCGCCCGCGACAACGGGTGCGAACCGACACCCAGTACGAGCGCGACAACTGGACGTTCGAGTACCGCGCCGACAACGAGTCGACCGTCGACGTCGGCGACGTCGCCCGGTTCTCGAAGGTGATCTCGGAGAGCGACGTCGAGGCGTTCGCCGAGATCAGCGGCGACACGAACCGGCTGCATCTGGACGCGGCCTACGCGGCCGAAACCAGATTCGGCGAGCGGATCGTCCACGGCGTCCTCGCCACCGGACTGATCAGCGCCGCGCTCGCCCGCCTGCCGGGGCTGACGATCTATCTGTCACAAGAGAGCAGTTTCCTCGCGCCGGTGCCGATCGACGACCGCGTGATGGCCGTCTGCGAGGTCGTTGACGATCTGGGCGGCTCGAAGTACCGGATCGAGACGACCGTCACCGACGGCGACGGAACGACCGTGCTCGACGGCGACGCGGTCGTCCTCGTCGACGACCTCCCGCCGGAAGCGGCGGCCGAAGACGAACCGGTGGCCCACGATTGACGACGCAACGGGAACGCTCTCAGTAGCGGCAACGCTGAACCGGGTCCACTAACTCGAGGCGATTGCGGATCGGCAATTCGAGTCGATTGCGGACCGTCGGTCCAAGCCGTTGCGAATCGCCGATCCGATCGATTGCGCGGTTATGTACAGTTACGAGCGTCTTCGAGCGCCTGTTCGCCCGCTTCCTTGTGATTTTGAGCCGCGAAACGATCGCCGTCGGACGCGGCGATCGCCCACTCCTCGAAGGACCCCGCGGCGTCAGCCAGGTGTTCGCTCTGGCAGGTCGCCGTTTCGACGTGCTCGGCGATCCCGCTCGGCGGCTCCTCGTCTTCCTCGAAGGTCGTCGTCGCCGTCTCGAGGGTCGACTCGGCGTTCCCGAAGGCGGTTTCCGCCTTCCCGTACTCCCGATTCTCCATGTGCTCGCGGCCCGTCTGCAGGCCCTCGTAGCCGCCGAGCAGCGACTCGAGTCCGTCGCCGAGGGTCACGAGCGACGCGACCGCGTCGCCGAGCGCCGCGACGCCGTCCGCGAGTTCCGCGGGATCGATCCGAACCAGGCGCTCGAACGCCTCGTCGAACGACTCGACGTCGGCGGCCGCCTCCGCGTGCTTCGTCTCGGCGACCGCGAACTCGCCCGTTCGCTCGTCGATCGTCTCGGACGCCGCCTCGAGGTCGTCGTTATCGTCGGCCGCGGTATCGTCACCGCCGCTCTCGTCGTCATCGCCCCCGATCGCTTCGAAGACGGCCTCGAGGTCCTCCTCGAGCGTCTCGTCGGTGACCGTCTCGGTCACGTCGACCAGTCGCTCGAGGACGGCGGCGTACGTCCGGAGGAGTTCGATCTCGGACTCGCGGTCGTCGCCCAGTTCGTCCGCCGCCGTCTCGAGGTGCGTGCGGGCGCTCTCGATCCGTTCGGTCGGTTCGTCCGGATCGAACTCGACGTCGGTGGGCGCCTCGAAGTCGTCCGCGGCGAACAGGGCGAGGGCGGCCTCGTTCAACTCGCCGACGGCGCGGTCGAGTTCGCGGTCGCCGGTCCGATCGGCGACCGCGACGGAGTTGCCACTCGAAGCGCTACCGGGGAGATCGTCGAGACAACCGGCCGTTGCGACCAGCGTGGCGAGGGGGATACCAGTGCGCGTGAGATACTGCCGACGGTTCATCGACTCGAGGATACGTCTAGAGGAACATGAACGTAGTGGCAGCCGACAATACGTGTCTCGAGTCCGAAACGAACACGCTAGAGGGGAGAATTGATCGGCGGTGAGTTGAGTGAGGATCGCGTCGCGATCAGCCGAACGGCCCCATTCCGCCCATTCCGCCGCCGCCACCGCCGCCCTGCTGCATCTGTTTCATCATGCGCTGCATCTCCTGTTCGGAGCCCATGCCCTGGAACTGCTTGATGGTCTTCTCCATCATCTTGTACTGCTGGAGCAGTTCCCGAACTTCCTCCTCGGTCGTACCCGAGCCGCGGGCGATGCGCTCGATCTGGCTGGCGCCGATGGCCTTCGGGTACTCCTTTTCGGCCTCGGTCATCGAGTCCATGATTACCGAGAACGTGCGCATCCGGTCCTGGGTGACGTCCATCGCGTCGTCGGGAAGCTGGTCCTTGATCCCGCCGCCGAAGCCGGGGATCATGTCCATCACCTGGTCCAGCGGCCCCATGTTGTTCATCGCCTCCATCTGTTTTTGCATGTCGTGGAGGGTGAACGAGCCCTGGAGCATGTCTTCGGGGTCCCAGTCCTCTTCTTCCATCTCGGTCTGCTCCATGGCGCGCTCGACGCGCTCGGCGAGCTGGCCGAGATCGCCCATACCGAGCAGCCGCGAGATGAAGCCGTCGGGCTCGAAGCGCTCGATGTCCTGGACTTCCTCGCCGGTCCCGAGGAACGCGATCGACGAATCGGTCTGGTCGACTGCGGTCAGGGCGCCGCCACCCTTCGCGGTCCCGTCGATCTTCGTGATGACGACGCCGTCGATCCCGATCGACTCGTCGAACTGCTGGGCCTGATCCTTCGCACCCTGCCCGATCGCCGCGTCGAGGACGAGCAGCGACGTGTCGGGGTCGGCGACGTCCTCGATCTCTTCGATCTCGTCGATCAGTTCGTCCTCGAGCGCGTGGCGACCCGCCGTGTCCACGATGTGGACGTCGGCCTCGCTGGTCTCCTCGAGGCCCTTGCGGGCGATTTCGACGGGATCGTCGTTGTCCGGGTTGCCGTAGAAGTCGACCTCCGCGCGCTGGGTCATCTCCTTTGCCTGCTCGTAGGCGCCGGGGCGGAAGGTGTCGGTCTGGATCACGGCGGGCCGGAGTCCCTTCGTCGAGAACCACCACGCCATCTTCGCGGCGGAGGTAGTCTTACCGGACCCCTGCAGCCCCGCGAGCAGGATGGTCTGTTCCTCGAGGGGCAACTCGGTGGAGTCGCCGATGAGATCGACCAGTTCCTCGTAGACGATGCGGAGGACGAAGTCCCGCGCCGGCGTCCCGGCCGGCGGTTCTTCCTCGAGCGCTCGCTCCTTGATGTTGTCCGACAGCTCCATCACGAGCGAGACGTCGACGTCGGCGGAGAGCAAGGAGCGCTGAATCTCCTTGACGATCTCCTCGATGTCCTCCTCGCTGATGCGTGACTTCCCGCGGAGTTTATCTAAGGTGCCCCGCAGAGAACTCCCGAGATCGTCGAGTACCATTTGCTCAGTCTACGGGGCGATGGCGTTAAAGGCTTTTTCTACTCTACACGGCGCGAACGGAATCCCGAGACGAGATCACGGTCGATACGAGACGAACCCGAGGCGGCGTCGGTGAGTATTTCACCCGACCGGAACAACGTCCGCGTATGAGTTCCGACGCGGACGCCGATCCCAGCGAGTACGAGGCGCTCGAGGACGCCGACGTCACGATGCGCGAAACCGAACACGGCCTCCACATCGCCGACGACGAGGTCACCGGCGTCTCGAGCCAGGGCCAGACGCCGGAGGAAGCCGTCCGGAACCTCGCGGAAGCGGTGCGATCCTATCGGGAGGCGACGGACGACGATACAGGCGACGATTGGCTGTAAGTGTGGCAGTGATAGCCGGATAGGGTCGTCAGTGGAATCGTGTTGCCAACCAGCACCAACACACATAGCGTCGACAATAAGAACCGTTCTCCGCGCACAGCAATTCTTTCGATAGACGCACCAGAGTAACTATCCCCCCCTGCGGTGAACGAGTCTATTGTCGCATGGACCAGACACGATCCGATTCACCGCGCGGAAGCGACTCGACGACCGACTCGGCGATGGCGCGCCGGCGCGTGCTTCGAGGCGGAACGGGGCTGGCGGCGACGGCCCTCGGTATCGCGACGCTCGGCGGCCAGGCCGCCGCGCACTTCCCGACCGATCTCGAGATCGACGTCAAGCCGGGCACCGAGCGAGCGCCGATCAACCCGAACAGTTGCGGCGTGATCCCGGTCGCCGTCCTGCGGACCGACGAGTTCGATCCGACGAGCGAGGACGTCCGGTACCGGTTCGGTGCCCCCGACGTCGTGGAAGGCGGCGACGGCGCGCGACCGATGCACGGCGGCCACGCGGTCGACATGAACGGCGACGGACGGGACGATCTCCTGTTGCTGTTCCCAGCCCCCGACGCCGGGTTCGACGGCGACGAATCGACCGCCCGCCTCGAGTGGGAGCGAAGCGAGGACGGCGCGCACGGACTCGCGGGAACGGCGCCGATCAGGATCGTCGGACGACGCGGCCGAAAACAGGGTCGAGGGCACGCCAGTAGCTCGCAGTAACGACGACCGCCGGAAGCCCGCGGTGACGACGCGTCCCGCACGCGGGCATAATCATCATATTTCCTATACCAGTGGATGGTAATACGGTTTCTTTATTCAGTGTGGTTCGTGAAAATCGTGTTCAGTATAGGTGGTGTGTGTATCACTCGGGACTGACTCGGTTGGTACTGGCCGCAGGCAACTGACTCTCATTGAAGACCTGTTCAGTCATCCATTGCTCTGCGCGACGGAGCCGGTACCGGAGCGTCGACTTCGGAATATCGAGGGCATCCGCTACCTCGCCGAGCGAGGCGGCTCGTGGCATCTCGTAGTAGCCGAGATCGATGGCCATCTCGATTGCACGGCGCTGGTCGTGCGAGAGCGTCGACGTCGGGACATCGACTGTCGACCATGACGACGGTGTCCCGACCTGTTTCAGCGACAGGTTGACGCCATCAGGCAGTCCATCTTGGAGACGGTCGAATACTTCCCCGCCAGCAGCCTCCCCGGGGAGGAGAACGCGCCACTCGTAGACGTTCCCACGTCGCCGAGCATCGAATAGTGGCCCTTCGCCGAGCGTCCGAGCAACGAGGTGCGGGACGGAGTGACAGTAGCGTCCGCCGGTGGTGTACGCGTAGACGAGGCGACTCTCGGAGCCGTCCTCAACCACCTCGTACTCGCTCTCGTAGCTACAGTTCGGATGCACTCCGAGACATTCGTTGCACACTGTGGGGTCGGTCACGACCGCTTCCAAGCGCTCCAACGCTTCGCTCGGACCGGTGAATCGGTCGACGCGCCACAACCCCGCGTCGGATACTGAGACGCGCAGTGCCCGACCGACGAGGTCCTGATTGTCGATGAACACATCCATTAACGGGTCGGCCCCGCGCTTGTACTCGGCGGCGAAGATATATTCGCGCATACGCAATATCAAACGCCGAGTATTCAAACAGCTTTCGCGCTATTCCAGATGGAGAGCGCAGAGAGTTGCGCATACGCAACCATAGAGTTACCTCCCATCTGAACAATCCCATCGGTGTGCACAACGCTGACACCCACTCGGTGACGGTCGAATTGCCTGCCGACGTATACGAACGACTGGATGACGAGAACGGCACGACAGCATCCGAATCACTCGCATCCCTCGCCGAAGAGTACGCCCGACAGCGAGACTCTATCGAGATGTACACGAACCGAGATAGTGAGATGCGCTCACCGATGACAAAGCCGACGGAGACCAACCCGCCCATCGCGGAACTAATCGGGTTCGACGTGGCCGACGTCGGCGACGGTGAGGCGGTGATGACGTTCGAGGCTGGCCCGCAGCACGCCAATCCGATGGGGACGCTCCACGGTGGAGTCCTCTGTGACGTGGGAGATGCGGCAATGGGGTACGCGTACGCAAGCACGCTCGAATCAGACGAGTCGTTCACAACGCTGGAACTGAAGGTGAATTACCTCCGTCCAGTATGGGACGCGACGCTAACGGCGACAGGACGCGTTGTTTCGGGAGGTCGGACCGTTGGACTCGTTGAATGCGACATCCATGACGAGGAGGATCGGCTGGTGGCCCGCCTTTCCAGTACCTGTCTCACGCTGCGTGGCGATCAGGCCAGTGGTCGCTAACCGCTCCGGTTCACTGATACATTCGCATCCGTACGTAGTGAATTATCTGATTCAGTTCAGACGATGTTCTGGATAAAGAAACCGCATTATATCTACTGATACGCTCCAGGACTTCTCCGGGAAGCACGAACGCTCACCGAAACCGGCTCGTGCCCGTGCTGCGGGCGATCGTCCGCGAACTCACGGTCGAGGGCGTGACGTTCGCGGCCGGTTCAATCGCGCACAACGGCTCCGAGGGACGGATGCCCTCGAGTCGCAGGGCTCGGTTTTACGCCTGCATCCGTGGTCGACACACGTATGGACGAGTACGATCTGGTCGTGATCGGCGGCGGTTCGGGCAGTCAGGTCGCGACGGCGGCCGCTGAACGGGGCCTCGAGGCGGCCGTGATCGAGCGCGGCCCGCTCGGCGGCGCCTGTATCACGCGGGGCTGTGTCCCCTCGAAGGCGCTGATCCACCGCGCAGATATCGCGGAGTCGGCCCGCCGCGCCGAGTCATTCGGGGTCGAGGCCGTGCTCGAGGGCGTCGACTACGACGAGATGACGGCGGCGATCCACGACACGGTCTACGAGAAGGCCGACCACCAGAAAGCGAGCCTCGAGGAGGCCGAGAACGTCGCGCTCTACCGCGGCGAGGGCCGGTTCGTCGACGAGCGGACGCTCGAGGTCGATCTGAACGACGGCGGCGACGCCGAGGTCCGGGGTGACAGCGTCGTCCTCGCAGTCGGGAGTCGACCGATGATCCCGCCGATCGACGGTCTCGAGGACGTGGATTTCCTCACGAGCGATGACGCGCTCTTCCTGGACAAACAGCCCGATTCGCTGGTTGTCGTCGGCGGTGGCTACATCGGCGCCGAACTGGGCTACTTCTTCGCCGCGGTAGGAACGGACGTTTCTATCGTCGGGCGCAGCGAGGGCCTCGTTCCGCGGGAGGACGAGGCGGTCGGCGAGGTCGTGACGGAGTCGCTCGAGCGCTACTGCGATGTCTACACCGGCTACGAGGCGGCCCAAATCAGGGAGAACGATTCGGGCGTCGTCGTAACCGCCGAACCGAGCGAGGACGGTGGTGACGGTGACGGCGACAGCGTCGACCTTGAGGCCGACGACCTGCTGCTCGCGACGGGACGACGACCGAACACGGACACGCTGAACCTCGAGGCGACCGGCGTCGAGACCGACGACGGCGAGTACGTCGTCGTCGACGACCGGCTCGAGACGACCTGCGACGGCGTCTGGGCGCTGGGCGATATCGTCGGCGAGCAACCGTTCAAACACGCGGCGGACTACGAGGCGAAGACCGTTTCGGCGAACCTCCTCGAAGACGCCGACCGGGCGGTCGATTACGGCGCGATGCCCCACGCCGTCTTCACCGAGCCGCAGGTCGCCAGCGTGGGTCGAACGGAGGGCGAACTCAAGGACAACGGTCGGGAGTACGAGTCGACGACGGTCCCCTTCGACGCCGCGCCGCTTGGGATGATTATGAACGCCGACGACGGGTTCGTAAAGGTGCTCGCAGCGCCCGACGGCGAGATTCTGGGCAGTCACATCGTCGGCCCGCAGGCCTCGACGCTGATCCAGGAGGTCGTCACCGCGATGGACGGCGGGGGAACCGTCGACGACATCGCCGAGCCCGTTCACGTCCACCCGGCGCTCACCGAGGTCGTCTACGCCGCGTTCGACGACCTCTCCTCGAGCGAATTCTCGACGGCGCCGGACTGGCGGGACGTCAGTGACGGGTAGCTTATACGGGATCATCGCGTTCTAGCCACAGATGGGCGACCGATCAGAACCGACGGAACCGCACGACGGCGACGCGTCCGCTGCCTACGAGCGGATCGCCGACGCCGTGTTCGCACTCGACGAAGAGTGGCGGTTCTCCTTTCTGAACGACCGAGCCGAGCGACTGCTCGAGCGGTCCGAGAGCGAACTGCTCGGGACGGTCGTCTGGGACGACTACGCCGACGCGTTCGAGTCGTCCCGACGAGCGTTCGAGCGCTCGTTCGAGACGCAGGAACCGGTCTCCTTCGACGCGTTCTCCCCGCCCTTCGGCGCGAGACTCGAGGGCCGCATACACCCCTCGGAGACGGGGATCACGGTCTGCGTGCGCGAGGTGAGCGACCGCAACGGTCGAGAAAGAGGGACCCGGGAGCGCGAACGTGCGCTCAGGGACGCCTACGAGGTCATCGCGGACCCGGAGCGACCGTTCGACGACCAGCTCGAGGCGCTGCTGGGCGTCGTTCGACGGACGATCGGCACGGAGTACGCGGCGCTGTCGTGCGTCCACGAAGACGCCAACGAATACATCTTCGAGGCCATCGACGCGCCGCCGGACGCCGATCTCGAGGCGGGAGACACCGCTCCGCTCGATGCGACCAACTGCGAACGAGTCGTCAGTACCGAGCGAACGCTCGTCCTCGAGGACGTCGACGAAGACGCGCCGGAGCTGGCCGATCGCGCGGGCAACGCCGAGTGGGGGATCTCCTGTTATCTCGGGACGCCGGTCTCCGTCGATGACGAGGTCTACGGGACGTTCTGCTTCTACGATCTGGACGCCAGAACCGAGGAGTTCTCCGACTGGGAGGTCACCTTCGTCGAGCTGCTCGGCAACTGGGTGAGCGCCGAACTCGAGCGCCGCCGGTACGAGCGGGAACTCGAGGAATCGAACGAGCGGCTCGAACAGTTCGCCTACACCGCCAGCCACGACCTTCAGGAACCGCTCCGGATGGTCACGAACTACCTGTCGCTGATCGATCGACGGTACGGTGACGAACTCGACGACGACGCCGAGGAGTTCATCGAGTTCGCCGTCGACGGCGCCGAGCGCATGCGAGACATGATCGACGGGTTGCTCGCGTACTCCCGCGTCGAAACGCGAGGGAATCCCTTCCAATCGGTCGACCTCGACGCCGTCCTCGAGGACGTACGGAGCGATCTGGAACTCAGGTTCGAGGAGACCGACGCGGTTATCTCGAGCGAGTCGCTGCCCCGCGTCGAGGGAGATCCCGGCCAGTTGCGGCAGGTGTTCCAGAATCTCCTCTCGAACGCCGTCGAGTACAGCGACGGCCCGCCGCGGGTCCAAATAAGTGCCGAGCGTCGCGGCGACGAGTGGGAGATTTCGGTCAGCGACGAGGGCATCGGCATCGATCCCGACGATCAGGAGCGGATCTTCGAGGTGTTCGAACGCCTGCACAGCCACGAAGAACACGACGGGACGGGGATCGGTCTGGCACTCTGCCGACGCATCGTCGAGCGCCACGGCGGCGAGATCCGGGTCGACACCGAACCCGACGAAGGGGCGACGTTCCGGTTCACGCTTCCGGCGGCTCGAGACTCGTGACCGCCGCGGCTCGAGCCGAACGGCGCAGCGACGGGGACGACGAGCGACGCAACGACGGTGTTAGACGACCGCGTTCTGCTCGTCGATGAAGGAGTGGTACCAGGCGACGTAGGTGAGGATCATCCAGAGCGTTCGACCGACCGACTCCTCGCCGCGGCGGTGGGCGTCCCGGAGCGCCGTGGCTCGGTTCGCGTCGACGTACGGCGTCTGTCGGAGTTTCTCCCGCGTGAACCAGGTCTCGATCGAGTCGTGTTCCTCCTCGAACCAGTCCTCGACGGGCGGGCGCATTCCCATCTTCTCGCGCTCGAGGATCTGATCGGGGAGGAGGTCGCTAACGGCGGTCTTGAGTACTCGTTTGACGTCGTCGTCGTTGACCTTGAGTTCGGCCGGCAGCGAGTGGGCGAACTCGACCATCTCCGTCGAGAGGAAGGGGACGCGAAGCTCGAGCGACTGGGCCATGCTCATGTGGTCGGCCTTGTAGAGGTGGTAGTCGGGCAGCGTGTAGCCCGTCTCGTAGGTCGACATGTGCTGCTCTAAGGACGGATCCGCGACCTCCGCGGTGACCTCGCCGACGTTCGCCCGCAGGCCGGAGGTCGCGGCGGACTCCCCCGTCCGGAGGAACTCGTCCGGTTCGGGCCGGAAGGTCGTGAAGCCACAGACGTGGTTGAGCAGCATTTCCTCGTTGTTCTTCAGCCCGGAGAAGTACCGGAGGTGTTTGTTCCCGACCGGCGCCACCTGCGCGACGGCACCGGCGACGTCGTGGGTGAACTCCGGCATGAAGTCGACCTTACGCTTGTGTTCGGGGACGTGCTGGTACCAGGGATAGCCCGCGAACAGTTCGTCGGCGCCCTCACCGGCCAGCGCGACCTTGACGTCCTGGCTGGCCCGCTCGGAGAGGGCGTACATCGGTAGCATCTGCAGGTGGCCCGTCGGCTCGCCGAGGTACTGCATCATCTCGCCGAACAGGTCCATCGACGAGAGGTCGATAGGGACTTCGGTGTGGTCGGTGCCGAAGTGGTCCGCGACGAGTCGTGCCTCGTCGCTCTCGTCGAGGCGGTCGTCGGTGAACGAGACGGAATAGGTCTTCAAGGGCTCGTCCTTCAGTTGCGAGGCGATCCCGGTGACGGCGGAGGAGTCCAGCCCGCCCGAGAGGAACGCCCCGACCGGCACGTCCGCCATCAGGCGCTTCTCGACGGAGCGTTCGAGCAGGGTCCGCAGTCGGTCGGCCGCCGCCGCCATCGACGTCGTTCGCGTCCCGGTCTCGAGGTCAAGCAGGTCCCAGTACTTCCGTGTCTCGACGCCGTCGTCGGTGATCGTCACCGACTGCCCCGGTTCAACCTTCCAGACGTCCTCCAGCAGGGTCTGGGGCGCCGGCGTGTACTCGAGCGAGAAGTGGTTGTAGACGGCCGCGGGATCGATCGTCCGGTTGACGCCGCCGATCAGCAGCGCCGGGAGTTCGCTCCCCCAGACGTACCCCCGGTCGTTCGTCCCGAAGTACAGCGGCTTGATACCGAACCGGTCGCGAGCGAGGAAGACGGTCTCCGCCTCGCGGTCCCAGATGGAGAACGCGAACATGCCCTCGAGACGGGAGACCATCTCCTCGCCGTACTCCTCCCAGAGGTGGACCAGGACTTCGGTGTCGCACTCGCTCTCGAACTGGTGGCCCTCGCGGGAGAGTCGGTCGCGCAACTCGCCGTGGTTGTAGATCTCGCCGTTGAAGACCACGCCGACCGTCTCGTCCTCGTTCCACTTCGGTTGGGAGCCGCCCTCGAGGTCGACGATCGAGAGGCGGCGCGCCCCCATCATGAGTCCCGCGTCGCGGTCGAGATACGACCCCTCTTCGTCGGGGCCGCGATGTTCGATCCAGTCGAGCATCGACGAGAGCGTCTCGTCGTGGGTCCACCCGTACGCACCAACGATGCCGCACATACCCGATCAACCGAGAATATCGGCCCTTGTAATAGAGGCCTTGCAGCCCGGTAAGCGGCCAGTTACTGTTGGATGATCTACAATAACCGCATTCGATGCGAGTATCGCGATAGTCGACCGGTTTCGTCCGTAGCGCTAACCGGACGAATCAATGAGTAATAGTCAGAGCGAACGGTACCGTATGCCGCTCCTAGAACGGGCCGTCAACCAGGTGGCAGCAGCCGGCCCAACGCGAACGGAATCTGCTGATCGATTCGACTCGAGCGTTTCTCGAGGAGCGCATCGGTCTCGGCTTCGCCGCGCTCCGCGGGTCGGCTACGCCTCCCCGCTCCGTCTCGAGGTCGAGTTCGCTTCGCTCACTCGACCTCGCCTGCTCGCGGGTCACGTTCGTTCCCCGCTCGCTTTCTCGAGGCCTCGTTTCACTCGGCCTCGCCGCTCTCTACCTCCCCGTCGTTCGCCACCCACTCCGTCAGACTCCCCTCGTAGAAGGAGACGTTCTCGTAGCCAAGCGCCCGAAGCACGACGTAGGTGTGGCTGATCCGCCGGGCGGTGTTGCAGTAGAGCACGATCTCGCGGTCGGGCGTGATCCCGTACTCGGCCAGCAGTTCCTCGAGTTCGTCCGCGGGTTTCAGTCGGCGCGTCTCGTCGTCGACGACCTCGCGCCAGTCGAACCGGACCGCGCCGGGCAGGCGGGTCTCCTCGAACTCGTGGGCCTCGCGCGTGTCGACGAACAGCGCGCCGCGCTCGAGGGCCGCCTCGACGGCGTCGTAGTCGACCAGCGGGCTCTCCTCGGGCGCCAGCGGATCGGGGTCGTACTCGGTCGACTCGACGTCGGGGACCTCGCTCGAGGTCTCGTACTCCTGGTTCCAGGCGCTGTAATCCCCGTCGAGCAGGCGCACGTCATCGTGTCCGTACTCGAGGGCCGTGAGCACGAATCGGGCGGCGAAGACGCCGTGAGTGTCGTCGTAGGCGACGATCGTGTTCTCGGGTGTGATGCCGGCCTCGGAAAGAAGGTCGGCAAAGGCCTCGGCGCCGGGGAGGGTCCCGCGGTCGACGTCGCTCTCGTCGCGGTAGCTGTCGAACGGGATGCTGACGGCACCGGGAACGTGACCGATGCCGTCGTACTCCCAGGCGTCCCTGACGTCGACGATTCGTACCTGCGGATCCTCCCGGTGCGCTGCGAGCCAGTCCGGCGTGACGACGGAGTCGTTCATTACGCGGTCACTAGAAGCGAAGCTCCGAGAACGCACCGGTTTGGACGTGAACGATAGGATACCGGGACAGTGGCAACTATTGCTGGTGTCAGCCGAGGAAACGTATCGCTAACTTGGCGCGTTCGCCGAAATTACCGCCCTTCAGCTTCTTTCAACGGCTGTGGACGGAGACGAACGGCGCGGGCGCGCAAAGTGGTGGCAAGTATTTCCGCCACAGTCGATCGGTGTCCGAATTAACCGGTTAAGTAGTCCCTTTGTGTGTCGCCGTTGAACGGGCGTGTATGGCAACCGACTACGCCAACGACGTACTCGTGTCCGCCGACTGGGTCGAGGAGCGCCTCGACGACTTCCAGGACGACGACTCCGACCTCCGACTGGTCGAAGTCGACGTCGACACGGAAGCCTACGAGGAAGAGCACGCCCCCGGTGCGATCGGGTTCAACTGGGAGACCCAGCTCCAGGATCAGACCCAGCGAGACATCCTCGAGAAGGAGGACTTCGAGGAACTGCTCGGCAGTCACGGCATCAGCGAGGACGACACGGTCGTCCTCTACGGCGACAACTCCAACTGGTTCGCCGCCTACGCCTACTGGCAGTTCAAGTACTACGGCCACGACGACGTCAAGCTTCTCGACGGCGGCCGCGAGTACTGGCTCGAGAACGACTACACGACCACCGACGAGGAGCCCGACTTCTCTGAGACCGAGTACGACGCGGCCGGCCCGCGCGAGAGCATCCGCGCCTACCGAGAGGACGTCGAGAACGCGATCGAGCGCGGCGTTCCGCTCGTCGACGTTCGCTCGCCCGAGGAGTACTCCGGCGAGGTCCTCGCGCCCCCGGGACTCCAGGAGACCGCCCAGCGCGGCGGCCACATCCCCGGCGCCAGCAACATCTCGTGGGCAGCCGTCACCAACGACGACGGTACCTTCAAGGACCGCGACGAGCTCGAGGAGCTCTACGGCGAGGAAGGTATCACCGGCGACGAGACGACCGTCGCCTACTGCCGCATCGGCGAGCGATCCTCCGTCGCCTGGTTCGCCCTGCACGAACTGCTCGGCTACGACGACGCCGTCAACTACGACGGCTCCTGGACCGAGTGGGGCAACCTGGTCAACGCGCCCATCGAAAAGGGCAACTGAGCGACGCGTAACGAACTCCGATTTTCCGTTTTTCTCCGACTCGAGTAGCGACCGCGCTATCGTCCCAGTCGGCGACGAACCGAAAAACCGGCTACGCGGACCGACTACTTCGAGAAAACGCTGTCCGCCGTCGCGGCGCCGACGATGCTGAACACGGAGCCGATGCTGACGGCCTTGAGCGTCGTCCACGCTACGTCGACCGTCGTTCCGGGCTCCTGAATCAACGTGGCGGGCGCATTAAATAGGAGCGCGAGGATCAGTACCGACCCGAACGAGACGAGCAACAGCGAGATAAAGCGGATCGGCACGCCGGCGACCTCCTGTTCGACGTCCGGATCGCGAGTCGTATCGGCCGTGTACAGCGCACCGTAGCCGATCGCCGAGACGACGACGATCGTCAGCACCGCCTGGACCGCGCTCATGCTACCCGCGAGGGTCCAGACCTCCTCGGTCACGACGAACGGACCGGCGAGCAGGAAGCCGCCGACGGTCTGCTGTGCCGAGTCGGCCCAGCGGAACTGGCGTGGGCGTCGCGGCCGTCGGATTTTCATGGGCCTCCTTTTCCGCTCATCCGTGAAATACCGACCGATCGGCACGTCAAACGACCCGGCCGCTGCAATCGCAATCGCCGTCGCTCGCGGACGATAACTGCGAGAAAAAACGACCGGTCTACTGCCGGAATACGACGTTATTCGTGCAGGTAGTCCGACGCGAGGTCCGCAGGCGTGATGACCTCGAGATCGCCGTTCGATTTGAGGTCGGCGACCAGTTCGAGCGTCGCGTCGAGGTTCTCGAGTTCGCGGAACGAGATCGTCGTGATCGTCCGCTGGTCGGCGGTCCACTCGAGGAGCGTCTCGGCCTCCTCGGCGTCGGGGTTGGTCGCGCGGGGCACCATGGCGGGGTTGGTCACGTAGCCATGGCCGGGGAAGCCGCCGACGAACCCGAGGTCGTGGTGCTCCGCGACCAGTTCGAGGGTGGTGTCGTCGTACCGGTTGAGCGGGTACGAGAAGTACTCGGCGTCGAACCCGTGGTCCTCGAGCCACGAGGCGGCGCTGGTGATCTCGGCTTTCTGACTCTCCGCGTCGAGCGCGGTGAGATCGGTGCCGGTCGCGCCCTCGCTGGCGATCGTCCAGCCGTCCTCCTGGAGCGACTCGAGCTCGTCCACCGAGGGGTAGCCGGACCCGCCCACGTAGTC
The DNA here is from genome assembly GCF_003977755.1 of Haloterrigena salifodinae. Lineage (NCBI taxonomy): Archaea > Methanobacteriati > Methanobacteriota > Halobacteria > Halobacteriales > Natrialbaceae > Haloterrigena > Haloterrigena salifodinae. The sequence continues at coordinate 242,595 of NZ_RQWN01000003.1, forward strand.
GGTGCGGACGAACGCGGTCGCGGGGAGGTCGTGCTCCGCGAGCGCCGAGGCGGCCTCGACGGCGGCCGACCCGTCGGGGAACTCGAGCAGCACTTTCCCGGTGTCGGGTCGCTTGACGAAGTGGTAGTCGTCGACCCACAGGGACATCTCTCGGTCGCCGGCCCAGAACGAGACCTTGGTGTGAGCGATCGAACTCAGGTCCGGGTCGCCGACGGTCTTCTTGTAACCGAGGTCGTGACGGGCGAACGAGCCGTCGGCCTCGACCGCACACTGGAGCAGTAGTCGGTTGCCGTCGGTGTCCGAGAGCTGGATGACTGGATTGACCTCGCGATCGCTCGCGAACGCCAGCGCGGGGAGTTCGTCGGAGAGGTCGCGCGGCGAGTCGAACTCGCGTTTGATCATGACGCGCGTGTCGGACTCGCCGGCGTCCATTCGGGCGGACTGGGAGCCGACGTGCGTGCGCTCCTTGTCGGCGCTCATCGAGCCCTCCATCACCGTCCACTTCGAGAGGTCCTCGAACTCGTCGAATGAGCCCGGATCCTCGTTGATCGGGTCCGACGATCCGTTCTCGTCGCCGGTTTCGTTCCCGTTCTCGTCGCCGTTTTCTTCGTCGGTCTCCGAGCCGCTCAGGGCGGAACAACCGGCGAACAGCGTCGCACCGGCCGTCGCGAGATACACTCGTCGTTTCATTCCGATCGAGGAAATTCGATATAGGGTGATTGTTATAGCTCGGCTATCGTCAGGAACGGCAGTATTAACCGGCGGCTGATAGTCGGAATGGGCCGGCTACTCCCCCGATCGGCTCTCGACCGCGCCCCGACGAGCCGCAAGCGCTATCGCGACAGACCTAACTCGAGGCCCGTCGAAGGGGCCGGTATGACAGCTGCCGAGGCGTTCGTCGAAGCCGTTGAGGAGGACAACCAGACCGCGCTCTCCCGACTCGGGTCCTCGAAGTCGCTGTACGCCGACACCGACGGCGACATCGACACCGAACCCGTCCTCCGGGCGACCGCCAACGCCGAACACGCCGCCTGGCAGACGTTCCTCGAGTGGGCCGACGACGAGAGCCACGAGGCGGCCCGCGAGGCCTTCGAGACCACCGCCGAGGAGGAGCAAGGTCACTACGAGACCGTCCTCGACCACCTCGGTGACGAAGCGTACGAACCGCAGGAAGTGCCCGCGCTCCACGAGTACCTGCGCGGCCTCGAGTCGACCGTCGAGCGCGTCGGCGCCTTCGTCGGCCGGATCCTCGCGAGCCAGCGCTCGAAGGACCAGGTCGTCGGCTACTTCGTCGGCGACGCCGACCCCCAGACCGCGAGCGTCTTCCGCGAGTTCGGCGACGATCTGGACGCCCAGCTCGAGCGCGCGACGGACCTCCTCGAGGACGTCTGCGAGGACGAAGACGACCGCGAGCGCGCCCACGAGGCCGCCGACGGGGCGATCGAGGCCGCCTACGACGAGTACGTCGAGAGCCTCGAGGCGATGGGCGCGAATCCCAAGCCCGTCTGCTGATCGCGACCGGACGCTGATCGTGACCGGGTACTGGCCGCAAAACAAGTAGTTCCGCGCTGTTTCGAGCGCGTTCAGACGCCTTCGACCGTCTCCCGGAACGCCCGGACCGACTCGAGGGCGTCGGCGACCTGGTCGGCGACCTCGCCGCCTTCTTCGTCGGCGATATCGGAGAGGATGTGCTCGTGACGGGCCAGTTTGCCGTGGTCGGGGCCGCGATCGGCCTCGGCGAGGGTGGCGAACTCGTCGGCCTGATTCTCGAGGCGCTCACGGGTCTCGTCGTCGGAGGTGGCGTCCGCGGCGTCTCGGAGCGTCGCTGCTGCGTCTTCGAGGTTTTCTCGTGCCATACGATGACGTTCACCCGGGGCGGTTAAAACGGTTTCAATCGCTCCCGCGAGGTGGCCCCTCTCGAAAACCGTCGTCAGTCGACGCGCTCGAGTCGCCCTGCGAGGTCCAGTTCGGCCGCCGTCTCCGGATCGAAGCCAGCGACGGCGTCGTGGAAGTTCGTCCGGAAGCTGGCTGGCCCCTCATGAGGCATCTCGGCCGCGCGTTCGCCGGCGATGCCGAAGGCGAGCGCGCCGTGGACGGCGGCCGTCGGCGCGTCATCGACGGCGCCGCGGAAGGCCGCGAGCGTGGCCCCGAGCATGCAGCCCGTGCCGACGACCTCGGAGAGCCGTTCGTGGCCGGCCGCGAGCCGGACCGCGCTGTCGCCGGTCGCGACGACGTCCTCGACGCCCGAGGCGACGACCGTCGCGTCCGTCGAGTCCGCCAGCGACCGGGCCGCGTCCTCGATCTCGTCGTACTCACCGACTGACTCGACGCCCTTCACCTCGGCTTCGACGCCCGCGAGCGCGCTGATCTCGCCGTAGTTGCCCTTGATGATCGAAAAGTCCAGGTCCTCGAGCAGTGCCTCGGCGACCGCCTCCCGCGTAGGCGTGGCCCCGACGCCGACGGGGTCGAGCACGACCGGGATGTCGCGCTCGGCGGCGGTCGCCCCGGCACCGTGCATGGCCTCGACTTTCCCCTCGGGCACCTGTCCGGTGTTGAGCAGGATCGCGGCGGCGCCGGCGGCCATCTCGCCGGCGTCGCCCGGCGAGTCGGCCATCACCGGGAGCGCATCCCAGTGGAGGGTGAGGTTGGCCACGTCGTTCATCGTCACTTCGTTGGTCAGGTGTTGGACGAGCGGCGACCCCCGGTCGATCGCGCGCAGCGAGTCCGCGAGCTCGTCGCCGGTAATACCATCGGGTAGTAAATCACTCATCGGCTACCGATGCGTCCCCGACTCCCTTCGCAGTTTCGACGGCGTCCGCGAGCGCCGCGGTCGCGGCCCGCGGATCGTCGGCCGCGGCGATCTCGGAGATGACGGCCACGCCGGTCGCGCCGGCCTCGACGACCGGGCCCGCGTTGTCGGCCGTGACGCCGCCGATGCCGACGACCGGAATCGAGACCGCGTCGACGATCTCCGCGATCCGCTCCGGGCCGACACCGTTCTTGTACCGGTCGACGTCCTTCGAGGTCGTCCCGTAGACGGTTCCGACGCCGAGGTAGTCCGCCCCTGCGGCCTCGGCCTCGAGGGCCTCCTCGACCGTCGCCGTCGAGCAGCCGACGATCGCCTCAGGACCGAGCAGGTCCCGCGCGACGCCCACTGGGAGGTCCGACTGGCCGACGTGGACGCCGTCGGCGTCGATCGCCTCGGCGACGTCGACGCGATCGTTGACGATCAGGTCTACGTCCGCCTCGGCGGTCAGTTCACGCAACTCGAGGCCCAGTTCGTACCGCCAGCGGGCGTCGGTGTCCTTCTCGCGCAGTTGGACGACGTCGACGCCGCCCGCGATGGCGTCTCGGACGACGTCGACCGTCGAACGGTCGCCCGAGATCGACTGCTGGGTGACGAGGTAGATGCCGTACTCCGATGGATCCATGGGAGGAACTGGCGTGACAGATCCACTAAGCGACTGTGGTTCCCGCGCACGGGCGCTCGGACCGCGCGACTCCGATCCGGGAGCGGCGCTCAGGACTCGAGGACGCCCTCTCGGGTCACATCCGTTCCCCGCTCGCCGTACCGAGACCTTCACTGCGTTCAGATTTCGCCGGTCCGAACCAGCGTGTTCCAATCGGTCTCGTCGAGTCGATCCCGGAGCGCGGGCAGCGGCGTGATCGGCTCCGGATCGGCCGTCTTCTCGGCGATCCCGCGTCGCCACCAGGCGACGTCGCGCCACTCGCCTTCGGTGTACCCGATCGCCGGGAAGTCGACGCAGCGCTCGAATCCCAGCCGCTCGTGGAACCGCTCGGTCTCGGGGTTGGGGACCGTCGTCACGGCGTAGGCGTCGCGGACGCCCTGGCGCTCGAGAACCGCGAACAGCGATTCGTAGAGCGAGCGGCCGACGCCCGACCGACGGGTGTCGTCGGCGACGTAAACGGAGAGTTCGACCGTCCACTGGTAGGCCCGCCGCTTTCGTAGCCGGCTCGCGTAGGCGTAGCCGACGACCGCGCCGTCGACCTCGCAGACGAGCCACGGATACGTCTCGAGAGTCGACGCGATTCGGTCGGCCACCTCGGCCTCGGTGGGTGGCGACTCCTCGAACGTGACCGCCGTCGACTCGCAGAAGGGAGCGTAGATATCGCGGACCGCGGCGGCGTCGTCCGGCGTTGCGACTCGAATCCGCGCGTCGGCAGTCATACGGTCGTCTCTTACCGACTCGAGAGATAAGTCCCCTGAAACCGGCGGCGCCGAGACCCGGGGCTGGTCAGTTGAGTGCCTCGAGAACGACAGCTTCCCGTCGTATCTTCACCTTGTGACGAGAAGTACTTAAATCCAGTCCGCGTTCACCGGGCTGGCTGCCGAGCAAACGATAGTAGCGACTACGCGAAAGTGAACTTCGAAGAACCGCGTTCTCCCGTCATAGCTCTACCTTGTGACCAGAACCACTTAAAGGACGAAGGGGTCGCAACGCCGGAAGGAGCAGTCAGTGCTCCGACCGTAACGTCCATACCAAGCACTGAGAGTATCATAGCCGTGATGCAGGACACGACTGTGAGGACAACGCGTCCCTCGAGCCGACCGTCTCGCGGGGAAGGTGAGCGCTGACCGATGGCCGACCTGCTCGGCATCTTCGCCTCGGCGATCGGACCGATCGTCGCGATCGCGGGGGTCGGCTACGTTCTGGCGACCATCAAGCAGATCGATCCGGAGCCGTTGAACACGGCCGTCGTCTACGTGCTTGCGCCCGCGCTGGTGTTTCACAGTCTCGCCGTCACGAAACTCGCCGCAGCAACGCTCGCGCGAGTGACGGTCGGCGTCCTCCTCTTTACCGCGGCGATGTGGGGCCTCGCCGAACTGATCGGCCGCGCCACCGGCGAGCGCGAGCCGGCATTGAGCGCCCTGGTCCTCGTCGCAATCTTCACCAACTCGGGGAACTTCGGGATCCCCGTCTCCGACTTCGCGTTCGGCGACGTCGGGCGGGAGACGGCTGTCCTCTACCTCTCGATCCAGTCGGTGCTGATGTACACCCTCGGCGTCTACATCGCCTCCCGGAGCAGCGGCTCCGCCGGACTCGAGGGGGTTCGCCGGGTGTTCTACATCCCGCTGGCCTACGCGGTCGTCGCCGCGCTGGTCGCCCGGGCGCTGGATCTGGTACCGTCCGCCGACACGGCGGCGATGGAGACGCTGCAACTCGTCGGCGACGCCTCGATCCCGCTCATGCTGCTCATCCTCGGCATCCAGCTCGCGCGCACCGACACCGCCTCGACGGTCTCCCGCGCCTGGTCCGCGACGGCGCTCAAGATGGTCATCGCACCGCTGATCGGTCTCGGCATCGCGCTCCTGGTCGGCTTCGAGAATCAGACCGTCGCGCGCGTGTTCGTCCTCGAGACCGCGATGCCGGCCGCGGTGACGCCGCTGATCCTCGTCATCGAGTTCGCCGGCGGCGTCCGCTCCGACGGGGTGCTCGTCTCAGAGTACGTCTCGACGTGCGTGTTCCTGACGACGCTGCTGGCGATCCCGGTACTCACCGTGTTAATCGCGGTACTGCAGTCCGGCGTCGTGCTGTGACAAAAATTCGGGCCGTCAGTCACCCTCGAGCGGACGACCGGTCGCGACCGCCGCGTACGAACTGCAACCCGCCGAACACGACAAGCGTGGCGACGAAGATCAGGACGGCGTCGATCGCGGCGCCGCTCGTCGCGAGCGCGACGACGCCGACCGCGACGGCGATCGCGAACGCGACCGTCTGCTGGTCGGTCGGGTAGCGGGCCGTCAGCCGGTTCGCGACCACCAAGAACGTCACGCCGACGGCGACCCCGGCGACGACGTCGACGAGATAGTGGACGCCCAGCGCGATCCGCGAGGCGGAAACGAGCGAGACGACCGTCGCCGCCGCGGCGGCCCGCTGGCGGGCCGTGCCGATCGAGAGCCGCCGGGCGAGGCCGCCGTAGACGACCGTCGTCAGGACGGCGTGTCCGCTCGGGAACCCGTAGCCGTCGGCGGTCCCCGTCGCCTCGTACAGCGACCGGGCCAGCGGTCCCAGCGCCTCGAGTTCGGCGAGCGGTTGGCCGGGTCGGGGAAGAGCGAAGGCGTATTTCAGGGCGGTCACCAGCGAGAAGCCGGCCAGCATCAGCCCGACGAGGACGGCGGCGTCCTCGCGGTCGTCCGGCCGAAGCCAGTAGACGACCCCGACGAGGAGGACCAGAAACCAGACGTCCCCCAGCTGGGTCAGGAGGGCGACCAGCAACGCCGCCCACTCGGGGACGAGTTCTTGGATCTGCGGGAGGACACCGATTCCCCGTGACATGACCGCCGCTACGCCGAGGGTACACTAATTGGTATCGGCTTGCTTCGGCTCGAGTCACGGGTTACGAGGTCGTTTCTGTTCCGCGGAGCTCGTCTCGTAGCGAACATGGACGAGCAGGCGCGGCTGACGAAACTGGACGACGAGAACGCGGGACGGCTCGTAGAAACTGTACTCGAGGCCGAGTACGTCGCCCGACTCGAGCGGTATCTCGACGCCGAACACGACGAGGCGGTGCCGACCGAGAACCCGCGCGCGTTCAAGCGTGGCGACGGCGTCCGGGCCGTCAGCTTCGAGACCGAAACGACGGTCGCGGACAGGCCGGCCCTCGCGGTGACGGTCCACGTCGACGACGGGGCGGTCGTGCAGACGACCGCCGAACGGCGCGGCTCGGACGTCGACGGGACGGTAGAGCTCCTGTTCCCGGCCGAGATCGCTCCCGACCCGGCCGAGGTGGTGAGAAACCTCTTCGAGCCGAGGGGTCAGTCCGTCTCGGTGACCGTCGACGAATCGGGCGACGTGACGGCGTACGCGATCGAGGTGTGAACCGAACGAACGGAAAAGAAACCGACGCGAACCGACTCAGCTCAGTGACCCTGGTCGTGCGGGTTCAGCGCGGTGCCGTAGTTCTCGGCGTGGTCGGTGTAATCGATAAACCGGGGCGCGTCGGGGTCGAAGGGACGCTCGAGGCTCTCGAAGGCCTTCTTCTTGTCCCAGCCCTGGAGCTTGCCGACCGCCGAGCGGTCCTCGAGATCGTGGTAGTCGAGTTTCGGCTCGGTCATTTCCCAGGCCTTCATTCCCTGATCGGTCCGGATGATGACACTCGAGTACTCGTCGGAAGAGCCGACGGAGCCGACAGTGATGTCCGAACAGAAGCCGGTGAAGTCGGCACACTCGTCGCAGCCCTTGAGCGCGGCGTCGTGGAAGTTCTCGATGTCCTCCTCGACGATCATCTCGCCGTCGTGGTCGTAGACCATCATCTTCCCGTTGAGGACGTCCATCTTGCCGATCTCCGACGGGGAGATGCCGCGCTTTTCCTCGAGCTGTTCGCCCATGAGGCTGTGGTAGTTGAAGTTCTTCGTACACATCAGCGCGATCGTGTAGTCGACCGCGCGGATGCCCTCGTTCTGGGCCTGGTAGTCCCACTCGAAGTCCTGCAGGGCGCGGATGCCCTCGATCTCACACGGCGTACCGACGATGGCCAGCGAGAGGTCGTCCCAGTCCTTGTCGGGGAGCTTGTGCTCCCACTGTTTCAGGTCGAGGTTGCCGAGCGCGAGCGTCTGGTTGTAGACGGTGCCGGCGTTCTCGATGAGCTCCTCGGTGGTCGTCGCGAGGAAGCTCTCGGCCTTCCACTCTTCCTCTTCGCTCTCGGTCGCGACGAGGGCGCCATCGATCTCGCCCTCCTCGAGGAGCGTCGAGAGGACGCCGGTGACGACGCCGCCGTCCTGGGCGCCGTCGGTCCAGTCGTCCTCGACCTTCGCGGAGAACTCCGTGATCGGATCACCGGCGCCCTTGACGTTGTCCTCGCCGCCGGTGATCTTCCACTGGCGCTCGTAGCGCATCCCGCCGCGGGGACAGAAGTCCCAACAGAGCGAACAGCCGGTACACATCTTGACCAGTTCCGGCAGGTCGTCGTCGCCGACGCCGATCGAATCGGACGGGCAGGCGGCGACGCAGGTCCCACACTGGATACAGCGGCCTTCGTCGATGACGGCCTCGTCCAGCTCCATGAACCAGGTCTTCTCGTCGGGCGTCTCGATGTCGTTCATCTGCGACCGGATCGAGTACTCCGGCGTCTCGAGGTCGACGCCGTCCGGAATCCCGACGCGGGTGTCGGGAGCGTCGTCGTAGACGTCCTGGCTGACGTTCTCGGCCGGCTCGGTGAACTCGAGCTCGCCGAGTTCGCCCATCTCGTCGACGTTGGCGGCGCCGGCCCCGTCGGTGGCGACGCGCTTGTCGTCGGCCGAGTCTGCGGACGCGGCCGGTTCGGCCGTCTTCTCGCCGCAGGTGCAGGTGTCGGGCGAGCAACTCTCACCCTCGGCACTCTCGCCACCGTCCGTGGCGATGGCGCCGTCTCGAGCGTGCTCGGTTCCCTCTCGAGAGCGCGGCGCGGCGCCGCCCGTCTCGGGGAACATGACCGCTTCGTCGTCGTCCGTATTCGACTCGGGAACGGTCGGGAAGACGCGTTCCTCGGTGTCGTCGGAGCCATTAGTCCCCATGGGCAACACCTCGTGCAACCGGCGCGTCGGCCCCTTGCATGATCTGTCGGAGGCGCTCGTTGTCGATGCGGCGAGTCCACTCGTAGAACTTCTCGCCGTCGTCGCGGCCCTCACTATAGGCCTCGAACAGCTGCTCGAGCGCCGGAATCACGGACTGGGCGGGGACGGCGTTCTCGACCCAGTCGAGGAACTCGTTGTCGGCGCCGAGCGATCCGCCGAGTCCGAAGTCCATGCCTTCGACGATGTTGTCGCCCTCGGCGTTGGTGCTGTTCTCATCCTCGAGTTTGACCGTCTCGCCGCGGAAGCCGATGTCGGCGATCTGGGGCTGAGCACAGGAGGCCGAGCAGCCGGACATGTGCATCCGGATGGCCTCGATGTCGTCGGGGACGTCGATGCGCTCGTCGAGTTCGCGGGCCCAGCGCTTGGTGCGCTTCTTGGTCTCGATGATAGCGTAGTTACAGAACTCGTTGCCCGTACAGCCGACCGCGCCGCGGGAGAACGGCCCCGGATCGGGGCTGTACTCCTGGGCGAACGGCTCCGCCAGCAGGTCCTCGACGTTCTCGTCGGGGATGTGGGTGATCAGGAAGTTCTGATCGGTCGCCAGACGCACGGAGGCGTCTTCGGTCCCGTACTTCTCGGCGGCGCGGGCGGCCTCGGCGAACTCGTCGCCGCCCATGCGGCCGGCGATCACGTTGAAGCCGACGTAGTTGAGTCCATCCTGCTTCTGTTCGTGGACGCCAACGTGGTCGCCCTGGTAGCCGACGGTCAGGTTCTCGCCGCCAGTGGGCAGGTCGATCGTACAGCGGTCGCGGACGGCCTCCTCGAACTTCTCGGGGCCCATCTGCTCGACGAGGTAGCGCATGCGGCAGACGCCGCGGTTGTTGCGGTCGCCGAGTTCCTTGAACGTCTGGGCGACGGCGCGGCAGAACTCGACGGCTTCCTCGGGTCGAATGAAGACGTCGAGCTCCGAGCCCATCCGTGGGCCGTCGGAGAGGCCGCCGCCGACGCGAGCGTGGAAACCGTAGAGGTACTCGCCGTCGATCTCCTTTTTCGCGGGGACGAGACCGACGTCGTTGATCTGGGACTGCGCGCAGTCGTGTGCGCAGCCGGTGATCGTGATCTTGAACTTCCGCGGGAGGTTGGCGTACTCGCGGTTCTCGGTAAAGAAATCCGAGACAGCCTCGATAACCGGTTGTGCATTGAAACACTCGTGGTCGTCGAGTCCAGCCGCGGGGCAGCCGAGGACGTTCCGGGCGGAGTCACCGCAGCCCTGAACAGTCGTTAGGCCGACCTCGTCGTAGCGCTCCCACATCTCGGGCACGTCCTCGACGCGGATCCAGTGTTTCTGGATATCCTGGCGGGTCGTGATGTCGAGGTAGGCGTCGCCCCAGAGTTCGTTCTGCTCTTCGCCGCCGTACTCCTCGGGAGCGACGGCGTAGTCGTCGGTAACCTCGCCGATGACCTCGGCCTGTTCGGGCGTGAGCTTGCCGCCCGGAACCTTGGTCCGGATCATGAAGTAGCCCTCCTGCTTCTGGGCGTACATGCCGGCCCACTTCAGGCGCTCCCACTCGCCGCCGCCGGCGCGCTCCTCGATCTCCTCGAAGGAGAGTTCCTCGTCGGCGTAGTCGTAGACGTCGTCGATAACGTCGAGCGGGTGCTTGTTCTGTTTGTATTGCTCCGTCGTATTCATAGAGACCACCGCTGGCGAGCGCTGCCAGTAGCCAGCGCGGTCACACTATCGTGAAGGACCATCGTTTAGCGGGTAGTAACACCCTAGCCCTATACCACCCTGCAAAGGGGCGAATCATGACGAGGGTCGTCCGAACAAGAAAATATTGCCTGCTTCGGAAGCCGCGGTTCTCTCCGCAGTCGAGAGACCCCCTCCGAGCGGACGGTAACGCTGTCAGATCAGTCGGCTCGAGCGAAGGTCGTCACCGATGCATGCAGTATTTTCCGGTAATTGAGCGGCCGTCTCAGTGGAAACAGGCGACGGGGTCGCCCGCGCTCCGCGGGTCGGGCTCGAACGTCGGCTCGTCGGCGAGGCCAGCGTAGCGAGCCCGGAGGACAATCTGGTCGTCGACGTAGTAGGTGACGCGGATGGACCGCTCGGATTCCTCGGGCGTCCGTCGTATTTTGGTCGCCAGATCGTAGACGAGCGAGACCAGTTTCGCCTCGCGGTCGGACTCCGCATCGACCGGTTTCACGTCCCTCGCCTCGAGGTCGAACTCGAACCCAGCGGTCTCTGATCCATACTTCTCGACAAAGGCGTTGTGCTGGTACGCCGCTTCGAAATCGCGGACGTACTCGCCGGCCGACTCGAGCAGCGGGTCCGGCGGGGTCGGATACGTCGCGGGTTCGAGAGCTCCGTCGCGGATGGGCGGGGACGGGTCAGGCCGATCGACGTCGTCGCAGTCGAACTCGTCGGCCGGGACGACGCCGGAATCGAGCGACTCCTCGGACTCCGAGTTCGTGAGATCGCCTTCGAAACAGCCTGCAGCCCCCAGAGACAGCCCCACCATCGATGTGAGAAGGGCGCGGCGGGAACGGGGTTTGCGCATACATTGGTGTCAGGCAGATATTATATGTAAGTTTCGTATTCCCGTCGAATGACGGTTCGTAGGTCCGCGACTCGAGAGAGAATCGACGAGTTGCGACCGCGACGTAGCCGGAATCGACGCCGGGACGCCGTTCGATCGCTATTCGTCGTCCTCGAGCAAGCGATCGACCATCTCGTCGGGGTCGAACGGGTCGATGTCGTCGTACCCCTGACCGACACCGAGGAACAGGATCGGCTTCCCGGTGACGTGTGCGATCGAGATCGCCGCGCCGCCGTTGGAGTCGGCGTCGGCTTTCGTCAGGATCGCTCCGTCGATCTCGGCGGCCTCGTTGAACTCGCGGGCGCGGTTGACGGCGTCCTGTCCGGCGACGGCCTCGTCGACGAACAGCGTCATGTCCGGGCCGACGACGCGATCGATCTTCTCGAGTTGATCCATCAGCCCCTCGTTGGTGTGGAGCCGACCCGCGGTGTCGCCGAGCACGATGTCGATGTCGTTGGCCTCGGCGTACTCGACGCCGTCGTAGAGCACGGCGGCGGGGTCGCCGCCCTGTTCGTGAGTGATGAGCTTCGTACCGAGCGCCTCGGCGTGTTGCTCGATCTGCTCGTTGGCTCCGGCGCGGTAGGTGTCGCCGTTGGCCGTCACCGTCGAGTAGCCCCGCTCCTCGAAGTAGCGGCTCAGCTTCGCGATCGACGTCGTCTTCCCGACGCCGTTGACGCCAGTGAAGACGATGGTGACCGGCTTCTCCGCGGCGGCGATGCGCTCGTCGAAATCGAACTGGCCGACGCTGATCACGTCGTAGATCGCATCGCGCAGCGCCTCCTCGATCACGTCGCCCGTCGAGGTTGTGAACGACCGGGTTTCCCCGACCAGTTCGTCGCGCAGGTTGTCGAGGATCTCCTCGGTGACGCCCATCTCCACGTCGCTCGAGAGCAACGCCATCTCGAGTTCGTGCAGGGGGGCCTCGAGGTCTTCCTCCTCGATGACGAACTTCCCCTTGACGAGCGAGCGGGCCTTGGTACCGAATCCGGTCGAGGACGACTCCTCGTCGGCGTCGGCTTCCGCGTCTGCGTCCGCGTCTTCCTCCTCGTCCTCGAGCGCGTCGGCCTCGGCTGCGTCGGCCGTCTCAGCCTCGAGTTCGGTCTCGGCGCCGTCGTCCGGCTTGACGTCGGCAGCCGGTTCGTCCTCGGCCTCGTCCGTCTCCTCGTCGGCCTCGCTGCCCCGTTTGATGATTCCCTTGAGGTCGAATCCGGAGCTCTCCTCTTCGTCGGCTTCGGGCACCGACTCCGCCTCAGTCTCGGGTTCGGGTTCGGAGTCGACCTCAGGTTCCGGCTCCGCAGCCGACGGATCGTCCGTCTCAGCCGCGCCGGCTGTCTCGGCCGCGTCGGCCGCCTCAGCCGCGTCAGGGGTCGACGCGGGTTCCGGCTCGTCGGCCTCCGGTTCGGCGCTGGCCGCCGCCGTCTCGTTCGGCGCCGCCGTCTCGGCCTCGAGTTCGCTCTCGGGCTCGTCGACCGGTTCACCGGTGGTATCAGGAGCGTCCGGAGTCGTCGCGTCGTCTTCGCGGGCCTCGGCCGCGTCGGCCGCCGGCTCGGACTCGGCTTCGATCTCCTCGGCTTGCGCCTCCTCGAGTTCGTCCTCGTCGACTTCCTCGACGTTCTCTTCGGCGGCTTCTTCGGCGTCTTTCCGGAAGCTCCCGAGTTTCTCCTTCAGGTTGTCAAACATGGTGGGAAAGGGGTCCCGTCGTTACTCGTCGGGCTGTTGACCCTGGCCCATCTGCTGCATCTGCTGTTGCATCGCCTGCTGCTGAAGCTGCTGGGCCTGCTGCTCGAGCTCCTCGCTCTCGGTCTCGAGTTCGGCGATCTCGCTGTTGATCTCGTCGATCCGGTCGTCGAGGTTCTCCTTCTTGCTCTCGAGGGCGTCGACGGCGTCGTCCTCCTCGAATTCCGCGGCGTAGTCGGCGCCGAGTTCGACGATCACTTCGTCGATGTCCTCGATGGTGGCTCGAAGGTAGGCGCCGCCGCCGATGGGCACCTGCACCGTCGAGTCCGTGTCCAGCGTCTCGAGGGCCTCGATGGCCTCGTCGGACTCGGTTTTCTGTTGCTGGACGCCCTCGACGCTCTGTTCGAGTGCCTCGATCTGTTCTTCGATCTCCTGAATCTCCTGGGACAGCTGCTGTAGTTGTTGCTGACTCATTGTTGGGTAATATCCTCGAGTTCGATCTGCATCTGCTTCGGACCGCATCGACTCTCGAGTCGAGAGAGAACGCGTTCGCAACCGACGCTCTCGTTTTCGGTCACGGCCGCGGTTTCGCACGCCGCGAAACCGTCGTAATCGACGACCCGGCCGGTAACCGTAAACCGACTCATGGGTATGACTCCGGCAGGCAGTCGGAAGAATGTTCCTTTCCATCGGAGTCGATCGCCGTTCGCGGCGGCCGTCGCAGCGAGCGGCCAGTCGGCCGGTGCCAAACGGTTTTGCGGACGACGTCGTACGGGTTCCCATGAGCGAACTCGAGCCCGACGACCTGCTGCCAAGCGAGCGAATGCGAAATCAGGCCCTCGAGGGCGATGTCACACAGATCCACCGCGGCCACCAGTACGCTGACGAAGGCGACACGTTCACCATCGACGGCACGACCTTCGAGGTAACCGACGTGACCGAGCGCCGGCTGGGGGAACTGACCGACGAAGACGCCCGAGCCGAGGGGATGGACGACCTCGAGGGGTATCGACGAATGCTCGAGCACACCCACGAGAACTTCGAGTGGGACGACGACAGCGAGGTCGTTCGCCACCGATTCGAACGGCGGTAGCCGCGACGCGCCGGGTTCTCAGTCGAGAACGCTTCTCAGTACGGCAGTCGTGAGTACGAACGCCGTCGCGAACACGACGCCCTGTCGGAGGCCCTCACCGATCGGTTCCGCTCCGAGCGCGGCGTAGCAGACGCGGACGGCGACCAGAACCGAAAACTGGAGACCGTAGTATAGGAATCGATTCCGTTCTAAAACCGCCTCGAACCGACGATACCGATTCCGAATCGACATTCCCTACTCGGAAGAAACATCGCTCGCGATAAAATTATTCGCACCCTATCGTGTCGAAACGAGAATGAACCGTCGCGTCGAGAACCGTCGGCCGAACGGCCAGTTAGTCCAGATAGCCGAGCGCGTCCTCGATCCGGCCCAGTTCCGGTCCGGTTGTGTCCTCGCCGACGATGTAGCCGGATTCGTTGGCGATCAGCCCTGAGCCGACCAGCGGCGCGCCGTAGTTGACGGTGCCGACGTCGGCCCGGACATCGAGCGTCTCCTCTAAGACGTCCAGTTCCTCATCGGTCGCCTTGGGGTGACAGAGCACCCCGGAGTTCGTCGCGACCGCGGCGGTCCCGACCGTTCGAACGCCCGCGAGGTCGCCGCGTTCGACGGGGACCTCGAGGGTATCTTCGACGATCTGGACCGTCTCTCGCGGGAGGTCGGGGTGGACGTACGCGCCGTAGTCGTTGGCGAGCACGACGTTTCCGGCGGCGTTGATGTTCCCTGGCAGCTCCGCGACGGGCACGTCGACCGCCTCCTCGAGCGCCTCGCGCTCGTACTCGAGGACGCGGGCGCTGACGAGCAGCCCGTTCTCGTTACCCGTGGCTAGGGCGCCGACCGTCGAGGAACCGCCGACGGTCGTCTGCACCGCGGGCACCTCGAGTTCGTCGGTCAGGTCGGCGACGACGTCGTCGTCGACGTCCGGGCGAACGAGTACGCACGAGTCGGTCGCGCGGGCGAAGACGCCGACGTACGCCGACCCGGCGAAGGCGAGGCGTTGCAAGTTTAGTCGGCGACCTCGGCCTCGACGACGGCCTCACCCTCTTCGTCGAAGCGGGCTGCGCGGACGCGCAGCTTTCGCGGCGGGTTGGAGCGACCGTTCGACCAGACTTCCTCGTTGATCGAGGGGTCCAGACGGATGGCGTCCTCGTCGACCGCGAAGTGTTTCGCGAGGTGTTCGCGGATCAGCCGCATCGCGTAGTCGGCAGCCTCGTGGTTGGCCCCCTTCTTGACGTCACGCAGCGGAACGGTAACGACGCGTTCCTCGAAATCACTTGCACTCATCGTTACTCGTCAGTGTCGTTGCGCCGCCAGTTGCGTCGCTTGGGGTTGCGCTGGACTTCCATGTCAGTCTTCATCATGACCCAGGCCGGCACGCGGCTGTTCTGGTTCTCGAGTTTGGCAAGACGCTTCTTCTTGCCCTTCGATTTCTTACCCATAGTAGCCGAACGTAGCCCGCGGTGGCTTAAAATCTTGTCCATCTTCGCGACGCGGGCCGACGGCGCCGTCGCCGGCGGTTATGGCCCCACAGCCCGCTCGAGATAGCGCGTTATGCCCTCGAGCGTCGCCTCGCTCAGGTCGGTCGTGTACGACCAGTTCTCGACGCCGTCGGTGCCGTCGTGCCGGTGGAACGCCTCGTGATCGTAGCAGCCGGTACCGTGGAACCGGGTGCCGGCGCCGATTTCCTCCCGACCGGCGTAGGCGGACGCCATCGGGGACACGCGCAGCGTCTCGTCGTCGGTCCGGATCGCTTCCCCGAGGTTGTGATCGCACAGCGAGCCGCCGACCGCCTCGGCGACGTCGCTCGAGAGGAACGTGTGCAGCGTCTCGTGGATCGCCATGTTTCGCGTGACGGCCCGAGAATCCCAGATCTCGCTGGCGCCGACGTTCGCCACCGTCAGCGCGTCGCCGGGGCTCCCCTCGGCGTCGTCGCCGACGTGCGCGTTCGGCGACAGCGTCCCGCCGTATCCGACCCGGTAGTTCAGCGGCTCCCACCGCAGCAGCAGGTGGCAGGTCGAGCCCGTCAGCGCGTCGCGTTCCCGAAGCCGACGGTGGAACCCGTCGAGGACCGTCTCGAGCGAGGGAAGGACGACGTCGGACGGGCGCTGTACCGCCGAACGGGAGGGTCGAATCGATCCGGCGCGCTCGACGGTGATCTCGAGGGACTCGAGCCGCGATCGCTCGCGGGCGTAGTCGAGAACCTGCGCGACGGCGTCCTCGACGGCCGCCGTCGCGTCCCGCAGCGCCGGCGGCCAGCCGCCCGATCCGGCGACGGCGTTTGGCAGTCGGAGCCGCAACGGGAGCGGACCGGAGTAAACGCGGATCCGAAACGGCGTCTCGGCGGCGTCGGCGACCGCTCGAGCGTCGGCTCGAGACCACGAGACGCCGGCCGCGCCGCCAACGGCGGCCAGCACTTCTCGGCGCGAGGCGACGCGCCCGCTTGCGGCCACGTCGTCGAGTCCGGTCGGAAGCGACGGAGTCACGAGCAATCGACGGCGATCTCGACCATCGTGTCCGCTCGCTACGCCGGGCGTCGGTATCGATGTCGACCTTGCATTCGCCGAGCGGCCGGTTCCGGCCCGCATAGCGACTCTCGTAGCGGGGCAACACACTATCTCGCCGGACCGACGCGGCCGCTATCGACGGCCGGCTACTCGAGGGGGAACGACTCGACCGTCGAGTACACTGGCCCCGAATCGGTGAGGGTGCTCTCGGTCAGGCGCACCTCCTCGACCGTCGTCTCACCGATCGTTGGATCGCGCTCGCGGACGAGTTCTTGAACCAGGTCCTTGCCGCCGGCGTGTTCCATCCGCGCGAGCGTGACGTGGGGCGTGAAGTCGTGGGACTCCGCTTCGAATCCCATCGCCGTCGTTCGCTCCTCGATCGCCTCGTGGAGCCGCGTGAGTTCCTCGCCACCCGTTTCGGTACCGAACCAGACCACGTTAATGTAGTCGAGGCTCGGGAAGACGCCGAGGCCGCCGTAGCGGACCGTGAAGGGATCGACGTCGGCGTCCGCGACCGCAGCCTCGAACTCTCGCTCGAGGGCGGGCAGTCGGTCCTCGTCCACATCGCCGAGGAACTTCAGCGTGACATGGGCCTGCTCGGGATCCGTGAAGTTTAGCCCGCTGGCGTCCTCGAACTCGGCTTGCAGGTCGGCGACCGACGCCGCGAGGTCGTCGGGGAGGTCGACGCTGACGAACAGTCGCATATCGGGCGTCCGGTCGGCAGGCTATTGAATCGTGTGCCGAGCGACGCCGTCGGCGCGGCGCTCGTCGCCGTCGACGCGGAGAAAAACGAGTTGGGCTATTCAGTCGACGGTCCGGGACCGATCACTCGAACTCGCCCTCGAGGTCGCTGAAGTCCTTGATTACGTGGTAGCTGATCAGATCGTCCGGCCCGTCCTGCGCGATGCCGATCACGAGGCTCTGCTCGTCGGTATCGTCGATCGACACGGTGTCGGTCTTGCTCGGGCCGCTCTGTGACGGGTCGTCAGAGTCCGTCTCGTTGGCGGTGTCGTTCCCGTCGGTTTCGTTGGCGCCGTCAGGCTCGACGCCGCCGTCCTCGACGGACTCATTTGCCAACTCCTCGTTGGCCGTCGAGTCGGATTCGTTCGTCTCGTTCGTCTCGTTTCCGGAGTCGTCGCTCGAGTCGTCGGTAGTTCCCTCCTCGAGGGGATCGTCGAGCGCGACCGTGACCTCGTAGTCGCCGGTATCGGTCCAGACGTCGTCGTACTGGGCCGTCGCCTCGGTGCTCTCGTCGGAGTCCTCGTTTTCGGAGGTAGCCTTGAGATCGAACGTCTCCTCGAGGACGCTCTCGTCGTTGGGGTCGACAACCTCGATCGTTCCGCTGACCGACTCGTCGGCGCCGTTGAAGACGTTCACTTCCTTGAGCGCCATGTCGGCGAGGAAGTCGGCGACCGCCGAACAGCCGGCGAGCGAGGCCAGCGCGGTCGCGCTCCCGGCGGCGATGAACGTGCGCCGGGAGCAGAGGCGATCGGTTCGGGAGCGGTCCGTCGACGCGGAGGGCGTCGCTGTCGATCGGGGGCGGTTTGGCGGGGACATGCCACCCGATACTAATCGGCCGCCCTATAAAAATTTTTATGCTGACATCTTCCGGGAGAAAGCGAAGTCGCAGCAGGCGACCCGAATCGTCCGGCGGTCAGAGGTCGGCGTCCCTGAAGCGGAGGTAGCCGATCGCGACGGGACCGAGGATCCAGCCCAATAGAACGACCAGCGCAGTCCAGGAATTGACGACCGACGGTGCCGCCGCAGCGAGGTGGGCTTGCGTGGAATCGAACCCGAAGCGGACGGCGACGAGGTGACGGTACGCCTCGCTCGGCGACGCCAACTGGAGGGCCACCGCCCAGTCGGGGATCGGCGACGGGGCGTTGAAACGGAACAGAACCGAGACGATCGTGTCCACAAGCCAGATCCAGGCCCGATCGAGCGCGACGTAGAGGCCGATCGCCCTGACGAGAACCTGGCGATCGGCCTCGAAACTCATCGAGCAGGCGATCGCGATCGAAACGAACGCGACGCTGTACAGCACGGTTGCGCCGACGAAGGCCAGATACGACAGCGGCGCCGCGGAGTCGTACTGCGCGGCTGCGACCGCGCCGGCGACGACCAGTCCGGCGACCAGCGGGAACCCGAGCACGAGCGAGCGCCCGACGAGTTTGCCGGCGACGAAGTCTCGGCGCGACTGGGGCAGCGACAGCGCGAGGACGAGACTTCCCGATTCGCGCTCGTAGAGCACGGCCTTGTAGCCCAACGCGATGCCGATCAGGGGTACCAGCCCGTAGACGTTCCCGAACGCCGTCTCGACGAACGCCGGGAACGCTCCGGAGTCCGGACCGAAGACGGCGCTTCCGAGGACGAACAGGCCGACGAGCACCACGAGCAGGATCCAGATCGTCCGCGAGCGGATCGAATCCCGGAAATCCTTTCGTGCGGTCGGCCGCCAGTTCATCCGCGATCACCGCCGTCGAAGGGCGTTCGGAGAACCGTACCGTCGGAGGGTGTGCGATCGATCATAGGTCTGTGTTGCGAAATCGCAGGTAGCCGAACGCGACGGGGACGACGACCCAGGCGAGAAACAGCGGGAGCGCGAGCCACTCGCTGAGGTACCAGGCGCTCGATCCCGCGTAGGGGCCGGCGCCGCCGTCGACGAAGAACCCAGTCACCAGCCGATCGTACAGCGTTACCGGGTTCAGTCCGAACAGGAACAACGCGGGGTCGGGCAACGCGCCGTCGATCACTCCGACCGTCTCGAGGCCGAACGCCAGGGCCGCGCGAGCGGTCCGCCAGACGAGGACGAACAGCCCGTACGCGCCGAACGCGCCGGCGGTCGCGAGGTGTTTCGACTGTGTGAGCATCGAAATCGCGGTCGCGATCCCGACGAAGATCACGCCGTAGAGGACGGTCAGCGCGACGAAGGCCAGATACCAACCTGGCGAGAGCGAGCCGAGGGGATAGACCACGAGCGCGCCGGCGACGGCTAGCGCGGCGACGAGCGTCGTCGCGAACGCGAGCGAGCGCCCGACGAGTTTGCCGACGACGAGATCGCGGCGGCTGTACGGCAGCGACAGCAGCAGCGTCAACTGGCCGGACGTCCGCTCGGTGACGATCGCGCCGTAGCCGAGGAAGACGCCGATCAGCGGCAAGAGGTAATCGATGCTCCCGGTCAGGAAGCCGAAGCTGGCGAACGCTTTCGTGGTGTAGGGCTCGCTGCCGAGAACCGGAAACAGGTAGCCGCTCAGGACGCAGGCGCCGGCGAGCGCCCACAGCAACCATCGGATCGCTCGGGAGTCGCCGGTCGTCGCGTACTCCCGGCGCGCGATCGTCGTCCACGACATCAGCTCGCTCCGCTCGTGTACTCGACGAACATCTCCTCGAGCGACGCCTCTTCCGTCCGGAAGTTCTCGATGTCGACGCCGGCCTCGTTGAGCGTGATCAGCACGTCCATCTTGGCGTCGTTCGAGCAGGTCACCTCAACCCGGTCGGCCTCGGGGTTCGGCCAGGCGCGCTCGACGCCCGCGAGCGATTCGACCCGCTCGAGGACGCCCGCTTCGGCGCGGTCGACCGTGATCAACAGCTTCGTCGTGCCGCCGACCGACTGGCGCAGCCCCTCGATCGTGTCCGTCGCGACGAGTTCGCCGTCGTAGAGGATACCGACGCGGTCGCAGACCGCCTCGACCTGCTCTAAGATGTGACTCGAGAAGAAGACGGTCGCGCCGCGCTCGCGTTCCTCGCGGATGACCGTTCGGATCTGCTTGATCCCGTGGGGATCGAGCCCGCTGGTGGGCTCGTCGAGGACGAGCAGGTCGGGCTCGCCGACCAGCGCCATGCCGAGGACGAGCCGCTGGGCCATCCCCTTCGAGTAGCCGCCGGCCCGCTGATCGGCCGCGTCGCGGATACCAACGCGATCGAGAACGGCCATCGGTTCGACGTCGGTCTCCTTGGCCTCGATCGCGTACTCGATGTGCTGGCGCCCGGTCAGTCGGTCGTAGACGGTGTAGCCGTCCGGGAGGACGCCCATGCGGGACTTGGCCGCGACGGACTCCGACTGACAGTCGTGGCCGAAGATCGCCGCCCGCCCGTTGTCCGGCTGAGCGAAGTCGAGGAACACGTTGATCAGCGTCGACTTGCCCGCGCCGTTCGGTCCGAGGAAGCCGAAGACCTCCCCCTCGTCGACCGTCAGATCGACGCGATCGAGCGCCGTCACGGTCCCGTACTGCTTCGAGACGTTCTCGACCGTTATTGCAGCCATGTATTGTTAGAAGAATAATTGTTTTATAGTTCTTTTCACTCGACACGTCCGACGGCGGTCGGTCGGAGACTCCCGAGGTCGCAGCCCTTAACAGTCGTCGCCGCTAGTTTCTGATAATGACTGACCGAGAAGGCGATCGCGAGGGCGATCACCGGTTCTCCGACGGCGAGGGATTCGACGACGCCTACGAGGAGTTCGATCTGGACCCGCCGGAGTTGGCCGTCGATCCGGGGAAGGTTGACCCCGTCGACTCGCGGGTCGTCACCGACACGCTCGACGACCAGAACCTCGCCAAGGACGATGTCGACGCCGAGGAACTGCTCGACGTCGGCCTGAACTACATGCAGATCAACCGCTACGAGCAGGCTACCGACGCCTTCGAGCGGACCGCCCAGTTCGCCGAGGACGAGCGCTTAGAGCAGGAGGCGTGGGTGAACAAGGGCGTCGCCCACGCTGAACTCGAGGAGTACGACGCGGCGATCGGCGCCCATCGCGAGGCCATTAACATCGACGACTCGAGCGAGCACGCGGCAACTGCCGAGACCAACCTCGCGTACGCGCTCTGGGAGTTCGGCGAGACCTCCCAGGCCCTAGACCACGCCGAGCGCGCCGTCGAGATCGACGAGCGGTTCGCCGAGGGCTGGTTCAACCGCGCCTTCTTCCTCTCGGAGCGCGGGCTGGCCGAGGAGGCCTTACACTGCATCGACAACGCCATTCGGCTGGGGCTTCGCAATACTAAGGTCCTCGAGGAGAAGGCCGAGATTCTGGAGGAACTTGGCGAGTACGACGAGGCCGAAGAGATCGCCGAGGAGGCAAACGAGATGCGCGAGCGCGCCGAACAGCACGTCATGGAGGAACGCACGGACGGCCAGTCCCAGGGACGGGGCCAGGGCGGCTCCCTCGGCGGTCCGCAGTCCCAGCCCCAGCGCGGACAGGACCCACAGGGCGGGTTCGACATCGCCGATCCCGGTCAGGCGTCCGACCGCGACGAGGAAGACTGGCGGCTCGAGTAACGAATGCTCGTCAACGAACGACAGACCCAGGAGGGGTTGCTCGTGGCGGTCTGCGACGAGGACGTCCTCGGCGAAACCTTCGAGGGCGACGACATCTCGCTGACCGTCACCGAGGAGTTCTACGGCGGCGAGAGCGCCGACGAGAGCGCCGTCGTCGACAGCCTCTCGCGGGCGGCCGTCGCCAACCTCGTCGGCACGCGCGCCGTCGAACTCGCCATCGAAGAGGGCTTTATCGACGAGGCGAACGTCCTCGAGGTCGGATCGACGCTGCACGCGCAGTTACTGCGGATGCAGCAGTTCTGAGAGCGAAGTTTTGTGCTGTCGTTCGAGAGAGCCACGCTCTCTCGTGACTGAGCGAATCTTCGATTCGCGAGGTCCGCGAGACCTCCGGTCTCGCTTGATGACGAAAGGTGCTTCACGCCTTTTGAACCACGGGCGCGGCTTCGCCGCGCCCTCGGCAAAATCTTCAAAGAACGCTACGCGTTCTTTTGGACAGCGAGGGACCGTCGGTCCCTCGAGCAGTCGGCGCGAAGCGCCGACGACCTCGCGGGATCTTCGATCCCGCTCAGATTCGATGAAAAGCACCGGAAGACGCGAAGCGTCTTCCGAGCCCTCGTTCGCTTTCGCTCACGAGGACACTCCTCCCGCCCCTGGCTCGCGGGTCGGCCGCTCGCCTTGAGGCGGCGCTTCGCGCCGCGCTCCGGGTCAGTCGTCGGCCCGCTCGCTCACTTCGTTCGCTCGCGGAGACTGCACGCTTTCTGTGCTATACTGACTGGATTCACGATCGAACCGTGCCGCGCTCGAGCGCTACAGATCCGCCCGATTGAATCGGTGGTAGCCGATCGCGACGGGGACGACCAGCCAACATAGCAGGACGACGACGCCGAACTCGTCTTGGAGGTAAAAGGGCGCGTCGCCGGGGTAGCGCTGGGCGGGCGTCATCCCGTAGGCCTCGACCGACTGGAGGCCGTACTGGAACTGGAACGGAAACACCGATCCCTCGACGATCTGGCTGATCAGGTTGGTGTACGCGAAGATCGGGTTGAACTGCTCGACGACGAGGTACCAGGTTTCGGCCTCGACCGGCGGCCCCTCGCCGTAGATGAGGTAGTAGGGACCGGCCGTGATGAGCTCCCACAGCGCGATGAGAATCATGTAGATCCCGACGACGATCGCCATCGACTTACCCCGCGTGGAGACGGCGGCGGAGGTGCCGACGGCCAGTCCGGCGAAGGCCGCCCCGAACAGCGTGGAGACGGCGGCGAAGCCGAGCCAATCGACGAACGGAACTGAGCCGAACAGGACCGCGCCGAGGACCAGCGAGACGAGGCAGGCGAGCGCGACGGCGGCGGTGACGACGGCCGTCCGGCCGAGCAACTTCCCGAAGACGACGTCGGTCCGGTTCGGCGGCAGGCCCAAGAGGAGCTTGATGCTCCCCGAGCGTCGCTCCCCGACGACGGCCATGTAGCCGGCGATCAGCGCCGCGATGGGGAGGATCACCTGCAGGGGCGTGCCGACGAAGCTGAGCACCTCCGCCGCGGTGACGTCGTCGGCCGTGTACCAGATGGCGACGTAGCCGATGGTGACCAGCCCGACGAGCAGTCCGATCAGCGACCAGAGCAGTTTCGAGCGCCCGGCGTCCTCGAACTCCTTGCGAGCCACGGTGCCGATGTGCCCGCTCATCGGGCCACCTCCGACTCCGACGCGGTCGCCGGAGCAGCCTCGGTCTCGGTCGCCGCCTCGCGTTCGTCGCCGTTCGTCAGCGCCGTGAACAGCGTCTCGAGCGAGACGTCATCGATCCGCACGTCCTGGATCGTCGCCCCCGCACCGTCGAGCGCGATCACGAGGTCCGCTTTCGCGGCCGGATCGGTGACCGTACACTCGAGGGCGTGGTCAGACGCGACGACGTCGGTGATGCCGGCGACCGATGCGGCGGTCTCGCGCAGGCCCGCGGCCGCCTCGACGAGGGTCAGTTCCATCGTCGCGCCGCCGCCGATCTCCTCGCGGAGCCCCTCGATGGTGTCGACGGCGACGAGTTCGCCGTTGTTCAACACCCCGACGCGGTCACAGACCGCCTCGACGTGCTGGAGGATGTGACTCGAGAAGAAGACGGTCGTTCCGCGCTCGGCCTCGGCGCGAACCAGGTCCTGCATCTCCCGGATGCCGTGGGGATCGAGGCCGCTCGAGGGCTCGTCCATGATCAACAGGTCGGGGTCGCCGACGAGGGCCATTCCGGTCGCGAGGCGCTGGCGCATCCCCTTGGAGTAGTCGCCTGCGGGCCGATCGGCGTCCTCGGCGGAGAGGCCCACGCGCTCGATGATCGCGTCGGGATCGTTGTCGGCGTCCTTGGTCTCGATCGCGAACTCGACGTGCCGGCGCCCCGAGAGGCGCGGGTAGATGTCGAACCCCTCGGGGAGGACACCGACCCGGGGACTGATCGCGTCGGCCTCGGTCTGCGCGTCGTAGCCGAGCACCGTCGCCGAGCCCGCGGACGGACGGGTGAAATCGAGCAGCATGTTGATCGTCGTCGACTTCCCGGCGCCGTTGGGCCCCAGAAAGCCGAACACCTCTCCTTCCTCGACCGAGAGGTCGAGGTCGTCAACGGCGACGAGGTCGCCGTACGTTTTCGTCAGGCCGGACGTCTCTATCGCGGTCATACATCGCATTCGAGACACACGGTTCACATAATCGCTGGGCCGCGGCTTCACGATCGGAAACTCAGACGGAATCGAACGCCCTCCGCTGAACGCATTCCGCAGAACGGCCGTTCGAGACCGACTACACCCGCAATCGGGGACTCGAGTCGGCGTACCAACAGACAGCCAACATAGTTTGGGAACATCGATATGTCGATCGAAAGAGAACACGAAGATGGCAGGGCGGGATACTGGACGATTCGACAACATCCCTGCCGAGGCACCCACCCACCGACCCACCATTCCCAAACCACTCCCCACCACTCCCACCACTCCGTCCACTATCCACCGCTTCCCGCATCCCGTTTTTCGCGCATCGTCCGTCGCAGACGACGGCTTCGAGTGCCTCGACCGAAGGAGTGTTTTGTCTGGGGATCCTCCGGTTAGACAATGAGTCAACAGAACCTCGAGTCGCTCGACGTCGGAGCGATTCGCGACGAGTTCCCCATCCTCGAGCGCGAGTTCGACGGCCAGCAGGTCGTCTATCTCGACAACGCGGCGACGACCCAGACCCCCGATCCGGTCGTCGACGCGATGAGCGATTACTACCGCGAGTCCAACGCGAACATCCACCGGGGGATCCACCACCTCAGCCAGGAGGCCTCCATCATGTACGAGGAGGCCCACGACCGAGTCGCCGAGTTCATCAACGCCGATGGCCGCGAGGAGGTCATCTTCACCAAGAACACGACCGAAGGCGAGAACCTCATCGCCTACGCGTGGGGCCTGAACGAACTCGGCCCCGGCGACGAGATCGTCCTCACGGAGATGGAACACCACGCCTCGCTGGTCACGTGGCAACAGATCGGCAAGCGAACCGGCGCCGACGTGAAGTACATCCGGATCGACGAGGACCAGCGCCTCGACATGGACCACGCCCGCGAACTGATCACCGACGACACCGCCATCGTCTCGGCGGTCCACGTCTCCAACACGCTGGGCACGGTTAACCCCGTCTCCGAACTCACGGATCTCGCCCACGAACACGGGGCGCTCTCCTTCATCGACGGCGCGCAGGCAGTCCCTAACCGCCCTGTCGACGTCGAGGCCATCGACGCCGACTTCTACGCCTTCTCCGGTCACAAGATGGCCGGTCCCACCGGGATCGGCGTCCTCTACGGCAAACAGCACCTCCTCGAGGAGATGGAGCCCTACCTCTACGGCGGCGGCATGATCCGGAAGGTCACCTACGAGGACTCCACGTGGGGCGACCTCCCCTGGAAGTTCGAACCCGGAACGCCACAGATCGCCGAAGCCGTAGGCCTCGAGGCCGCCATCAACTGGCTCGAGGACATCGGCATGGAGCGCATCCAGGCCCACGAGGAGGAGATCGCCCGCTACGCCTACGAGCAACTCGAGAGCGAGGACGACGTTGAGATCTACGGTCCCGAGCCGGGGCCCGACCGCGGCGGTCTCGTCAGCTTCAACATCGAGGGCGTCCACGCCCACGACCTGGCCTCGATCATGAACGACCACACGATCGCGGTTCGGGCCGGCGACCACTGTACCCAGCCGCTTCACGACAAGCTCGGCGTACCGGCCTCGACTCGAGCGTCGTTCTACGTCTATAACACGCGAGAGGAAGTCGACAAGCTGGTCGCGGCGCTCGACGACGCGCGTCAGCTGTTCGCATAATTCTACCGCGAACGGAGTGAGCGGTCTTTTTTGGTCCAGATTTTTTGCTCGAGCGGTCAGCCGCTGGCTGACCCGAGAGTAAAAAGGTGGTCTCACAACACGCGGGAGGAGGTCGACAAGCTGGTCGCGACGCTCGACGACGCGCGTCAGCTGTTCGCATAATTCTACCGCGAACGGAGTGAGCGAAGGCCAGCGAGAACGAAGTTCTCGCCAGGCGCGACAGCTGTTCGCGTAATCGGTTCTCAGTCCCCGCAACATCGTCCGTGATTTCGGTTTCACGTCTTCTACCGCCTGCTCGAGGAACTGTGGCCCTCGATCGACCGCGCGAGCTATCGCCGTCGACGACCTAGACGCGGCGATGACTCGAGGGACCGTCACACTGTACATCGCCGCCAGTCTGGACGGCTTCATCGCGACCGAAGACGGCGGCGTCGAGTGGCTCGAAGAGTACGCGAGCGACGGCGAAAACGGAGCCGACGGGAGTTTTAAGGCGTTCTTTGCCGGCGTCGACTGCCTCGTCATGGGCTCGCGGACGTACGAACAGATTCTGTCGTTCGACGAGTGGCCCTACGGCGAGAGACCAACGTTCGTCGTCACGGGCCGAGACCTCCCGCTCGCGACCGACCGCGTCGAACTGGTCGCCGGCGACCTTCACGAGTTGGTCGACAGACTCGAGGAGCGGTACGACCGCAGCTGGCTCGTCGGCGGCGCGGCGCTCGCGCAGTCGTTTCTCCGGGAGGGACTCGTCGACGAGATCCGGCTGACGGTCGTTCCGGTGTTGCTCGGCGAGGGCGTCCGTCTCTTCACCGACGACGGTGCGGAACGCGCCCTCGAGACGGTCGAGTGTACGTCGTTCGAGAGCGGACTCGTCGAACTCCGATACGACGTGTCCGGGAGTAACACGTCGGCTTGACCGGGCTGGGCCGCGCTCCGGCGAAGGTATTAGTCGACTCGCGTGGGTGCCACGAGCGTGAGCAGCGTGACGGTCGCGCTTCGGCGGGCCGACGAGAGCGATCTCCCGTACGTCGAGCGCCTGCTGTCGGACGAGGGGTTGCCGTCGGCGGACGTCCGGTCGTCACCCGCGCGGTTCTACGTCGGCTATGACGGAGACGAGCGAATCGGCATCGGCGGCCTCGAGCGGTACAGCACCGACGGGCTGCTCCGGTCCGTCGTCGTCGAGCGATCGGCGCGAGGCAACGGGTACGGCAAGGCCCTCTGTGCAGCGCTGGAGCGGCGGGCTCGAGCCGACGGCGTCGAGACGCTGTACCTGCTGACGACGACCGCGGCCGAGTTCTTCGCGGAGCGAGGCTACGAGTACGTCGAACGGACCGACGCACCGCCCGTGATTCGGGAGACTGCCGAGTTCGACGAACTCTGTCCCGCGTCGGCCGCGTGTCTACGGAAGTCCGTGCTCGAGGGGGCGTGACCGGACACAGGTGCGACGCGACGTCGGCCGCTCCGGTCGGCGCCGTGAACTCGACCGCGGAGTGGGTGACCTCGCCCGCTCGAGGACGGCGCGTTTATTTCCCCTCGGAAAAATCGACGGCTATGCTCGAGGCAGTCCGAACCCGCGCGCGCAGCTATTTCGAGGCGGCCCCGCCGGCCCACGACTGGCACCACGTCCGGCGCGTCGAGACGCTCGCCGAGACGCTGATCGACCGCCACCAGAGCGGGAGCATCGACGAGCGGGTGGTGACCCTCGCCGTGTACCTCCACGATATCGGCCGCGAGAAGGAAGATAGCGGCGAAATAGACGATCACGCGGCGTGGGGCGCCCGCGAATCGCGTCGCATCCTCGAGGATATCGGCGCCGATCCGGCGACGATTGACGCCGTCGCCCACTGCGTGCGCGCCCACCGCTATTCGAACGCCGTCGAACCCGAGCGTCTCGAGGCGAAACTGGTCAGCGATGCGGACAACCTCGACGCGCTCGGCGCGGTCGGGATCGCGCGCACCTTCGCCCACGGGGGCGCGCTGGGCGAGCCGATTTACGATCCCGCAGTGCCGGTTGCCGACGACGAGACGGCCGCCGGGGCCACGCAGTACAACCACCTCCACGAGAAGATCCTCGCGTTGCCCGAGCGACTCTACACCGACGTCGGCCGGGAACTCGCCGAGCGACGCGCGGCGTTCGTCCGCGAGTACGTCGCGCAGTTCGACGCCGAACTGACCGGCGAGCGCTGATCCGGGCGCCTCGAGCGTGGCCGTCGCGTTCCGATCGGTCCTCGAGCCATCAGTTCAGAAACAACAACAAACTCGCGTAGGGTTTTTGAGAATCGCCACGGTACTAGGCGGTGCCGAGGTGAGAACGATGCAGGAGAACACGATCGGCCGTCCCCGACGGGATCCGTTCGAGACCCTGGTCGACGTTCTCGCCAAGGCCAGCCGGTACGACCTCCTGCTGGGGGTCGTCCCGGTCGTATTTACGGTTGCACTGGTCGCGGCACACGTTCTGAGCCTACCGGTAGTGCACGCGATGTTCGTCGCGGTGACTATCGGCGCGCTCGTGGTCATCGATGCCTGCTACCTCAATCCCCCCGTTGACCAGGGATCGCCGTAGCGGTATCGACCACCAACCGTTTCCCGGGGTCGATGGCTGCATCGAGGGCGGACTGTATCGACGTCAGCGACGCGTCCGCCGAGTAGCGACCATCTGTGACCGTAATCGCCCCGCTCGTGATACCGAGTAGCGTCGGCCCCGGAACCCTTTTACAACTCTCGCGTCTATTCGGGACTACCAATGGGACTGGGCTCGGATATGTACCGACAGCAGATCCTCGACCACTACAAGAACCCCCGTAACTACGGGGAGCTCGAGGATCCGACGTTCACCCATATCGGCGAGAACCCGATGTGTGGCGACGAGATTCGCATGGACGTCAAGCTCGGCGACGACGAGGAGACGATCGAGCACGTCGCGTTCAAGGGCGACGGCTGTGCCATCAGCCAGGCCTCCGCGAGCATGCTCTCGAAGGAGCTCCGCGGGAAGACCCTCGAGGAACTCCAGGAGATGAACCGCGACGACGTCATCGACATGCTCGGTGTCGACATCTCGCCGATGCGGGTAAAGTGCGCCGTGCTGGCCGAAAAGGTCGCCCAGGACGGCGCGGAGATCTATCAGGGCGAACTCGACGTCGAGAAGACGACGACCGAGGACTGAGCGGAATTTCGACGGCAGCATCGCGCGGTACCGGCTGACCGATCGACGGCGTCGAGCCCGCGAGAATCGACTCCGGCGTGTATTTTCTCGTTCGTACTCGAGTCCGATCGACCCGAAACGGATCCCCATTCGCCGGACGGATCGGGAATTCGTCGTCCCCGACAAACTGTCAAACCAGATATGTACTGGTATGTGGCGCTCTATCGGTCTCACTCGGTGAAAATACGAGAATTATAAATATCCTTTTAAAAGGGACACAGTCACCCAGTCGGTATTATGTCCACGACAACCGACAACGGCTGGCCATCGTTCGATCATCAGGATATGACGGTGTTCATTCTCGTCATGTCTCTCAGCGGATTGCAGTACGCAATCACCGAAATCATTCCGGAGTTCGACGTCGGGCCGCTCGAGCTCGGCGTTGGCGATTTTATCTTCATTCCGATCGTACTAGTGTTGCTGTTCAGAACATACTGGGCGGCGCTCGCGGTGCCGATGGGGGAGATCGTCTTCGAGGACATCCTCCTCGGGGACTTCGACGGGCTCGGCGTGATGGAGGATCTCCTGCTCGTCTCGGTCTGTTTCTACTTCGCCGCGCTCTTGCTTCAGGATACGGAGAACCGGCTCCAGCTCGCGATCGTCGTCCTCGTTGCGGAGGGGCTCAACGAGTTCCTCGCGATGTTCGTCGATATCGGAAAGTTCTACGTCGGCGTCGCGGAGCTCGAGGCCACCCCGGGGCTTCCCGAGAGCATCATCGTGCTCGAAGGGGTCGACTTCGTCGTCCAGATGGTGATCACGGGGGTCGTCTTCGGCGTCATTCCCGCGTTGTACCTCTATCCGCGGCTGCACGGCAAGATCGAGCCGCTGCTAGGGATGGAACCCTACGAGGGAACCGCTGGTGCGTCGATGTGGCGCGGGTTCTCCCCGAAAGCGGCCGTCGCCGTGCTGATCGCATTCCCGCTCGCGTTCGCCTTCGCGGCACTCAGCGAGGCCGGCGGCGCGATCAACATCGTCTGGGAACCCGAGTTTATGGAAACCTACGGGCAATTGTTCATCCTGCTTCCGGTCGCCGTCGCCGTCCTCGTCGTGGCCGGCGTCTGGATGCTCGGAACGCAGTCGAAAGCCTGAGAGATCAATTCGAATGACTCGACACTCATCGACGGCGATTACAGTCGAAGACCTGGCGTTCCGCTACCCCGGCGGGGATGAACGGGTGGTAGACGGCGCCGACCTCCGGATCGATTCGGGCGAGTTCGTCGCCGTCGTCGGCGGCAACGGCAGCGGCAAGACGACGCTGTGCAAGACGTTCAACGGGATCGTACCGCACTTCTTCGAGGGCGAGTTCGAGGGGACGGTGACGGTCGGCGATGTCGACACCCGCGAGGCGTCGGTGGCCGAACTCTCGAAACGAGTCGGCTACGTCTTTCAGGACTTCGATAACCAACTCGTCTGTCCGACCGTCTTCGAGGAAGTGGCGTTCGCGCCGCTCAATCACGGCCTCGAGGACTACCGGGAGCGAACCTATCGAATCCTCTCGCGGTTCGACCTCGAGGACGTTGCAGACCGGTTCATCTGGGAACTCAGCGGCGGGCAGAAACACCTTGTCGCGCTCGCGGCCGCGCTGGTGCTCGATCCGGACGTGCTCGTCGTCGACGAGCCGGCCGCACAGCTCGACCCGGCGAACGCCAGGGAGGCGTACGAACAGTTAGCGCGGCTCAACGAGGAGGACGGCAGAACCGTCGTCGTCATCGAACACCACACCGAGTTCGTCGCCGAGTACTGCGACTCGATGGCGCTGGTCGCGGACGGCCGCGTGCAGTGGAAGGAGCCGGTCGTGGACGCGCTCTCGAACCTCGAAGAACTGCGCGAACGGGGCGTCCATCCGCCGCAGGTCACGCAGGTGGCCGCGGACGTGTTCGGCGACCGCGAGCGGTATCCCGTTTCGCTGCGCGACGGCGTCGCGGCGTTCGAATCCCTCGTGGGCGATGTCGACATCGACGCCGACGGCGTCGATGAGACGGAGGAGCGACCGACAGCGGACGACGATCCCGACGTCGCCGATCGCGCCAGCATCGTCGTCGACGACGTCACACACTCCTACGAGTCGCTCCGGTCCGGCCGAACGGACGTCCTCGACGGGCTCTCGCTCCGGATCGAGCGGGGTGACCGCGTCGCGCTCGTCGGTCCCAATGGAGCGGGGAAATCGACGCTCATGAGCCTGTTCGCTGGCCTTGAGAAGCCACGGTCCGGAACGGTAACCGTCGACGGTGTCAAGACGAACGGTACTCTTCCGGAGACGCTGGCCGAAGACGTGGTGTACGTCCGCCAGAACCCCGAGGAGATGTTCGTCGCTGATACGGTTCGGGACGACATCGCTTACTACCTCCGCGAACGAGACCGTGAGGGCGTCGAGGAACGGGTCGACGAGGTCCTCTCGTTTCTGGACCTGACCGCGCTGCAAGACCGGGACGGCCGGCTGCTCAGCGTCGGCCAGCAACGGCGCGTCTCGCTGGCGATCGGGCTGGCGACGGAGCCGTCGATCGTTCTGCTGGACGAGCCGACCGGGAGCCTCGATCTCGGCAGTCGTTCGGAAGTGAAACGGACGATCGATCGCGCGGGGGATCACATCGAAACCGTCGTCATCGCGACCCACGACCTCGAGTTGATCGCCGAGTGGGCCAATCGAGTTCTCGTCCTCGAAGACGGGGCGGTCGTCGCCGACGGCTCGCCGCGGTCGATCCTCGCCGACGGCGAACTGCTCGCGCGAGCGAGCCTGCGCCCGCCACAGGTCGCCCGACTGAGCGACGAACTCGGCTTCCAATCGCCCGCGCTCAGCGTTGGCGAACTGGCGGACCGACTCGCCCCGATCGCCGATGCCACCGTCGCGACCGGGCGGAGGGAGGATCGATGACGTATCTCGACTCGCTGCGCGAGGGAACGTCGATCGACTCCATCAAGACGGATCTGCTCCGGACGGCCTACGACAACGACGCGGCGTTTCTCAATCGGATCGATCCGCGCGTCCTGTTCGCGTGGTACGCCGTGTTCCTCGTCGTTCCGTGGCTGTTCTTCGATCTGATGATCCTCTCGGGGCTCCTCGCGTTCGTCTCGATCATCGCGGCCGTCTCGCGGGTCAGCAAGTTCCTGATCGCGACGCTCGCGTTTGGGACGGTCACGAATCTCGCGCTGTACGCCGTCATTGCCGGACTGCTCGGCGACGGGGCCGGGGCCGTCGTGGCGCTGCTTCCCTACACGTTCAAGCTGACCATCATTTCGGTCGCGAGCCTGGCGGTCTTCTCGAGCATGAGTCCGAAAGATATCAGCCGCGGGCTGCTCAGCCTCGGCGTCCCGCGGCAGTTCACGTTCGTCATCGCCTACGGCTACCGGATGCTGCCGGTGTTGCTCCAAGAGTACCACGACGTGGTCAACTCCCTCCGGCTCCGGAGTTGCGCCCCCGAGTCGCCTGGGTTCTGGCGGTGTCGACACTACCTGTACCTGCTTCGCCTCTCCGTACGCGCGTTCTACCCGATGATCTTCAACGTCGCAAAGCGGAGCCGAGTCACCGTCGAAGCGATGGAGTCCCGCGGGTTCTCGCAGTCGCTGCAGGGCTCTGCGAGCCGCGAACTCCAACTCGAGGAACTGCGCGTGCGTCCGTTCGACGTCGCGTTCCTCGTCGGGTCGCTGGCCGTCGTCGTCGCGATCGCCGTCTTGGGCAGCTGAGCGGACTATCTACCCTTCAACGTACGTTATTTTTTAACACGGATTTGGTCCGTACACCACATATACGAGTTCATGGTCGGATCGTAGAATGGCGGAGTATGGCCTCCCAGCCACCGCTCGAGATCGACGCACAGTACGCCGACGGGCTGATTCCGTCCCGAGGACAGCTTCCCCAGGAGCCCGAACCGGCCAACTACGTCGTCATCGACGTGACCCACTACTCGACGACCGTGCTGGAACTGTTCGACGCCGGCGCCGAGTACGTCCACGTGCCCGAGGAACGCGGCGACGAGTTCGCGTTCCAGGAGGACCATCCGGACGCGAAGATCGGCGGCGGCAGCAGCGACGACTACACGCCGACGGAGGGGTACGACTTCTTCAACTCGCCCAGCTACGTCCACGAGGTCGACGTCGACGGCCGACCGACCGCCATCACGTCGACGAACGGCGGCGCCGCGGTCACCGACCTGCGCAAGCGCGGCGGCGACGACATCGATATCTACGTCGGCGCGACGGCGAACGCGGCCGCCGTCGCCGACCACCTGCGCGGTGACGACAAACCGACCATCCCGGTCGCCGCGGGATCGAAGCTGAAGCCGTCGCCAGAGGACACCGTCGGGGCCGTGCTCATCCGGCGCTACCTCGACGGAAATCCGCCGAGCGAGGCGGAGCTCGCCGCCTACCAGGAGATCATCGAGGCCGGAAAGCTGGCGAAGTACGTCGACAAGGCCGACATCCGCGTTCGCGACCTGCTCGAGTACAGCAAGCGGATCGACGTCCACACCGCGGTGCCGAAGTTGGAAGGACAGCGCCTCGTCGACGTGGCCGGCGACGGGGAGGAGCGGAATGAGCCGTCGGCCTGACGGCGCCGGCGGGTCGGACCGCGAGCGCGGCGACGACCCGGCCCCGCGGTACGATCTCCACACGCACACGCGGTTTTCGGACGGCTCCGAGATGGCGTCGATGATCGAGGCCGCCGTCGCGGCCGGCTACGACGGAATCGGCCTCACGGACCACTGCATCCTCGTCGACGACGACCACGGCCGTCGCGATCGGTTCGACCTGGTCGAGACGTACGAACGGCGCCGCCGTCAGATCGACGAACTGCGCGAGCGGTATCCGATCGACGTCTTCGACGCCGTCGAGTGCAACTACGTTCCCGGAACCGAGGCGCGACTCGAGGCGTTCCTCGAGGACGCCGACTTCGAGTACGCGATCGGCAGCGTCCACCTCGTCGAGGGCTGCGACGTGACGGCCGCCGCCACCGTCGCGGATCGGCCCCGCGCGGAGCGTCGGGCCGTCGTCGACGCCTACTACGAGGCGCTCGTCCGATCGATCGAGTCGGAGCTGTTCGACGTCGTCGGCCACGTCGATCTGCCCGAGCGCATCGAACCGCTCCGCGGGCTCACGACCGACGCGCACTACCGCGCCGTCGCGGACGCGCTCACGACGTCCTCGACCGTCCCCGAACTCAACGCCGGTCGCGCGCGGCGCGGGCTCGGACGGCTCCACCCGAATCCCGAGGCCCTCGAGCTGTTTGTCGAGCGAGATATCGCGTTCGTGCTGGGCTCGGACGCCCATGCGCCCCGGGAGATTCGGGCGCGAAGCGAGATCCTGACGGACTTCGTCCGCGATCGGCCGCCCCTCCGGCTCGCTTCGCCGCCGTTGCGGTCGCGCCCGTAACGACGGGAGGCGTATCCGTCTCCGAGCCGCGGACCGCTCAGGTCACCGCTCGGGGTCGACTTCGGACAGCGGGTTCGGCACGGTGCCGTGCTCGATGGCGTGGGGCCGCTCGGGGCGGTCGCCGTAGCCGAAATCGACGATTCGGTTGCGGTTCAGCGTCAGTTTCGGGAGCGCCGGCTCGAGCAGGTCGAACAGCTCGAACCGGTCCTCGAGCTCGGGGAACCGCTCCTGGTAGTCCTCGATCGCGGCCCGGACCTGCCCCCAGAACCGTTCCTCCGGGTAGTCGTGATGACGGACCAGCAGGTCCGAGAGATATCGATAGACGCCCACGAACAGCCCGTAGACGACGAACAGGCGCAGTTCCTCCGGCGGCACGGACAGCAGAACGTCCTCGAGGTCGTCGGGCAGGTCCTGCAGTTCTTCGAGCGGGGCCTCGGCGACGTTGACGTCGTCGACGAAGTCCTTGACGGCAAGGCGGGACGGGCGGTCATCCTCGAGGACGAGGATCGTGTTCTCGCCGTGGGGCGAGAAGGCGGTCCCGTACCGGTAGAGGTAGTGCAGCAGCGGCGGGAGCATCGTGGCGAACAGCTCATCGAGCCACTCGGAGAGCTCGAGGTCGGAGCGCTCGACCAGCTTCGAGACGACCGGCTCGTCGTCCTCGACGTGGAGCAGCGACGAGAGGGTCATCGCCCGCTCATCGTCGTCGATCAGGCCCGTGACGCTCTCGCGCCAGACGGTGCCCAGCAGTTCCTTGTACTGGTAGGCCGGGGCCTCGAGCGCGTCGAACGTCGGGTGATCGAAGTTCACGCCGGCGATCTCGCCGGGGAGGACGACCTCGCACTCGTCGCGCAGGAACGGGTCCGAGTCCCGAACGTCCTTGACGTACTCCGTGACCAGCGGGGCGGCTTCGGTGCGCTCGCCGGGGAGCCCGCGCCAGACGAGCGTGTTGCTGATCATCATCGGGAGCTTGACGTTGTGCTTGTCCGGCTCGTCGGCGTTGACGAACGTCCGGATCGACTGCATCGGCAGGTACTCATCGGGACCCTGCCCCAGCGGCACGATCTCGTTCGTCGCGAGCTGTTTGCCGAACAGCGGCACGATGGTGTTCTCCCACTGCCAATCGTGAACCGGCAGGAAGAGGTACTCGTCGGGATCGAGGCCGCGGTCCTCGAGTTCCGCGCGGAACTGCCCGTAGTGGCCGTCGAGTTCCGACTCGAGCAGCGACTCGTGGGAGAGTCCCTCGACGCTCACGAACTCGGCCGCCTCGCGCGAGACGGCACACCACGAGAGCCGGATCGACTCGGCGCTCTCGGGCGCGTAGTCGCGGTAGTCGTCGTACCCCCAGCCGACCCGGCCCTTGTTGAACGTGAGCCACGGGTGACCGGTCATCTCGCCCTCGATCTCGGCGTAGGACATGTCAAGGACCGATTTCTCGGCGTCGGTCTCGTCGCCGTCCTCGGCGTCGATGTGGGCGTCCGCGAGCAGCGTGTTCGTGTACTCGCGGACGAGGTGGCTGGCCGTGATCGAGTCCATGTCGATCGTCGGCTCGATGTCGACGACGAACTCGAGGGGATCGTCGGCGGATTCAAACCCGTCACCGGCGTCGCGCTCGATCGAATCGGCGCGAACGCCGAGGGTGTCCCAGAACCGCTCGACGGCGTCGAAGCGGTAGCGGATCCCCTCGAGATCGATCTCGTAGGTGCTCCACTCGCCGTCCGACCCCGCTCCGGATTCGTCGACCGGTTCGGGCTCTATGATATTCTCGTAGGTGAACTCCCGCAGGATCTTCGCGAGCAGCTCCTGCCCGACGTCGGCCCAGCGGTCCTCGGTCAGCACGTCGTCTAGCGTGTCGATACCGTCGAGTCCGTA
This sequence comes from Haloterrigena salifodinae, assembly GCF_003977755.1. Classification (NCBI taxonomy): domain Archaea; kingdom Methanobacteriati; phylum Methanobacteriota; class Halobacteria; order Halobacteriales; family Natrialbaceae; genus Haloterrigena; species Haloterrigena salifodinae. The sequence goes on from NZ_RQWN01000003.1 coordinate 279,018, forward strand.
CTCCGTCTCGGTGTCGTGTCGTGGATTCTGCATGAATTACTCCGTATCGGGTGCAAGCGATCGTGGCACGTCGGTGCGAACCGGCGCGTGGTCAGCGAACTGGTCGACGTCGAAGTCCTGGAAGACAGTGTTCCGATCGACAGGATACACCTCGCGGCCGGCGAGTCGCTCGATGATGACCGCGTTCCGGTAACAGCCAAGTCCGAGGTCCGGCGTGCCGACGCCGTGAGTGTGCATCTCGGCGTTCTGGACGAACACGCGGCCGCCGGCGTCGTCCGCCCCGCCGAGGTCCCCCTCGAGGCGGTAGTCCTCGTTCACGCGGAACCGACCCCGGTCGTCGAACGCGATCCGGTCGGCGATCGGCTCGAGGAAGGTCGGCGTCGGCCGCTGGTAGCCCGTCCCGAAGATCACGGCGTCGGTCTCGAGGGCGAACCGATGGTCCTGCTGGCGGTGTTCGCACTCGAGCCAGTAGCTGCCCTCGAGGTGCTCGATATCGCGGACCGCGGTCGTCGCGAGCATGCCGAAGTCGGGGTCGCGATCGCCGATCGAGCGCTCGTAGAGGGTGTCGTAGATCCGCTCGCTGGTCTCGGGATCGATCCCCTTGTACAGCAGGTCCTGGTCGGGCAGCAACTCGTCCTTGCGGGACTGGGGCAGGTCGTAGAAGTACTCCGTGTACTCGGGCGTGAAGTGCTGGAGCCCGAGCTTCGAGTACTCCATCGGGAAGAAGCCGTCCGAGCGGGTGAGCCAGTCGAGTCGGAACCCGTTCGCGGACTGGCGCTCGAGCAGGTCGAGGACGACCTCGGCGGCGCTCTGCCCGGAGCCGACGACGGTGATCGAGTCGGTATCGAGGATGTCCGGGCGACGCTCGAGGTAGTCGGCGGTGTGGAACAGGGGGGCGTCCCCGTCGGCGTGGTCGCGGGCGAACTCTGGCAGCGCGGGCCGGGAGCCGACGCCCATGACGAGGTCGTCGGCCCGGTAGCGGTAGCGCTGGCCCGTCTCGGGGGCGACGGCCTCGATGACGAACGTCCCGTCGTCGGCCGTTCCGTCATCGTCTGTCCCATCGGAATCGTCACGTCCGCCGCCTGCGTCCGCAGCCTCGTACTCGACGCTCGTCACCTCCCGCTCGAACTGCGTCGTCGGCACCGTCTCGGCGACCCAGCGAAGGTAGTCGTCATACTCGCGGCGGGGGATCTGGAACGTCTCGTAGAAGTAGAACTCGTAGATGCGGTCCCGCTCGCGGACGTAGTTGAGGAAGCTGTACGGGTTCGTCGGATCGGCCATCGTCACCAGATCCGCGAGGAACGGCACCTCGAGCGTGGCCCCCTCGATCAGCATCCCCTCGTGCCAGGCGAACTCGGGTTCGCGCTCGAGGAAGACGGCCTCGAGGTCGGGGTCGGAGTCCGCGCCGTCGAGCAGTGCCGCGAGCCCGAGGTTGAACGGCCCGAGACCGACGCCGAGGACGTCGTAGTGACCGCGATCGACGACGGGTTCGGAGGCGTCGTCGTCGCCGTCGACGACGGAGACGGTGCGGTCCTCCTCAGTCATCGTCGCTCACCTCGGCCGGTCGTGCGGCCGCCTCGTCCCCGTCCGCGGTCGCGGTCGGCGGCCAAATCTCGCGTTCGAACCGCTCGCGCGTACAGACGACGAGGGTCGCCGTCTTTTCCTCCTCCGCGAACTCGAACTGACGCCTGAGCTCGCAGCCGCACTGTTCGAGGACCGCCAGTACCGCGTCGTTGCGCGCGTCGGGTTCGGCGACGACCCGATCGGTCTCGGGATGACTGAACTCGAGGGCCATCATCGCCCGGAACAGCGGCGTCGCGTACCCCTCGCCGAGGTACTCCGGCGGCCCGATAAGGAGGTGAATTCCCTGATCGGCCGGCTCGGCGTCGTAGTACGCCGACAGATCGTCCTCGGCGGCCCAGTAGCGCTCCCAGTAGCTCATCGGGACGTGATCGAGACAGCCGACGTACAGTGTCTGATGGTCGTCCGCGAGCTTCTCCCGGAGCGTCTCGCGGAACTCGGGCAGCGACTCGTCGAGTTGCCAGTAGGGCTTGACGTGATCCGAGCCGAGCCAGGCGTGCAGGCGACCCAGATCCCGCTCAAGGTCGACCGGACGGAACCCGATGTGACGGTCGATCGTCTCGTCATAGTACTCGAAGTCGTAGTCCGAGACGACGGTGGCGTGGGGGCCGCGAGCGGTCTCTCGCGCCGTCATCGGCCCACCTCCGGCTCCGGCGCGTCCGGCGAGTCGGCCGCGTCAGTGGACTCGTCTTCCGGCGGGTCAACGAGCGGGTTCCGTACGTCGGCGTAGACCGACTGCTCGTCGAGCGAGGACGCCTCGAGTTCGTCCAGTCCGCGGAATCGGGTCAGCAGATTCGCCTTGCGCGGCACCGTGTCGGACTCGAGCAGCGGGTCGAGGATCGCCGTGCTCGGCCGGTCGAACGCCCGCAGGGACTCGAGTTCCTCGCGGAGGACGGCGAGCAGCCGCTCTTCGTCGACCAAGCCCGCGGTCCCGAAGGCGTTGACCACGCCGAGGGCGTTGTTGAGCAGGACGTAGTAGCGGATCCGCTCGTCGGCGACCGCGTCGGGACAGACGGTGCCGGCGCGCTCGCCGACACCGGGGCAGACGGCCTCGACTCGGTCGTAGGCGCCCTCCGGGAAGTAGTAACCCTGATTGTCCCGGTAGCGGAACTCGTCGGGATAGCCCGCCTCGTCCAGCGTGAGGACGCTGTTTTGCTGGTGGGACTCGAGTCCGATCCCCCGCTCGAGGTAGAGCCACAGCAGCGGCCGCACCGAGATTTCGAGATAGCGGCGGAACCACTCCTCGCTGACCGCGGCGGTGTCGCGACCCTCGCGCTCGGCGATCGAGGCGATGATGCGACCGAGTCGGGAAGTCTCGTCTCCGATCGCGTCCTGACAGAGGGCGACGACGGGCGTCGCCCGCCGGGCGTCCTCGCCCCGGAAGGGATTCGCCCGGAGGACGACCTCGAAGCCGGATTCGTCGTCCTCGACTCCCAGCGCGTCCGGGTCGATCGTCAGATACGCCGGGTCCCGAATCACGTCGAAGCCAGGGAATCGGTCGCGCAGGTCGTCGCCGAGTTCGGTCGCCAGCAGGTCCGAGATCGCGACCCCGCGCTCGAGTTCCGGCCGCTTGTTCGTCCGCAGCGAGTTGGTGATCTCGACGGCGAGCGATCCCTTGAGCATGAACGGCGAGTCGGGCGCGTACAGCGTCCGCACGGAGGTCGTCGGGTAGAACTCTCGGCCCAGTTCACCCAGTGACTCGAGTTTGCCCGCAGAGACCAGCTCCTGCACCTCGGGCCGCTCGAACAGTCGTTCGGCCTGCCACGGGTGGACCGGCAGGAGCACGTCGTCGTCCGCGAGGCCGTTGAGGACCGCCTCGTCGACGGTCGGGTCCTCGCGCAGCGTCTCGCGAACCCACGCCGCGGCGGACTCGTCGCGGGCGGACTCGCTCTCGACGATCGAGGGGTCGGCCCGAACGTAGTGTAGCGGGAACGAGCCCTCGAGTTCGGGGGCGTAGCGCTCGGCGTCGCGTTCCATCCCCCGGCGGCTCTTCGGCGTCGGGTGACGGAGGTGCCCGAAGACCAGCGACTGTTCGGCTTCGCGGAAGGTAAAGTCAGTTCCGTACAGCGTCTCCGCGTCGCCTGCGCGGGCGTCGACGTACTTCTCGACGTTCCGACAGGAGCGGACGACCCGCTCGATGAGGTCGTCTCGGTTCGGGTCGGCACCGCGCGCGAGTTCGAGTTCCTTCGTCGCGAGCGTCGCCAGCGTGGTGTAGTCCAGTTCGACGGGTTCGGGGTCTGCCTCGAGGGCGGTGTCGTTCGGATCGGGCTCGCTCGCTCCGGCTCCGGCGCGGTAGTACGCTGGCAGGTCGAACAGGTGGCGGCCCGTCGGCGACCGGTAATCGACAGGGACGAAACACTCGATCCCCTGGTTCGCCAGCGGGATCCGCAACACCTGGCCGCTGGCCGGTTCGCGGTCGATCGGCGCGTCCGACGCCGGGACGAACTCGCCGCCCCCGGTCTCGTGGCGGTAGCAGTTCAGGAAGCTGTGCAACGTGGCCTCGCGCGCGACTCGCGTCGCGTCGACGCCCTGTTCGTCGGTCTCGGGTGTCGTCTGTCGTGGAGTCATGCGGAATCAATTACCTCTCGGTCGGTTTCGAGCGCCTCGCCGCGGTCGACGACCGCCTCGAGGACGCCTCGAAGGTCGGAGAGCGTCGTTCGCGGGTTCAGGAGCGTGAGCTTCAGCGCGGCGGTGCCGTCGACCTCGGTGCGGGCGAGGATGGCCTCGCCGTCGGCTAACAGCTCGTCGCGAATCGCCCGGTTCACGCGGTCGACGGCGGCGGTGGAGGAAGAATCGGGACCGGATTCGTTGTCCGGCCGGTAGCGGAAGACCACCGCGCTCAGTTCGGGGTCACAGCACAGTTCCAGCGCCGGGTCGGCCCGGATCTCGTCGGCGACCGCGTCGGCCAGCTCGCAGACGTACTCGACGCAGTCGGCCACGCCCGTCCGGCCGAGAGCGTTGAACGTCACGAACGGCTTCAGCGCGTCGAACCGGCGGGTCGTCCGGGTCGATTTCGAGACGAGGTTCGGCACCCCGGCCGCGTCGTCGCGCTCGGGGTTGAGGTAGGCCGCGTTGCGCTCGAGGTGCCGATAGCGGTCGCCGTCGCGGAGCAGGAAGGCCCCGCAGCTGATCGGCTGGTAGAACAGTTTGTGGAAGTCGACGGCGATGGAGTCGGCGCGATTGATCCCCTCGAGCTTCGGCCGGAGCCGGTCGCTGATGGCGCACGCCCCGCCGTAGGCGGCGTCGACGTGGAGCCACAGGTCGCGGTCGGCGGCTCGGTCCGCCAGCGCCGCGAGCGGGTCGATGCTGCCGAAGTCGGTCGTCCCGGCCGTGGCGACGATCGCGAACGGGTGGCGACCGTCGGCATCGAGGCGCTCGAGGGTCGAATCCAGCGCCTCGAGGTCGATCCGTCGGTCGCCGTCGGTCGGGACGGAGACGACCGCGTCCTCACCCAGCCCGAGGTGGTGGGCGGCCTGCTCGGCGGTGAAGTGGGCAGCGTCCGAGCAGAGGAGGCGGAGGTCGGACGCCGCTTCGGGTCCGAGCCCCTCCGTCTGGACGTCGCGATCGAACCGGCGCTCGCAGTACCAGTCGCGGGCGAGCAGGAGGCCGAGGAAGTTCGACTCCGTGCCGCCGCCCGTGAAGACGCCGTCAGCGCCGGTCGGGTAGTCGAACAGGTCACAGCAGGCGTCGACGACCCGCTCCTCGAGGACGGAGGCCGCGGGCGCCTGATCGAACGAGTCCATCGACTGGTTCGTTCCCGACAGCAACAGCTCCGCGGCCAGCGCCGGGACCGTCGGCGGACAGTGGAGGTGGGCGACGCAGCCGGGATCGTGGACGCGAACGGAGTCCGCGAGCACGTCGTCGGCGACCGTCTCGAGGGTGTCCTCGATCGACGACCCGTCGTCGGGGACGACCTGCAAGTCGGCGATCCGCTCGCGGAGCGTCTCGTGGTCGGTTCCCGCGTAGGGCCCCGCAGACGTCGCGAACGACTCGAGGAGGACGTCCCGCGCCCGGTCGATCGCGTCCGCGTAGGCGGCGTTGCCGTCCGGGCCGCCGAGGAACGCGGTCGCGGCCGTCGGCGGCGGCGTCGGGTCGGCGTCCGCGGCGGGAGATCGGTCCCGGTCGACCGCACTGCGCTGTCCCGTCACGTCGGCACCTCCGTCGGCGACCGATCGTCGGCGACGACCGCGCGAACGCTCTCGCGGACGATCTCACCGACCTCGTCGATCTCCGATTTCGAGATCGTCAGCGGCGGCAGGAACCGGACGACGCTGCTGTGGCGGCCGCCGGTCTCGACGATCAGTCCGCGGTCGAACGCTTCCGACTGGACCGCCGCCGCGAGGTCGCCGTCGGCAGGGTAGTGTCCGAGCGAGTCGGGCTCCCCGTCAGGATCGACGAGTTCCATTCCGAGCATGAGCCCGCGCCCGCGGACGTCGCCGACGACATCGAAGGTCGCAGCTGTCTCCTCGAGGTGGTCCCGAAGCCGGTCGCCCATCTCGGCGGCGCGGTCGTCGAGGTCGTTCTCGAGGACGTGTTCGATGGTAGCGACGCCGGCGGCCATCCCGAGCTGGTTGCCCCGGAACGTGCCGGCGTGGGCGCCGGGCTCCCAGACGTCAAGCGACTCGTCGTAGACGACGACCGAGAGCGGGAGTCCGCCGCCGACGGCCTTCGAGAGAGTCATCACGTCGGGAACGACGTCCGCGTGCTCGATCGCGTACAGTTCGCCTGTGCGGCCGAGTCCGGTCTGGATCTCGTCGACGATCAGCGGAATGTCCCGTTCGCGGGTGATTCGGCGCATCTCCTGAAGCCACTCCGCGGGCGCCGGCACTGCGCCGCCCTCGCCCTGGACCGGCTCGAGGATCATTCCGGCGGGATCGACGATCCCGCTGTCGGGGTTCGAGAGCGTCCGCTCGACGTACTCGGCGCTCGTCCGCCAACACTCGTCACCGCCGAGCCCGAACGGGCAGCGGTAGGTGTGGGGGTAGGGCAGGTGGTGGACGTCTGGCATTAGCCCCGGAATCGGCTCCTTCGCCGCCGTGTCACCCATCAGGCTGAGGGCGCCGTTGGTCATCCCGTGGTAGCCGCCCTGGAAGGCCAGCATCGACCGGTTCCCCGTCGCCGTCTTGGCGAGTTTCAGCGCGGCTTCGACGGCGTCCGTGCCGGCGGGGCTACAGAACTGGACCTTCGCGTTCGCGGCGAACTCGTCGGGGAGGCTCTCGAGCAGTCGATCGACGAACCGCTCTTTCACCGGCGTCGTCAGATCGAGCGTGTGGACCGCCCGGTCGCGCTCGAGCAGGCGCTCCATCCGCTCGACGACCGCGGGGTGGTTGTGTCCGAGCGCGAGCGTCCCGGCGCCCGCGAGGCAGTCGACGTACTCATTTCCGTCGACATCCTCGATGACGGCGCCTTCGGCGCGGTCGATGGCCAGCGGCAGCGACCGCGGATAGGTCCGCGCGTTCGACTCGCGGCGGGCTTGTTGGGCGAGGAGGTCGTCCGCGTCGGACTCGTCACCGATCACGGCTGCACACCTCGCGTCGCCGATCGGTCATCGAGACGATCCGGTTGATATTTCAGTTCCGGCATACGACCTTTAGGCCAACCTAAACCGATAAAAGTACATCGGTTTTTAGGCCAACCTAAAATATATGTCGGATGCGCTGACGCTCCCGGTATCCGGCTGTAGAAGGCCTGAGAGGAGATCGGTTGAACACCGGACGCCGAATGTGTCCATCATCCTGTAAGAATAGTGGGGTGGATGGCACAGAATCAAGTTGACAGCAGACCGAGAGATTCGATCGGTCGGCTGAGGATGTCACTCGGGGGACGGTCACAGAATGGCTGGAGTTCGAATTTCGAAACCGATTACAGCCGCAGACAGCTATATAATAGCAGGGAGAGTACCGATTTCGATGATTATCCACTCGCTGTCGACGGATACCCCGCCATCCGACTCGATAACCGAAGCCGTCGTCGACGCGGTGATCGACGTCGAACGCTGCGATCCGCTGACGCTGCCGCCGCTGTGGGACGTGATCGACTCCGAAGCGCTGGACGGATTGTTCGCGCCGGCCAGACGTGGTCATCCTCGCGCCGGTCGCGTCGCGTTCGACTATGCAGGGTACGAGGTCTGCATTACGGTCGACGTTCTCGGGAGCGAAGTTCCCGCGAGCCAATCAGAAGCGACTGCTTCTGATGACGGCGACGAGACGATCAGCGTCTCGCTCGAGTCACTCGCGTAACCGACCAAAAACAAAAATCGAACCGCGGAACGGCGCGTTATTCCGGCTTCAGGCCTTCGTCCTGGACGCGCATGACGGCCTCGCCGTCGGCGAGGTTCGGCGCGTCAACCAGGCGGACGATCCGCTTGTCGCCCTTGGACTTGCGGAGGTAGATGCGGAACGTAGACTTGTGGCCGAGGATGTTGCCGCCGATCGGCTGGGTCGGGTCGCCGAAGAACGAGTCGGGGTTCGAGGCAACCTGATTCGTGACGATGACGGCGGTGTTGTAGAGGTTGCCGACCTTGTCGAGGTCGTGGAGGTGCTTGTTGAGTTTCTGCTGTCGGTCCGCGAGTTCGCCGCGGCCGACGTACTCGGCGCGGAAGTGGGCGGTCAGCGAGTCGACGCAGAGCAGGCGGACGGGGTACTCCGAGTCCTCGTGTTCACCCGCGAGTTCCTTGGCCTTCTCGGCCAGCAGCATCTGGTGGTTGGAGTTGAACGCCTTCGCGACGTGGATCTTGTCGAGGACGTCCTCGATGAGTTCGTCGACGGCGGCCTCGTCGTCGGCCGAGCCCTCGATCTCGCGGTCCTCGAGCGTCGCGTTGATGGCCTCGTCGGGCAGGCCGCGGACCATGTCGTCGATTCGCTCGGGGCGGAACGTGTCCTCGCTGTCCACGAAGATCGCACAGCCGTGGAGGCCGCCGACCTCCTTGGGAAGCTGGACGTTGACCGCCATCTGGTGGGTGACCTGGGACTTACCGGCGCCGAACTCGCCGTAGACTTCGGTGATCGACTGCGTTTCGATGCCGCCGCCGAGCAGGTCGTCGACCTCGTCGTTGTGCCAGCTCAGTTTGCCGATCTCGTTTCGTCGCTCGAGGACGGTCGACCCGGTCTCGAAGCCGCCGATGTCGGCCGCGTCGCGGGCGGCGCGGACGATGTCGGACGCGGTGGACTCGCCGACGTCCGCCGTGTTCGACAGTTCCGAGGGCGAGGCGACGGCGAGGCTCTGGAAGGAATCGAAGCCAGCGTCGTGGAGCTTGTCTGCGGTTGCCGGTCCGACGCCAGGGAGCGTCTCGAGGTCTGCTTCAGGCATATCCACTCCTTGTGCCGGACCCCTCATAAACCCTCGTTAACAGGGAAGTGAAAGTGAAACTGTGGGCGGGAACGGGGGTCGTTCGCGGACCCATCAGTAGGTTTATCAGAAATACCGAGACCGAACCGCGGACGAAACGAGCGTTTCTCGGCCGGTCACGGCGTCGACCGATCGGACTCCCACTCGAGGCAGTGGAGTCGACCGTCGTCGGTTCCGACGAACAGCGCGTCGGCGGCGAGCGCGGGCGTTCCTGCAATCCCGCGTTCGAGGTCGACGAACCAGTCCAGATCGCAGTCCTCGGCGTCGCCGGAGACGTCGACGCCGTACAGCGAGCCGGTGGCGTCGCCGATACAGAGCACGTCGCCGGCGACGACGGGACTCGAGCGAACCGGGCCGTCGAGGGCGACGCCCTTCTTCGAGAACAGCCACCCCCGCAGTTTGCGCCGGCCGAAGGTGGTGTCGGTGACGTGGAGGTAGCCGTCGGCGGCGCCGACGAACGTCGCGTCGGCTCCGGGGAGGACGGTCGGGGAGGACGTAAACCCGTCCTGGATCTCGTAGGTGAACCACGACTGCCCGGTGTCGGCGTGGAACGCGACCAGCGTGCCGTCCTCGTCGGCGACGTACACGCGTCCATCGGCGACCGTCGGCCCGTCGACGACCGCGCCGCTGGTCGGTGCGTTCCACAGTTTCTCGCCGGTGCCCGCCTCGAGCGCGATCACCGTCCCGGCGGCGGTGCCGACGTAGACCCGATCCCGGTCGCTCACTCCTTCGTCCATCTCGGCGTCGTCGAGCGACAGCAGGTCGATCTCCGTTTCGTCGGGGTCCGCTCCCCACCCCCGTCGCTCCCGGTCCTCGGCGCGGTCGACCGCCGGCGCGCCGGCGACCGCGGTCTCAGTCTCGTGGGTCCAGACGGGGGTTCCCGTCTCGGCCTCGAGCGCCGAGAGGCCGGCCGCGTGGCCGGCGTAGAGCAGGCCGTCGGACAGCGCGAGCGGCGACTCGAGCGCGCCCGCGAGTTCGGTTTCCCAGCGCTGCTCGCCGGTCCTGGGGTCGAGTGCGCGAACGGTTCCGTCACCGACGGCGAGGTAGAGACCGTCGCGCCCGACGACCGGTGCCGTCTCGACTTCACCCGCCGTCTCGACCGTCCAGCGACGGCGGCCGGTCTCGCGCTCGAGGGCGTAGCAGTCGCCCCGCCGCGTGCCGACGAAGACGGTGTCGCGGTCGAGAACCGGCGACCCCGGCGGGCCGACGAGGTCGGCCGTCCAGACTTCCGTAACGCGGTTCGGTCCCGCTGTGTCGCGGCGGACGCCCGAACGGTGCGGGTCGCCCTTGAACTGGTTCCAGTCGCTCACTGGATGGTGTTACCGAGCGGACGGGTATTAATCGATGCGACCGCGGCGAATCGATGCCATCGCTCGAACTCGCTGGATCGAACCCGCTGGTCAGGAGGAGGCGGACTCTAACTCGGCCGACTCGAGACCGGTGAACTCGAAGCGGACGCCCCCCGCGGGGCTCTCGCCGACCGAGACGTCCCAGCCGTGGGCCTCGGCGATGCTTTGGACGATATTGAGACCGAACCCGGTACCCGAATCGCTCGTCGTGTACCCCATTTCGAACACCGACTGACGACTGGCGGCCGGGATTCCGGGGCCGTCGTCTTCGACGACGAACCCCTCGTCCGTCCGGCGGACGGTCACGGTCACCGCCGGGTCGGCGCTATCCGTGCGTTCCGCGCCCTCGCCGGCCGCGGGCCGGCCGTTCGTCGTGCCGTGCTCCAGGGAGTTTCGAAACAGGTTCTCGAGAAGCTGCTGCAGTCGATCTCGGTCACAGGAGATGACGCCGAGATCGCCGTCGATCCGGAGCACCGCCCCGGACGTCCCGACCGTCGACCACGCCGCTTCGACGACGGGACGAAACGGGACGTGCGTGCAGTCGTCGACCAGCTTGCCCTGTCGCGCAAGCGTCAACAGATCGCCGATGAGGGCATCCATCCGGGCCAACGCGTCCGCGGCCTGATGGAGGGAGTCGTCGTCGTGCTCCTCGAGCGCGAGCTCGAGATTGCCCGTCGCGACGTTCAGCGGGTTCCGGAGGTCGTGGGAGACGACGCCGGCGAACGCATCCAGCCGCTCGTTCTGCCGAGCCAGTTCGTGCTCGCGTTCCCCGAGGCGCTCGCGCGCGTCGATCGAGGCGATGGCATGACCGATCGTCTCCCCGAGTTCCGCGAGAACTTCCCGCTCGTGGTCGTCGAACACGTTCTGGCGGTCTGCGTAGATGCTGAAGAATCCGTAGACGGTGTCGCCGTGATCGATCGGGACGACCGCGAGCGACTCGACGCCGTGGCTCTCCATCTGGTCCCACCACGGCTCCATCGTCGGATCCTCGAACACGTTCGGCACGCACTGGAGTTCACGAGTCTTGATCGCGCGCCCGCCGGGGCCGGTTCCAGTCGGACTGTCGTCGACCGAAACCTCGAGCGACTTGAAATACTCGTCGTCGAATCCCGACCACGCCGCGGGGCGAACGTGGGCGTCGCCCTCGTCGTAGCGGCCGATCCAGACGGCCTCGTAGGGATCGGACTCGCTCAATCGGTTGCAGACGGCCTGCTCGAGTTCCGCTCGCTCCGTCTTGTCCACTAGCTCTCGCGTCGCGATGCGAAGCGTGTCGTTGATCCGATTTAACTGTTCGATCGACTGCTGGTGCTCCAGCCCCCGGACATCGTAGATACCGACTAGCAAGCCGACGAGCGCGCCGAAGGTCGCGACGTTGACCATCGCCGCGAGCGGGTTCAAAAGCGAGACGCCGCCGACCACGGTCGCGGCGAACAGCCACGCGCCCAGCGCCGAGAGCGCCAGCACGCCCGCACAGGTCCACGCCAGTATCCGCCCCGCGAACCACGCGGAGAGCAACTGCCCTCGAGCAAGCAGAACGCCGACGGCGACTAGTCCGAGAGACAGCAGGAGGGGGGTTACCGCGACGAGCGTCCGCACCGACGTCCCTCGTAGGCCGACGAGGTTGGTCAGGTGGAACAACGAGAGAACGAGCCCCGCAGCGGCGAATAGCCGGCCTGCGAGCGGGTTGGAAACATCTCTCATTGCATCGGTCATTCGGTAATACGGGGCCGCAATTATAGGTACTCCGGCCGAGCAGATCAGCCGTCTACCCGTCGTTCCGAACAGACGACTGCTCGGTAATCAGACGACGAAAACGGACGCGAGCGGTCGGGTGGACGCGACGCTGCTCGAGTCCGTGACTACCGGAAACGGGTGGGAAGCGGCAGGAAAAGGGGGGGCAACTGGTGTATGGCGCAGTTGGTGATGATGTGGCTTGGAGTGATTCCTGCCGTATCTCTAAGTATGGCGTGGTCGGGCATAGCGGTGATGCCAACACGATTTGGTATCGGCCCGGACGGCCGTTCGGCAGGGACAGCGCGCTCGAGTCGACGGCGCGAGAGCGACGGCTGCCCGGCCGGCTCACTCCCAGGGGTGGGTCCCGCGCTCGCTGGGCCAGAGCGGATACCAGTAGTCCTTGTCGCGTTCGATCTCGAGTTCCCCGTCCAGTGTCGACTCGAGTTTGAACTCCGCGCTCGAGTCCCGCTCCCGGCCCGAACGGGGGGCGAACGGGTAGAACCGGCCCCGGCGGAACGAGTAGATCCAGTAGGCGGGTTCCGTCACTTCGGCGGCTTCGCCGCCTCCGTCTCGATGCCGCAAAGCGGCATCGCCCTTCTCGTACGCGAACACCGCCGCGAGTAGCCGCGAGCCGTAGTCGCGTTCGATGAATGTGTCCGCGGCGAAGTGCATGCTCGTGATGAGGTCCTCCGGGTCGTCGTCTCGGAGGACGACCCAGTGGTAGCCGTGGTCGTCGCTGGTGACCGAGAACTCGGTGCCGGTCTCCTCGCGGCCAGCCTCGAGGATGGCCTCGACCTCGTCGACGGCGTCGCGAAAGCTCGCCGAGTCGACGCCGGAGAAACAGAGCGCGCCGACGTCGGCCGACTTGTAGCCCAGATCGGCCTCCATCGTGAGGTAGGCGGTGCTCATCCCGAACAGGTCCTCGGGGTCGGCGTCGCGTCTGGCGTCGGTCTCGGCGCGCAAGCCGAGCACGGAGCGGAGTCCGTCGAGTAGTCCCATACGTTACCGTTCGAAGGCGACCGGATAGAAAGCATCGTTCGACGAGGCCGCGCCGGTCGCGGTCCAGCGCGCCCGAGGGGACGACGGCACGGCTATCGTCATCCACAATCGCTCCGATCGGCGAACGCGGTCCCGTCCCGACCGCCGATCCGCGACCGCACCGCCCGCTCGATCTTCCAGGCCAGGGCGGACAGGACCGCGGCCGGGCCGAGCAGAAGCAACCCCATTCCGCTGACCTCGGTCATGTAGAAGGCGTGCCCGTAGAGGACGTACGGGACGACGATCGCGAACGGGACCAGCGGCGAGACGAACCCGTCGCGAAGCAGCGCGAGCAGGGGAACCGCGGCGGCCGCGGTCGCGAGGACGAGGACGAGCAGCGCGACCACCGGTCCGCCGAAGAAGAACCCGAGGACTCCCGCCGGCAGGCCGACGAGTCCCGCCGAACCGACCGCGACGCGACGGCTGGAGTCGTCCCCCGGAAGCGGCGGCAGATTCCGGAGTCGTCCGGCTCCCAGCCGGTACCCCTGACGGATCGCGAACTCGAGGACGCCGGCGAACACCACGAAACCCCCGGTGAGACCGGTGACGATCGACATCACGTACATCTCGAGCAGGGCCGAATCGCCCGCCCCCGACAGTTCGACGGCGACGACGCCCGAGAACAGGGCGACCAGTCCGCTCGCGGGCGCGAGCAATCGAGTGTGTGCGCTCACCAGTACCGGGACGGCGCCCTGAACGAACGCGAGCAGCGCGAAGACACCGAGCAACGAGGTCGCTTCGACCGTCGTGTACTCGAGAGTCTCAAACAGTGCGAGGAGTGCGCCGACGTGTCCCCCGCCGGCGAGGAGCGCCGCCGCAACCGAGCGGCGGTTCGGACGGATCATCCTATTTGAACCTCGTTGCGGTTAGTCGCCGGAGAGCCGACGCGAGCCGGACCGTTCGGGACGGGGATCGGGTTCCGCACCGTCTCATATCCGGCGCTGGTGTCCCGAATCCCGACGCGGGTCGACCGGACGGTGCCCGACGGCGGGATTCGCTCGGAGGGCAGAGAGTTCGACTGCAAACAGACCACTATATGTTCTACTTCTTACGTTAGTATAAATACCCTATATGAGGAACATATCGTTCGCCCAGTTGCTGTTTCCGCTGTTTACGCGCTCGGAGGCGACGCTCGAGGCGCGATCAGCCGACGCTCCACCGCGTCTCGTAGGGATACCGCTCGGCGCGGTAGAGGGCGACGTGAATGACGATCGCAGTGACGATCAATCCGAGGTTCACCGGCGTCGAGTCGTAGGCGACGACATTGAGGACGACCTCGTCGAGGTACAGCGGCCAGAGGGGTTCGATCGCCGCGTCCGGTTTGGCCGAGAGCAGATCCACCGCGACATGGCTGAGCCCGCCGGCCCAGAACGCCGCCGTCGTGAACACGAACGTCGTCCCCGGAGTGATCGAGTCGCTGTGGATCAGCCGATTGGCGTTCAGGACCGGGGTCAATGCATACGCGGCGCCGACACCGAAGACGACGCCCACGATAAGCATGAACGGCACCGTGTGGGTAATTCCGTGGTGCTGGAGCAACGGGTGCACGAAGTGCTCTCGGAGGAAGAGATCGACGTCGGGGAACAGCGCCGTCGCCTGCGTCAGGACAGCGAAGGTGACCGCGGGACGGCGCCCCCACAGGAGCCACGCTGGGACCGCGAAGAGGAGGGCCATCGCGACGTGACCGATCGGTTCGACCATGCCGGTACAGTCCGTCGATTCACGCTTAAGTAATCGCCGCCATGCGGATACCCGGGAGGGATGAGCACCACTCGAACGGAACATGTTCGGGAGAAACGATCGGCGCGCGTCGATCAGGATGCACGTCCGGGGCTCTCGATCACGCGGCGAGTTCGCGCTCGAGGTTTCGAAGTTGTTCGACGCGCTTCTCGGTCGGCGGGTGAGTGCTGAAGAGGCGACCGACGACGCCGGACTTGATCGGGATGATGAAGAAGGCGTTCATCTCGGCCTCCTCGCGCATGTCCTCCTTCGGCACCTTGTCCATCTCGCCGGAGATCTTCAGCAGCGCCGAGGCGAGCGCGGAGGGGTTGCCGGTGATGGCGACCGCGCCGCGGTCGGCGGTGTACTCGCGGTACCGCGAGAGCGCTCGGATGAGCAGGTAGCTGATGATCCAGACGACCAGCGAGACGAGGATGGCGACGATGATGCCGCCGCCCCCTCCCTGCCGACCGCGGTTGTGACCGCCGCCGAAGAACGCGCCCCAGCGGACGATCATGAACGCGATGGTCGAGAGGAACGAGGCAATGGTCATCACCATCATGTCCCGGTTCTTGACGTGGGCAAGTTCGTGGGCGAGTACGCCGTCGAGCTCGTCCTGATCGAGCGTGCGCATGATCCCCGTCGTCACGCAGACGGCCGCATTTTTCTGGTTGCGACCGGTGGCGAAGGCGTTCGGCACCTTGGAGTCGACGACCGCGACCTTCGGTTTCGGGAGGTCGGCCTGCTGTGAGAGCCGCTCGATCGAGGCGTGCAGTTCGGGATACTCGTCGGCCGAAACCGTCTTCGCGCCCATGCTCTTCAGCGTGAGCGTGTCGCTGAAGTAGTACTGGGCCAGCGACATCCCGCCGAACAGGACAATGAAGACGACGAAACTACCCATGTACGCGGCGATTACGCCCGCGAAGACGATGTACAGCGCGAACAGCAGAAACATCGTCAGGAACATCCGGAAGCGTAATCCCCAGTCCGCCTGCCAGTTCATAGCTAGACGAAGGGGCTCCGGAGAAATAAGTGCCCTGACGAGACGCGCGAGGGGACACCCTCCAGGTCGACAGCGACGGCACGCACGAAAGACGTATTTTCAGTGACCAATACTGTCGAATCGATAGATGTCTGCTCCCAGTTCGGTACGTCTCGAGGAGCGTACCTGGCCGGAAGTCGAAACGGCGCTCGAGAACGGACGGCGAACGGCGATCGTGGCGGTCGGTTCGATCGAGCAGCACGGACCCCACCTGCCCTTGAACATGGACGCGTTGGACGGCGACGAACTCTCGCGGCGCATCGCCGAAGAACTCGGTGACGCGCTGGCTGCGCCGACGATTCGTCCCGGGTGCTCCGGCCACCACATGGAGTTTCCGGGTACGATCACGGTCCCGCCGGAGACGCTGATGGACCTGATCCGCGCCTACTGCCGCTCGCTGGACGACCACGGGTTCGAACACGTCGTCCTCGTGCCGACCCACGGCGGGAACTTCGCGCCGGTCTCGACCGTCGCGCCCGACATCGCTCGGGAGATCGACGCGAACGTGATCGCGCTCGCGGACCTCGACGACCACATGGCCCTGTTGAACGAGGGGCTCCGCGATGCCGGGATCGACTACCAGGAGGACGTCATCCACGCCGGGGCCGCCGAAACAGCCATGATCCTCGCGATCGACGAAGGATTGGTCCGGACGGATCGGCTCGAGGCGGGACCGGAGGGATCGATCTCCACCGCGCGCTTGCTTAGCGAGGGGTTCGAATCGATCACCGAAAACGGCGTGTTGGGCGATCCCGACGAAGCGACTGCCAAGGCCGGCGAGGCGATTTTCGATGCCGTCACCGACGCCTACGTCGAGCGGATCGAGGCCGAACGCGACGCGGTTCGATAATGGTTTCGTCGATCCGTCCCGGGCCTGAAATCCGCGTCGGGAGATCGGAACGTAACTAGCTTCTGCGAGACAGGGTCAGCGATCGGTCGAACCCCTTCATTTCGCATGGAGACACCGGTACGGGAGGACGTCCGACGGATCGAGACCCACCGCCGTCTGACGCTCGTCCGACCGGTTCGAGGGGTGTCGACCGACGCCGACAGTCGCCGACCCCTTCGTTTCGCGTGGAGTATCCAACTAGTCGGATACGGTAACCGTTCGAAGACAAATCTCCGACTTCGGCGCTTGTTTCGGCCGTACGCGCGACAGTTGTCACTAGGTGAACCGTTACGATCGCTGATTCTGAGGTGACAACGATTCTACCCACTCGATAGCTATTGGCTCGAGTGACCGTCGGTTGATCATGGTCGAACACGAAAGACGACGAGTCTTGCAGTACGCGGGACTCGCGATCGCAGGTGGATCGCTCACGACTAGTATCGCGGCTGCCGACGAGGACGAATCGGCGTCGATCGGGGAAGCCGCCGGCTGGTCGTCGCTGGGTGGAAACCCGGGGAACAACGCCGCTGTCCCCGAGAGCGGGCCGAAAGCGCCGGTCACCGTCGCCTGGGAGTACGATCACAGCGGTCCGGCCGCGGTCGTCGACGGCACCGTCTACCTGACGACCGGCGGCGAAGTTCATGCGCTTGACGCCACCGACGGCTCGCTCGAGTGGAAAATCGACGATATCGGCGCGAGCGGGACACCCGCGGTGACGGACGAGGCGGTGTACGTCGGCGGGGAACGGCTGACGCGGATCGAACGCGACGGCACGCTCTGTTGTCAGGCCGACCTCGGCTACGACGAGGCGATTCCGTCTCCCGTCGTCGCGGACGGGCGCGTCCTCGTCGTCGCTGGCGAGATTCTCTACGCCGTCGACGCTCGCGACCTCGAAGTCCGGTGGGAGTTCGACCCGGCCGACGGAACGCTGTACGAACAGCCGGTCGCCGTCGGCGACGGCGCGGTGTTCGCTGCGAGCGAGTCGCGGCTGTTCGCGCGCGAACTCGCGGACGGTACCGAGCGCTGGACCAACGACGATCCGGCGGGAACGGACGAGTACAGTCACTTTACGTCGCCGAGCGACAGACAGGTCAGCCACCCCGTCGCGACCGACGACGTCGTCGCCGTCGGCAGCGTGGACTCGGAGCCCGAAGCCGTGTGGGAGAACGGCCACGTGACGCTCTACAACGCGGAAACGGGCGTGAAGCGGACGAAAAGCGAGTCCGCAATCACGCCGGGACCGGTCACCGACGGACGGTTCTTCGCTCGGTCGCCCCACGACCTGGACGGGTTCGATCGGGAGACGGGGGAGAACGATTGGGAGACGGAGTACGGCATGTACCACGTGTCGTCCGCGGTTGTCGCCGACGGGACCGTCTACGCGGGCGCCACCGTCAACGGGGATGGCTACACAGCGGACGAGATGCCCGAACCGGAGACCGGCGTCTACGCCTTCGACGAGAACGGCGAGGTCGAGTGGGCGATCGCTACCGACGAACGACCGAGCCTCGCGCTGGCCGACGGGACGATTTACGCCAGCGGTGAGTCGCTGCTCGCGATCCGACCCGAAGCGAATGAGGCCGGCGACAAGTCGGACGGCGAGGACGACACCGGTGACGATGCACCGGAAGACGACGGCGGAGACGCCGAAGACGGCAGCGGCGAATCAGACGGTGACGACGGAGCCGTGGAACCCGATGACGAACCGACGAACGAAACCGGGGCGAACGGTGCGGAGCAGGGCTCCGGTTCGGACGACGTAGACGGCGGAAACGGAACGAACGACGCCGACGAGGAGGGGGGCACATCCGAGGGAGCTACCAACGGCACCGAAAGCACGAACGACGGATCGAACAGCGACGCCGGCAAGGGAGACGGTGACGAGAACGCTAGCGAGGAAGACGCCAACGACGGCATGCCGGGGTTCACCGCGGGAGCGGGGATCGCCGGCGGCGTGCTCTCGGTCGAGTGGCTCCGCCGACGGGAAACCAACGAGGGTTCGGGTACCTCCGACGAGAAGAAATCGCAGACGTGACCGCATCGCGGAGAGCGCGGCGTTTAACTCCGCGAGCCCCCAAACGGGGACACTAATGAGTGAGTCGCGTGCGTTCTGTCCCCGGTGCGGGGATCCCGTTCCGGAGCGATCGGCAGCCGACGCGGACGGCGAAACCGCCGCGGATCCGCTCCGGCCGGGCGCGGAGGTCGAACTCTGCGATTCGTGTTACTTCGAGAGCTTCGACTTCATAGACGCGCCGGATCGGATCGACGTCCGGGTCTGTGCCCAGTGCGGGGCGGTCTACCGCGGGAACCGGTGGGTCGACGTGGGCGCGCAAGATTACACCGACATCGCCATCGAGGAGGTCAGCGAGGCGCTGGCCGTCCACGTCGACGTCGAGGACGTCGCCTGGCAGGTCGAGCCCGAACAGATCGACGAAAACACCATCCGGATGCACTGTTACTTCACGGGCGTCGTCCGCGGAACGCCCGTCGAGGAACAGGTGATGGTCCCCGTCAAGATCGCCCGCCAGACCTGCCTGCGCTGCGGGCGGATCGCCGGCGACTACTACGCCAGCATCGTCCAGATCCGCGCCGAAGAGCGGACGCCGACGGCCGAAGAGATGGATCGCGCCAAGGAGATCGCCAACACCGTCGTCGCCGACATGGAGGCGACCGGCGACCGCAACGCCTTCGTCACCGAGATGGGCGAGGTCGACGAGGGGCTGAACATCAAGGTCTCGACCAACAAGATCGGCAAGAAGATCTCGAACAAGATGGTCGAGGAGTTCGGCGGCACCGTCAACGACGCCGAGACGCTCGTGACGGAGGACGAGGACGGCAACGAGGTCTATCGAGTCACCTTCGCCGTCCGCCTGCCGCCGTACACCCCCGGCGACGTCATCGAACTCGCCGACGACGACGGCGGGCCCGTGATCGTCCGCAGCGCCCGCGGCAACCTCAAGGGCATCCGCGCGACGACCGGCGAGCGCTACGAGGCCGGCTACGAGGAGGGGAACGCGCCCGACGCGCGGAAACTCGGCGACCTCGAGGACGCCGTCGATACTACGGTCGTCACCGTCGAGGACGAGAACGCCGTGCAGGTGCTCGATCCCGAGACCTACCAGGCGACGACCGTCTCCCGACCGGACTACTTCGATCCCGAGGCCGAAACGGTGCCCGTCCTGAAGAGCCGCGCCGGGCTGCACATCTTGCCCGATCCCGACCCCGGGACGGGCGACGAGGCGGACGATCCCGGCCACTACGATCCGTACGCGACCCGCGACGAGGACGATGTCTGAGGAGCCGGACGCGGTCGACGTCCTCGAGCGCGCGGAGGCAGACGCGCCGCTCGCGGCGATCGTCGAAAAGCCCCGCGCCGAGACGGCCATCGAGTCGCTGCGCGCCGAGGGCGTCTACGACGATTCGCGGAAGGTCCGCGAAGCGCGAGGACGAGGCGGAGCGACGCCCTCGGAGACGCGAGTAGCGAGGGACTCGAAGAGCCCCTCGGACCATGCGAACGGGTCGAAGACCCGCGAGCAGACGGGGAGCGACGCGACCCGCGAGGACGGTTCCGACAAGGTCGCCCTCCCCGTCACCGAGCCGCCCGCGGAGACCCGCGTCATCGAGGTCGTCCGCCAGCTCGAGCCCGAGCCTCGCAGCCCCGACCTCGAGGATCTGCTGGCCGACCGCGGCTGGACCGACACGCAACTCGATGCAGCGCCGGGCTCGTGGGCCGTGATCGGCTCGGTGATCCTCGTGACGGTCCCCGAGGGCTGTCCCGACGAGGCGGAACTCGGCGAGGCCCTGCTCGAACTCCACGGCGAGGCCGACAGCGTGCTGGCCGACGAGGGGATTGCGAACGACGGCGCGGCCGGCACCTACCGCGAACCCAGGACCCGGCTGATCGCCGGCGAGCGCGACACCGACACGATCCACACCGAACACGGAACCCGCTACGGTCTCGATCCCGCGAAAGTGATGTTCTCGCCGGGAAACCAGGCCGAACGGGCCCGGATGGGCGAACTGGGGAGCGCCGCCGAGCACGTCTTCGACATGTTCGCCGGAATCGGCTACTTCACCCTCCCGATGGCTCGGGCCGGCGCGCGGGTGACAGCGACCGAGATCAATCCGACCGCCTTCCGCTACCTGCTCGAGAACGCCGTGCTCAACGACGTCGGCGACCGCGTCGACGCCTACATGACCGACTGTCGGGAGCTCGCGGCCGAACTCGAGGCCGACCGCGTGGTGATGGGCTACTACGGCAGCGGCGGGTCCGACGGGTCGGACGAGAACGGTGACGACAGCACCCGCACGGACGAGGCCCACGAGTTCCTCCCCGACGCCCTCGAGGCGCTGGTTCCTGGCGGCGTCGTCCACTACCACGAGGCGACGCCCGAATCCCGGCTCTGGGATCGCCCCCTTGAGCGGCTCGCGGCCGCGGGTGAGGCCGCCGGTCGCGAGTTCGAGGTCCTCGAGAAGCGCCGCGTCAAGAGCCACAGCGCCGGCGTCGCCCACGTCGTCGTGGACGTGCGGTTCGAGTGACGAAGGACTGAAATGGCGGCGCAGAATCGCCGAGCGACCCGGACGGTCGTGACATTCATACCGGAGTAGTGAGAGCCATCCGGTATGGATCGGAATCAGATTATCGCCCTCACCTTCGCAATCCTGATGGTCTCCTCGATGGTCGCGTGGGGCGTCACCATACTCTAGGCGCACGCTGCCGTCGACGCGAACGCGTTCAACGAATCGTCTCGGAGCCGTATTTTTGCGATACTCCTCGTCGCGAGCGTCGACGATACGACTAGCCGTCTGTGTCCCAGACGTCGGCGACCGGGCTCGAGTTCGAGTTCGACGACCGGCCGGACCGACGGGAGCGCGAGCGCGTCCGCGATCGCTCAGTTCTCGTACCTCGTTCGGATCCGCCGGCGTCGTCGGTTCCGCCGCCTCGAGCCGATGACGCGCCGCCGCCGTCGCCGAGGGCGTCCTCCGGCCGGAACGCGGGCAGGTCAGGGCGCTCCATCCGGACGACCTGTGCCTCGAACCAGTCGGGCATGTCCGTCCGAGCGCGATCGAACAGGTCCAGCAGACTCGAGTCCGCGAGGTACGTCGCGCCGTGATCGTCGGGCGCCCGGACGACCCGGCCGCAGGCCTGGATGACGGTCCGCAGGGCGGTGCGGTAGTACCACGCCCACTGTCCCTCCTCGAGTCGGTGGGCGACTCTCGAGTCGCCGGTGTTGAGGAACGGGGCCTTACAGAGGACCTGCCAGCGACAGAGGTCGCCCTTCAGGTCCAGCGCCTCCTCCATCTTGACCGAGAGGAAGACGTCGGGGTCGTCGCTGGCCTTCCAGCCGTCGAGGGCGGCGTCGCGCCCGTCGCGGTCGTGGGTCCGGATCCGGTCGCCGACGCCGAAGTCCGAGAGGAAATCGGCGAGTCGCTCCTGAATGTCGTAGGAGTGGGCGTGGACCAGCCCCTTCTCGTCGGGGTGTCGTTGCATCAGTCGGACGATCGTGCGGGCGATCTTCGGCGTCGTGTCGTCGCGCTGTTCGTAGGTCATCTTCCCCTGCGTCACGTCGTACAGCGGCCGGTTCTCGACGGGGAAGGTGTGTTCGACGTCGACCAGTGCGACGTTCTCAGGAGTCAGCCCGACCTGCCGGCAGAACGCGTCCTTGTTGAGGATCGTCGCCGACAGCAGCGCGAACTTGTTGCCCCGGTCCCAGACGGTGTGCTGGAGGTACTTCTCGGGGTTCATCGGCTTGATCGTCAGAGGGCCGCCAGCAGGATCGTCGTCGCCGTCGGCATCATCGCTCGTCCGGGCCTGCGACCGTTCGGACTGGTCGACCAGCCACGTCGTTGGACTCTGGGGATCGCGGTAGTCCGAGACGAACCAGTCGAGTTCGCCGATGAGTTCCTGCAATCGGTCGCGTTCGCGGACCTCGGCCGGCGACAGGGTATCCTGTGAGAGCAGGTCGTCCTTGCGCCGCCCGCACTTCTGGGCGAGGTTCTCGGCGTACCGGACGGCTCGGTCGAGGTCGTCGATTTCGGGGACGCGCAGGTCGTCCCAGAAGGGGACGGTTCGGGGCCCTAACTGGATGGTCGCGTACATTTCGGCCCACTCGGCCAGCCCGTGGGCCTCGTCGACGACCACGACGTCGCGTTTGCGGAAGACCTCGCTGCCCGCGGTCTGCATGAAATAGGCCAACGTCATCGCGGCGATATTGCGGTTCGACGCGATCGCGCGGTCCGAAAAGTAGGGACAGCGGTGCTTAACCGAACAGTCGTACCCCCGTTCGCGGACGCACGGAGCCTGATTGACCGGCGTGTCGCGCTCGTCGGGAAGGATGCAGCTGTAGTTCGACTTCCCACGGATGACGTTCAGATCCGCCAGCAGGTCGTCGGCCGCGACGTCGTCCAACTGCGAGACCTGCGGGGTCGTGTAGTAGGCGCCGGTCGCGTCGCTCGGGTCGGCGTCGTCGATCTCTCGCGCACAGCCCGCGATCGCGCGGGCGAGCAGGGACTTGCCGCTGCCCGTCGGCGCCCGGACTAACACCACGTCGTTGCCGGCCGCGAAGGCGTCCTGAATGTCGCGGAGGGCCTGCTCCTGTGCCCCGCGGTAGCTGGGCGCGGGAAACTCCTCGAAGATCCGCTCGGGGTTCACCGTTCGATGCACCGCGCGGCCGCGTCCTAAAGGCTACGAACCGTCGCGCGCGATGCAGTCGGCGAACTCGAGACCGGGCCGGAGACGAGCGGCCGAACCACGAAACCGGACACTACGGGGCGTCCGACAGCAGAATCGTCCGCGGTATGTGGCGGCTACCGGACGATAGGCGGGCGATTACGAATAGGAACTCCGTTCTTTGATTCGCGTACGGAAGGGCGTTCACCACGGCGGCGGCTCGACGCCGGCTACCTCCTTCCGCGTGCGGCCCTCGACGCTGCGGCGATCACGGTCGCGGTCTGTGGCTCACGCGCACCCGCGATCGATTACGCGAACAATTTCGCGATCGGTGCGACTCGCGTCGCGCTCGCGACGGCGGTCCACCCGTCAGCCGATCGCGCTAACCCGATTTTTTGGTCACTGGACGCCGAGCTGTGAGGTCTCCGCGTCGACCTGCTCGAGCCGCTCCACGTCGTCGGCCGTCGGTTCGTCGGGCAGGGCCTCGATACAGGGGTAGCACAGCAGGTGTTCCGACCCGTCGGCCAACTCGAGGGTCATCGCGGTTCCGTCGCTGCCGTCGTTCTCTCCGAACGTCCAGAGGTTGACGATGCCGCCGGCGACCGAGACCGCTCGTCCGCAGCCGTCGCAGGTGTTCCGTGCCATACCCGAAACTGTGCGCCGTGCGCTGAAAGTCGTTCTCCCGCGCCAGATGGGTTTTACGTGCCCCCGTGCTACCGCCGCGTATGGAGGTCCACTGCGAGGGCTGTGCGGGCTGTTGCATGGACTGGCGACCGCTGCTCGAGGACGGCGAGGGAGCGACCGACGCCGCCGGGGCAGCGAGCGGGCGACGGCACCGGCCGTTCGACGATAGCGAGGGCGACGGTCGGCCGCCCATCGACGACGACGCCAACTTCGTCGCCCTCACCCGCGACGAGGTCCGCGGGTTCCTCGAGGCAGGGATGGCCGCAGCGCTAACGCCGCGGTTCTGGCGCGCTCGCGACGAAGGCGAGGGCGTCGAGATCGACGGCCGTAGCGTCGCCGCCGTCGCCGGTCGGCCGGTCTTCTTCGTCGGTCTCCGGAAGCCGCCCAAACCGGTCGCCCCCTTCGACCGCGAGGTACCGACGTGGCTCCCGACCTGTGTCTTCCTTGATCCGAAGACGCTGCAGTGTCGCATCCACGACGGCGACCGCTTTCCCGACGAGTGCGGCGCCTATCCGGCGCACAACCTTGCGCTCGAGCAGGAGACCGAGTGCGAGCGCGTCGAAGCCGCGTTCGGCGGCGAGCGTCTACTCGAGGCGGACGTCGACGCGGATCTCGACGGCCTGTTGCTGGGATCGCAGGCGCTCGGCACGAAACTGTTCGCCCATCCCCGACCCGAGGACCTCGAGGGAATCGTCGAGCGGACCGCCGCAGGAACGCTGACGGCCGCCGACCGCGCGGAGTGTCTGGCCGTCGCCGCGGCCTCGAGCCCCGGCACACTCGCGACGTCCGACTACCACTACGAGTTGGGCAAGGAGCGAGCGCTCGAGGCCGCGGCGGACGGTGCGACGGGTGATCGTCGTGACTCGAGCGACGACCGCGACGCAGGTGACGACCGGAGCGACGACGCCCCCGACTCGGAGCGGGACCGCGCCAAGTCGTGGGTCGGGCCGGCGATCCGGGAGTGGCACCGGCGACGAGCGGCGGCGGACTGGACAGTTCCCGACCCCGACGTCGCTACTGAGATCGAGGACGACCGCGGCGCGCCCGGAACGCCGGGCTGGGACGCCCTCGAGTGAGCGGTCGGTGATTCCATCGAACTGCTGGATCAGTCCGAATCCGGACGCATCGCTACCGACGTGACGGCGAGATTCCGACGGAAGGAAAGCGGCGGAGTGCAGGCCGCACTATTCCGATTTCATCTGCTCGAACTGGTCGAGTAGCGCTTCGGCCGACTCGCCGGAGTCGTACTCGACTTCGCCGTGGTAGATCGTCCGCTCGTCGTCGAAATCGGCGTCGACTCTGGACGCCTGCTGCTCGCGTCGCTCGTGTTCGTCTTCGTCATAGGCACCCATTGACATGGTAGGTATACACATGTAGGCGAGTCTCGATCATTAATGTAACGGTCCCTCATATCGATCCGACACGTAACACGTATGCACCACGACGGCGTAGTGAGAACGTGGCACGGCCGCTTCGCTTTCGGTATTCGCCCGCCTCCTGGAACGAGGAGAGGGTCCGACACGAGATCCTCCAGCCGCTCCGGTCGAACATCGGGGCCCGCGCAGTGGCGCCGCGGTTCGACATCGGCGCCGACTGGGAGACGCACCGTTTCGAGATGCAAAACGGCGATGTCGCGCTATTCGCGCGAAACGGCGAGGAGGCCTACTGGATGGGTAACACCGAGACGCCCTCGTCGCTGTGGAAGACCGACAAGTTCGGCTGGCGGAAAGTCCCCTATCACGTCTCGCGGTGGACCCAGCGGGAACTGCTCTCGACGCTCCACGAGGAGGATCCGTGGCTAGCCGACTATCCCCATCTCTCGTGGTTTTTCCTCCCCGTCTTCATGTCCAAGGACGGCCGCGAGTCGACACGAGCGTTCTTCCGCGAACACGCCGCCGGCTTCCCCGACGCCGGGCGGCGCGAGACGACTGAATTCTTCGAAGAGTTGCTCCGGACCGGCGTCTTAGACGAGTACCGACACGTCATGTCGGGGAAACTGGGGACCAGCGACCACGTCGATCGCGTTCGCATGAGCGCCGCGATGGCCGAGTTCATCGCCGCGAAGATCCTCACGGACGCCGGCTACGCCGTCGAACCCGAGATCGAGGTCACGACCGGACACTCGCTGGATTTCCGCGCCGAGGACGAGCAGACTAACGTCCTCATCGAGGTGACCCGACCCCAGCCGCCGATCAACCGTGCAGCGGCTGGTCCCGTCGCCGCCGTCCGCGACACCGCCGAGACCAAGACCAACGGCCAACTGGCCGAACACGGCGGCGGCGCCGTGCTGTTCGTCGATTGCTCGAGTTTCCGCGACGACGCCTGGAACGCCGTTCGCGCCGAACAGCCCGACGTGCGCCACCGGCCGGCCGTCGTCTACCGCGTCCGGCCCGACGGCCGCGCCGAGGGGTACACGAAGGGCCGGGTCCCACTCGATCTGGCGGGCGCGATCGATCTCCTGAACTGATCGCTCCCGCTCGCGGTGAGTGACGGAAACGAAACGGCGGACTGCTCTCGAGACGGAAGCGTGCCGACCTTCTCTACGTGCGAACGATGCGCACACATATGTGGTGCGGTAGCATCACCCAGATTCATGCGCGCAGCAGTCCTCGAGGAACACGGCGAACCGCTCTCGATCGAAGACGTCGACGCGCCGGATCCGGATCCGAAGGGCGCCGTCGTCGACGTCGAAGCCTGCGGCGTCTGCCGGAGCGACTGGCACGGTTGGCAGGGCGACTGGGGGTGGCTGGGCCTCGAGACGAAACCGGGACAAATTCTGGGCCACGAGCCCGCGGGCCGCGTCGTGGCCGTCGGCGACGAGGTGACGAATGTCTCGGAAGGAGACCACGTCGCTGTTCCATTCAACCTCGGCGACGGAACCTGCCACGAGTGTCGCCGAGGCCACTCGAACACCTGCGAGAACGTGATGCCGCTTGGCTTCGTCGAACCCGTACAGGGTGCGTTCGCCGAACAGGTACACGTCCCCGCGGCCGACCACAACCTCGTCGAACTCCCCGACGGCGTCTCGTCGGTCGACATGGCCGGACTGGGCTGTCGGTTCATGACGTCGTTCCACGCGCTGGCCCACCGGGCCGACGTGAGCGCGGGCGACTGGGTGTCGGTCCACGGCGTCGGGGGCGTCGGCCTCTCGGCGGTCCACATCGCCGACGCCCTCGGCGCCAACGTGATCGCCGTCGATCTCAAGGGCGAGAAACTCGAGAAAGCGCAGGAACTGGGCGCCGTCGAAACCGTCAACGCCGGCGACGTTGACGACGTCCCGGCCGAAGTCAAGGCGATCGCCGACGGGGGCGCCAACGTCTCGATGGACGCCCTGGGCATCGAGACGACCTCCCAGAACTCCGTCCAGAGCCTCGGTAACCGCGGCCAGCACCTCCAAGTCGGCCTGACCACGCAGGACGAACAGGGTATGATCACCGTTCCGTCCGACGCGATGGTCATGCAAGAGATCGAGTTCATCGGCTCGCTCGGGATGCCGCCGACCCGGTACGACGAGATTTTCCGGATGGTCGCGACCGGCAAACTCCGACCCGCAGACGTCGTCTCCGAGACGATCGGCCTCGAGGACGTCACCGACAAACTCGCGGCGATGACCGACTACGAGACTGAGGGCATCCCGGTCATCGACACGTTCAACTAAATTTTGCTCTGTCGTTCGAGAGAGCGAAGCTCTCTCGTGATGACGAAAGGCGCGAAGCGCCTTTCGAACCACGGGCCGCCGAAGGCGGCCCTCGGCAAAATTTAGTACAAAAGCACTCCTCCTTCCGTTCGCTCGCGCTGCTCGCTCACATCAGTCGTCGGCCCGCTCGCTCCCGTCGTTCGCTCCCGGTTGCTAGCGGCGACAACTCCGCCTGCGGTAAACACAAGTAGTCGTACCGAGCGCGAGCGTGGCGAGGGCTCGGCCTTTTTCATCGAAGTTTTTGCGGCGAGCGGTTCGCCTGCGGCGAACCCGAGGCGGAAAAAGTTCGGTTTAGAAGGAAACCGCGTCCGGCGAGTACGGGCTGCCGGTTGGCGTCGGGTCGCGGTCGCTGTAGCCGACACGGCCGACGGCCTTGTCGCTGACCGCGGAGTAGACGGCGAAGCGCGCCTCCTCGGGATATTCGAAGGTCTCCGACTCGAGGCGGGCGAGTACATCGCCGACCGTCTCGGACCCGTTCGGGAGTTCGAGGGTTCGATCGCCGTAGTTTTCGATCAGTTCCTCGGTGGTGGCGGGATACTCGTGGTCGTCGATGACCTCGCCGGTGCCGTTGAGCAACATTACACCCTATCCTCCGTGAACGATAATTATAAACATTGTCCATCCATGTTTCCTAGTAGCACTTGATTCCTTATACACCTAATATGTGGCTGTGGCAGCGGGACAAATGCCGGAAGCAGGCGCGGAGAAACGTCTTTACGACCGGCAAACCTCACCTCGAGTAGATGCCCTACGCCGATCTGCACGTCCACACAACGCGCTCAGACGGGAGTCTCGATCTCGAGTCGATCCCCGACGCCGCCCGTTACGGGGGTGTCGAAGTGGTCGCGGTGACCGACCACGATCGGCTCCAGCCGTTCGACGCGCCGGTGGTCGAGCGCGACGGCGTGACGCTCGTCAACGGGATCGAACTCCGAGTCGAGACGCCCCACGGCGAGCGGGTCGATCTGCTCGGGTACGGGGTCGAGCAGACCCCGGAACTCGAAGGGATCGTCGAGCAGATCCAGCGAAATCGCATCGAGCGAGGGCGGACGATCGTCGACTGCGTGGAGACCCGGCTGGGGGTCGATCTCGGCGTGACAGTCGACGAGGGGTTCGGACGGCCCCACGTCGCCCGGGCGATCGAGGCCCATCCCGACGTCGAGTACGGCTATCAGGACGCCTTCGACGAACTCATCGGCTACGGCGACCCCTGCTACGTGGCTCGAGACGTCCCGTCGTTCGAGCGCGGGCTGGCGGCGCTATCCGGCGCCAGTCGGCTCGTCTCGCTGGCCCACCCGCTCCGGTATCGCGATCCCGAAGCGGCGCTCGGACTGACCGCCGACCCCGACCTCGAGGCCGTCGAACTCCACTATCCGTACGGGCGCGACGACGTCAATTTGGACGTCGTGAAGCGGGCGGTCGAACGCAACGACCTGCTAGTGACGGGTGGAAGCGACGCCCATGAGACCGAACTCGGCGTCGAGGGACTGTCGCGACGCGAGTACGAGGCGACGGCGATCGCCGATTCGTGAGACAACCTTAGCCGATAGCGGAGGGTTCAATGCATCGTGGTCCCAAAGGGCATCTATGAACTGCCACTACTGTGACCGCGAGGCCGCGTTCGCCGCCGAATCGGACGGTCTCAAAGTCGGTCTCTGTGAGGAACACTTCCGCGAACGCTTGCAAGAGCTCGCGGAAGCCGACGGCCTCGAGACGCTCAAGGAGAAAGTGGACGTCGATCGCGCCGAGTAGCAGGTCACACCTAGCCTAGCGTCCCGCGTCGACGTCGATCGCGTCGACCGGACAGACGTCGACACAGAGCATACAATCGATACACTGGGCCTCGTTTGCGGGGTCGGCCTTCTCTTCGCTTTCCGGATGGCCGGGCGTTTCGACCCACTCGAAGACGTCGACGGGGCAGTCTTCGAGGCAGGCGCCGTCGGCAATACAGAGGTCGAAGTCGACCGCGACGTGCGTCCCGTGGATGCCGAGTTCTTCGGGTTCGTCGACGGGGCCCCAGACAGAGTGGCCCTCGTGTTCGTCGACTTGGTCGCGGTTCTCGTGAAACTGCGGATCTATGGCCATTGCTAACATCGCTAGCGGCGGCACAGCCTTAAAGATATATACTCGTTGACCGACAGCGGGCACCTCAAAGCGGGGAACCGTCGGCTCACTCCTTGAGCGAGCGATCCTCGTGGCGGATCTCGAGGCGGTCGTCGAGCAGTTCGCGCATCCAGACGGCGAAGCCGTGATCGTGACCGTAGGTCCAGACCGCCACCTGCTGGGTCACGTCGGGGAGGTCGCTCTCCTTGATCCCGGTCGCGACGATCGATTCCTGGTCGACCATGAGCAACTGGCCGGGCCACTCCGAGTGGATTTCGTGGGTCGTCGCGATATCGGGCGAGACCGCGACGTCGGCACCCGGGACCGCATCGGCGAACTCCTCGTGCTCGTCCTCGGTCGGCACTTCGATGTGGACGTTGACGCCGCGGTCGGCGGCCGACGCCAGCGCCTCGATGATCCGCGTTTCGGCTACCTCGGGCGCCGGCACGAGGTAGTGAACCGTGCCGTCGGCGTCCTCGAGGAACGTGACGACGCGGTCGGTGACGTGTTCGTTCTGGGTGATCGCCCACATCCCCTCGTCGTCGTCCGATTCCGGCATCTTGAGGTTCCCGAGCGCGTTCTCGGCGGCGTTGATCCGGGAGTCGTAGTCTTCGCGGATGCGCCGGCAGGCCGTCTCGACGGAGACGGCCTTGTACTCGCGGGGCTCGGTCTGCTGGACGTTGACGAGCCCCTTCCGGTCGAGGCGCTCGATGGTGTCGTACACCCGCGACCGGGGAATGTCTGCGACCTGGCTCACCTCCTTGGCGGTCCCCTTGGAAACCCGCGTGAGGGCGACGAAACACCGCGCTTCGTATTCGGTCAGCCCCAGTTCCTCGAGGGCCATAACCGCTTCCTCAGCGTTGGACACGTACGATTATCACTGAGAAACAGGGAAAAAACGTGGCTTGCCAACGCCGTCCCGTCATGTGACGGTCACTCGAACACGCGAAACGAACTCTCGCCACAGGGACAGCCGTTCGCGCTTCCGATGGGACGGACCTCGTCGTCGCCGTCCGAAAACCAGACGGCCATCGTCCTGCCACAGTTCGTACACTGCGCCGCCCCCTTCCGTCGTGGCCGTGCTCCCATACGCGCTATTTCGCCGGGAAAGTGTATAAGCGACGCGTGAGTTCACGGAGAGTACGGTCTCGGGTACTCCAGCCGTAACAACAGCCTGGGCCTTAACTGGAGCACGAATCGTACACCCGGTATCTCAGTAGCCCAGGGAGAACGTACGATTGACCGCCAGAGCGACGAAGACGAGCGCGAGCAACGCGGCGAGGAAGCCGAAGGAGACGCCCCAGCCGAAGAGATCGGCCAGCGTACCCGTGACGACCGACCCGAGCGCACCGACGAAGCCGTAGACGGTGCGGACGAGCCCGAAGCCCGCACTTCGCTCCGCCGCCGAGAGGTGGTCCATAAACCGAGGAAGCAACGCTCCGCCCCAGCCGAGCCCGATCCCGAGGAGGACGACCGCGCCCGCGACGGCGGGGAGCCCCGGAACCGCCAACAGCACCGCGATGCCGGCGACGGCGAGGAACATACAGCCCGCCGTGGCGACGTCGCGACCGTAGCGATCCGACGCCGCGCCCACCCCGACGCCAGTAATCCCCTGGACGAGGAAGTACCCGCCGAACACGAGGCTCGCCGTCGTCGCCGACTGGCCGCGATACGCGACGAGGAACGTCGGCAGGAACGAGGCGACGGCCTGCCAGACGAAATCCCCCAGTACGGCCAGCGCGACGGTGAAGGCGATCTTCGGCCGCCCGAGCAGTTCCACCAGCGGCTCGAGTTCGAACCGTTCGGCCATCGGCTGGTCGGGGCGCTGGGGGTCGATCGGTCGGACCGTGCGGATGAACAAGAAGAAGATCGGGACGGCCACGACGACGCCGACGGCGATCGCGGCCCGCCAGCCGTAGCGGACACCGATCCAGGCGGCCACCGGCGGCACGACGAGTCCCGCGACGGGGCCGCCGCTGTTGTGGACGCCGATCGCGGCGCCGATCTCGTCGTAGGTCCGAGTCAGCAGCGACGTGGCGACGCTGTAGTGGAGGCCGGCGACGAACCCGAGCGCGATAACGCAGAGCACGAACAGCGGGAACAGCGGTGCGAACGCGAGAAGCGCGCTCGCGATCGCCGTCCCGCCGACCGCGATCAGAATGATGCGCCGTTCGCCGTACCTGTCGGCGAGGACGCCGCTTGGGAACTGCGCGAGGAAGTAGGCCATCCACATTCCCGTCAGCGCGAGCCCGATGACGGCGTTCGAGACGCCGAAGGCGGCGGTGATCTGGGGGACGACCGGACTGATGACCAGCCGGGCGGCCATCGTCGCCAGAAAGGCGAGCGTACACGCCGCCAGGACGGTTTCGTTGTATCGCCAGCGCATGAATCGAAGTCGGGTCGCGTTTCGGCGCGGTCGTCGGGGCTCGTCGCTCGGCAGCCGGGACGAAAACGACGCGACGTTCGAGAATCACCGGTCCCGCCCCATGTCGGTGTTGCTACCGGCAGTCGACGCCTCGAGTCGGGCCTCCTCAGTTCGCGGCTAAACGACCCCAACTCGAGCCGCGGCGGGCCGCGAGCGTGATTCTTTTGCGACTGCCGCCGAAGAGACGGATATGGATCTCACACATCGTCCGCGGCGACTCCGACAGGATCGGGTGCGCGGTCTCGTCAGCGAGACGAGCCTCGAGCCGACTGATCTGATCGCGCCGGTGTTCGTCGACGCGACGACTGACGAGCGGGTGCCGATCGAGTCGATGCCGGGCCACGAGCGGGTGCCGATCGACGAGGCCGTCGCCCGCGTCGAGGACGTCCTCGAGACGGGCGTCGAAGCGGTCATGCTGTTCGGCATCCCGGAATTGAAGGATCCCGAAGGGACGCGCGCCTGGGCCGAGGACGGCGTCATTCAGGAGGCGCTGCGCCGGATCACGAGCGAGACCGACGCCTACGTCATCACCGACGTCTGTCTCTGCGAGTACACCGACCACGGCCACTGCGGCCCCCTCGAGGAGGAGCTCCGGAGCGAAGGCGGCGTCGCCGAGGACAGCCCCGGCTGCGAGCCGACGCTGACCGTGGACAACGACGCGACCCTCGAGGCGCTCGAGAAGATCGTTACCTCACACGCCCGTGCGGGTGCGGACATGGTCGCACCCAGCGGCATGATGGACGGCATGGTCGGAGCGATCCGCGAGGCCCTCGACGGCGCGGGGTACGAACACGTTCCGATCATGAGCTACGCGGCCAAGTACGAGAGCGCCTTCTACGGCCCCTTCCGGGACGCCGCCGACGGCGCGCCCTCCTTCGGCAACCGGCGCCACTACCAGATGGATCCCGCGAACACCCGCGAGGCGCTGCGGGAGGTTCGACTGGACGCCGAACAGGGCGCCGACGTCATGATGGTCAAGCCCGCGTTGCCCTACCTCGACATCGTCAGCGCGGTGCGCCGGGAGTTCGACCATCCCGTCGCCGCCTACAACGTCTCCGGCGAGTACGCGATGCTCCACGCCGCCGCCGAGAAGGGCTGGCTGGACTTAGAGGAAGTGGCCCTCGAGTCGCTACTGTCGATCAAACGCGCTGGTGCGGATCTGATTCTGACCTACTTCGCGGAGGACGTGGCGCGACGATTACCCGCCGGCCGGTAGGCGGTCGCGTCGATTTCGTGTCAACTTGATAACCGACGATTACCCGATCGCGACTGATTCGAGGTAAGGATCGTCGGATCCGACCGCTGGGGCTCAGCATTCGGACGAACGTCCAGTCAGTGCTCTCTCCGTCGCACAGGTGGCAACATCTTCCGCGCGCGAGCGACGCCCGCTCACTCGAGCCGCGATATCGGCCGCTCGCGAGCGGCGCCCGACGCTGACTGGGTTTTTCTGGGTTACAAAGATCGAATAGATAACCATGATTCGAAAAATCCGCAAGATCGAATAGCCTTATACACATTAAATCTCCTCTAGATTTGGCCGTATGGCCCTATTACGCCCCCATTATCAGACGTTCTTAAACGCTAATCCTTATATGGAGATGGTACGTCGTGATCGTACGTGATTAAGCAGACAACCATGGTGTCGAACGATTCAGACATGGACAAACGTCTACAACGCATCGATGGGGGAACGAGTGAAACCGGGGTGGTCGCCTGATGGAGCCGACGCTCCTGCAGAGCGGGGAAGAAGTCGAGATGCTGATGGAGGCGATCAACTACACGTGGATCCTGGTTGCCACCTTCCTGATCTTCTTCATGCACGCCGGCTTCGCCATGCTCGAGGCGGGGCAGGTGCGCTCGAAGAACGTCGCCAACCAGCTGACGAAAAACTTGCTGACCTGGTCGGTCGGCGTGACGGTGTTCTTCCTGATCGGATCGACCGTTGAGGGACTCGTGGCCGGCAACGGCTTCGCGTTCCAGTTCAACGCCGAGGCCGTCAGCTGGATGGACTGGTTGTATGGCGCCGTCTTCGCGATGACGGCGGCAACCATCGTTTCCGGGGCCGTCGCCGGCCGTGCGAAACTCCGCGCGTACGTTACGTACACCTTCCTGTTGGCCGCGGTCATCTACCCGGTCGTCACCGGGATGACTTGGGCCGGCGGCCACATCGAGTCGATAGTCGGCACGCCGTTCTCCGACTTCGCGGGCGGGATGATCGTCCACGGCATGGGCGGCATCGCCGGACTCACCGCCGCGTGGATCCTCGGACCGCGCATGGACCGGTACAACGACGACGGGAGCGTCAACGTCATTCCCGGTCACTCGCTGACCTTCGCCGTGCTCGGAACGCTCATCCTCGCGTTCGGCTGGTACGGCTTCAACGTCGGGACCTCAGCGATCTTCACCGAGGGCTCCTTCGACGGGGCCATCCTCGGTCGCGTCGCCCTGACCACCACGCTGTCGATGGCCTGCGGGGCGATGGGCGCCGGCCTCGTCGCGCTGCTCAAGACTGGCAAGGTTGACACGCTCTACGTTGCAAACGGTCTGCTCGCCGGCCTCGTCGGGATCACCGCGATCCCCGATGCCTCGACCTGGTGGGGCGCGATCCTCGTCGGTACGCTCGCCGGCGCACAACTCCCCATCGTCTTCGGACTCACCGAGAGCATTGGTATCGACGACGTCTGTGCGGTCTTCCCCGTGCACGGTTCGGCCGGCGTCCTCGGGACGCTGCTGTTCCCGGTCGTCGCCACGACCGAGTACATGAACGAACTCGGAGCCACCCGCCCCGAAGCGTTCGTCGCTCAAGTTACCGGCGTCGTCGCCATCACCGTCTGGACAGTCGGCATGACCGCCCTCATCTGGTTCGTTTTCAAGCTGGCAGGTCAGGCTCGAGTCACACCCGAACACGAGCGCGACGGGCTCGACGTCTCCGAACACGGCGTCGACACCTACCCCGAGTTCGGCCAGCCGGACGTCGCGACCGACGGTGGGACGGACGAGAAAATCATCCGCACTGACGGCGGTGAGCGACTCGACGGTGAGCGCGAGCAAAGCGAGCGCGATCCACATCGGAACGCGAAGCGTTCCGAGGACGAGTCGCGATCCTCGTCAGAGCTTCGCTCTGACGGTGGCAAACCCAACGACGGCGAGCTCAAGATGATCACCGCGATCATCCGCCCCGACAAGCTCGGCGACGTCAAGAAGGGACTCGCCGAGATCGGCGCGCCGTCGCTGACGGTCACCAACGTCTCCGGCCGCGGCTCCCAGCCCGCCAAGAAGGGCCAGTGGCGCGGCGAGGAGTACACGGTCGATCTCCACCAGAAGGTCAAGATCGAGTGCGTCGTTGCCGACATCCCGGCCCAGGACGTCGTCGAGGCCATCGGCGAAGCCGCCAACACCGGCGAGCCGGGCGACGGCAAGATCTTCGTCATGCCCGTCGAGGACGCCTACCAGGTCCGGACCGGAAAAACCGGACAGGACGCCGTCTGAGCTCGGGACGCGCCGGTCGTCACACGCGCGTTTCGCCGAGACGCGCTCGCGCGACCCACGTTCCGCGGTGCCTCTGACAATCGGTAGTTCGGCGCCCGTTCCGAACCGGGCGCCACCGGTCGTCGCTGATATACCGACGACCGCCATTCGTTGGTGGGACTCCCCTACCGTTTGATCGTGTCACGGTTCTCGACGGAGCGGGTCCACCGAGTTCTGGTTTTCGACCGATCGGTTTCCCGTTCGATCGGCACCGTCGCTCGAGTCGACGACGCCGCGAGTCTCGGTCGCCGACGCGGCGGGTACAATGGGAGAACCTGCCAGTACGCTTATTGAATGCGGCTACGAGACGGGGAGTGAATGAGTCAGAAACGCGACGGGTCGGCGTTGGCGTACGACGAAGCCGAGACGGCCGACCGCAGTTCGGACCGTTCGAGCCGGACCGAATCGAGGAGAGAGATCTCGTTGCTCGAGGGTGAGGAGGTCCTCGTCGACGCGCAGCCGACGTGGTGGAACTGGATCGGCCACGCCGTCGGCGGCGGACTGGCTGGATTGATCGGAGTGCTCGGCCTCGCGGCCGGGAGCGCAGCGGCGGGAGTGCTCGGAATCGTCACGGGACTTGTGATCGCGGGCTATATCTGGTATCGACGGAACCGGGTCCGCTATCTCGTCACCGACCGACGGCTCGTCGTGATCGCGGGATTCACCGCCAGGACGACCTCCGAGACGTGGATGGAAGATATTCGCGGACTACAGACGAGTACAACCGCCTTCAGTCGCGGACGGGGGTTCGGAACGGTCACCGTCTCGCACGCGGTGATCCCACAGGGATTCAGCCGAACGAGCGCGCTGTCGCTCTCGGGCGTACCGAACTACGCCGACGTGGCGAACACGATCCGGCAGCGCCAGTCCGAGCGGAAGGCCGGCGACTACTGAGCCGCCGCTTCGGTCCCGTCCTCGAGGAAACCTCGGTACTACTTTCCCGTCCCGTGGTCAAGGCTCGGATATGAACGACGACAACTCTCGCGACCTGTACGACCGGGCGCTGTCGGTCATGCCCGGCGGAGTCAACTCGGCGGTTCGTGCGGCGATCGAACCGTATCCGTTCTTCGTGCAGAAGGGCGACGGCGGCCACGTCATCGACGCCGACGGCAACCGCTACATCGACTGGGTGCTGGGGCTCGGCCCGCTGCTGCTCGGCCACGACCTCCCGGAACCCGTCCAGGCGGGTATCCAGCAGAAGACCAGCGAGGGGCCGATGTACGGCACCCCGACCGAGGTCGAGGTCGACCTGGCTGAGTTCGTCGTCCGCCACGTCCCCAGCGTCGAGAAGATCCGTTTCGTCAACTCTGGCACCGAGGCGACCACCTCGGCGGTCCGGCTCGCTCGAGGCTACACCGGCCGGAACAAGATCGTCGTCATGCAGGGGGGGTACCACGGCGCCCAGGAGTCGACGCTGGTCGAAGGCGACCACGAGAACCCCCGTCCCTCGTCGGCCGGGATCCCGCAGTCGTTCGCCGAGCACACCCTCCCCGTTCCGTTCAACGACGAGGACGCCGTCCGCGAGGTCTTCGAGGAGCACGGCGACGACATCGCGGCGGTCCTTACCGAACCCATCCTGGGCAACTACGGCATCGTCTACCCCGAGGAGGGCTACCACGAGTTCCTCCGTGAGATCACCGACGAGCACGGCTCCCTGCTGATCTTCGACGAGGTCATCACGGGCTTCCGTGTCGGCGGCCTCGGCTGCGCTCAAAGCGAGTTCGGCGTCACCCCCGACCTGACGACCTTCGGAAAGATCATTGGCGGCGGCTTCCCGGTCGGCGCCATCGGTGGCCGCGCCGAGATCGTCGAACAGTTCACGCCGTCGGGCGACGTCTTCCAGGCGGGCACCTTTTCGGGCCACCCCGTCACGATGGCCGCCGGGCTCGAGACCCTCAAGTTCGCCGCCGAGAACGACGTCTACGAGCACGTCAACGGCCTCGGCGACCGACTCCGTCGCGGGCTGACCGACATCGTCGCCGATCAGGCTCCAAGTTATACGGTCACCGGCACCGACAGCATGTTCAAGGTGATCTTCACGCGCGAAGGTCCCGGACCGGACTCCCTCGAGGAGCAGTGTCCGGCCGGCTGCCGGCAGGATCCGACCTGTCCGCGCTACGACTACAGCCCCAAGAACGCCGGCGACGTGAAAAACGCCGAGACCGAGCGCTGGCGGCGGATCTTCTGGGGCCAGATGAAAGAGCAGGGCGTCTTCCTCTCGCAGAACCAGTTCGAGTGCCAGTTCGTCAGCTACGGCCACACCGAAGACGACGTCGAGGAGACCCTCGAGGCGTACAAGCACGCGCTGTGATCGGGGCGTAAGCCTGAGCCATCTCCCCTCGCGACCGACGGGGTGCGGGGGAGACCGACCAGCAGTGACGCGGGACGAGAACCGGCCGCCGGTGGCACCGGACGGCCGACCGACGACGGCGTCACAGGACTCGCGCTCGAAATGAGCACACACGTCGACGAGATCGATTGGGCCCGGATCGTCGAGCGGTTGCTCTACCTGTTTCCGCCGATCCTCGGGGTCGGACTCGTCGGGGTCTTACAGGACGCCGGGCCGGGCGTTCCCGGCCTCCAGTTCGTATTGTTGCTCCTCAGCGGGTTCGGCTACACCGCCCTGACGCTTGGATTGTTCGTCGCAATTTTCTTCGATGCACGCCGGATTCGACGGCGACCGCGGGCCAGCGGGAACTGGACGCCGAACCCGTGGCTCAACGCCGCCGCCGCGCTCGTCTCGCCCCCGGTCGCGGGCGTCGCCTATCTCGTGCGCCGACACAGACGGTTCGGGACGCCGGCGGGACGGTCGGACTGGTGGCTCGTCGTGGCGGTGTCGCTCGCGACGACGCTGTTCGGGTTCGTCGCCGCGGCCGTCGCGATCGTCTTCACGATTCCGGGGCTGCTGGCGGCCGCTATCGGGCTTGCGGGAACCGTCGCCGTCGGCTCGTTTCCGGTCGCGATCCACCAGGACGCGGCCTACGTCTGCACGCGAACCCGCTCGTGGCGACCGAACCCGGGACTCTACCTCGGGATCGCCTTTCTGAGCCTGTTCGTGCCGCCGCTCCAGCCGATCATAGCGGGCTACTACCTCGTCCGTCGGCGCAACGCGGTCGGCCGGCCGTGAACGTCCGCGGTAGCGACCGGACGTGTCGAGTGCACGAACGAGGCGTCTCCTCAAGGACGACCTCGTCACCGTTACGGCGGCGACGTCGAGCGGGCGTTCGAGGACGCGGTCGACTGCGACTCGGCCGCCGCCGGAAGTTCGACCGCAAACGTCGTTCCGTCCGGCCCTGTCTCGGCCACGTCGACCGCGCCGTCGTATCTGGTCATGAGTTGGCGAACCAGGTACAGCCCGATCCCGTGGGAGCTTCCGTGACTCTGGGTGCGTTCGAAGAGCGTCTCGAGCGTCGAGTCGGGGATTCCGGGGCCGTTATCCGCGATCTCGACCCGGACGGTTTCGGGACCGGGATCGACCGCGACCGAGATACGCGGCGTCGCAGCGTCGTTGTGTTCGACCGCGTTCGAGAGGAGGTTCCCGAAGACGCGAGCGACCAGGTGGTCGGCCCGAACGGAGACCTCCGACGGGATCGACGTCTCCACCTCGACGGGGCCCCACTTGTGTTCCAGTTTCTGCACTTCGTCGGTCAGCAGTCGGGAGAGGTCGACCGCCTCGAGTTGCACCTCACCGTCGGTCGACTGCAACAGGATTCGCACGTCGTCGATCACCGTCGACATCTCCTCGGACTCGTCGATCACGATCTCGGCCCACCGTCGTTGTTGGTCGGTCGTCGCCGCTTCCTCGCGGAGCAGCGA
The DNA here is from genome assembly GCF_003977755.1 of Haloterrigena salifodinae. Lineage (NCBI taxonomy): Archaea > Methanobacteriati > Methanobacteriota > Halobacteria > Halobacteriales > Natrialbaceae > Haloterrigena > Haloterrigena salifodinae. The sequence goes on from NZ_RQWN01000003.1 coordinate 318,640, forward strand.
CGCGTACCCGTTGATGATCGTCGCGGTGTTCAACACCTCGTGGCGGAGGATGCCGTTGAGGTAGTCGAGGTACTCCCGTTGCTCCGCTAAGTGCTCCGCTCGGAGCGAGGCGCGTTCGGCCGCCAGGGTGCGTTCGATGGCTCGCCCCTCGAGACAGCCGATCAGCAAGCCGACGCCGGCACCGAGTACGATGGCCCATCTGATCCACGAGACGACGTTCACCCACGACTCGGTCGGCATCGTGACGATGAGCGCAAGGTTGACGAGCGAGAAAATCACCAGTCCGCCGACTGACCAGCCGACGGCTCGCGGATAGCGACTCGGCGAGAGGTCCGCATTCCGGAGCCAGTACCCGCCGAACGCGATCCCAGCGATGGCGGGAACGGTAGTGACGACTCCGACGAAGAATTGCCCGGTGGCAACGAATTCGACCCCCAGTGCGGCGTAGACGCCGATTTCGACAATCACGACGAGCAGCAGCGCGACTGCGAATCCCGTTACGTACTGCGGGATTCGATCGGGGGAGACGATATCGACGTCCACGGGCCAGCGCATATACTGGTAATCAGGTTCGGTTTTGTTAGCAGTGTCGGCCCGTTCGACGGCACCCGGTCCGGGTATCGGTATCCGTCGGGACGAAAAGAGCGCCGACCGCGGCGTCAATCGTCGTCGCTGGCCGGGTCGACGGGATCGACGGCGTCGTCGCCAAAGACTCGGTCGGCGATGACGTGGCTGCGGATCTCCTCGGCGGTCGGCTTCCGCTGGAAGAGGAGCTTCACGGCGACGTCCCAGGCGAAGACGATCGCGCCGGCGATTAGGAGGGTGTCGCCAGGCATGCGCAGCCAGAACAGCGTCTGGATGAGCCCGCCGTTGTAGAACTCGAGGCTGCGCGAGGCGGCGTACCCCTGCGTGAACGCGGTCTCGAGCTGCAGGAAGCCGACGGGGAGCAGCGAGAGGAACAGCATCAGCGCCAGCCCGGCGTTGCACAGCCAGAACGACCAGCGCAGCCGTCGGTCGGACCAGTGTGCGTCGCGGGTGGTCACCCGGAGGATGTAGACGGCCATCCCCATCGCGAGGAAGCCGAAGGCACCGAACATCGCGCCGTGGGCGTGGGCGACCGTGAGGTAGGTTCCGCTCTCGAAGTAGCTGATCACCGGCAGGTTGATGAAGAAGCCGATGACGCCGGCCCCGAAGAAGTTCCAGACGGACGAGGCGACGATGAAGTAGAACGCCATCCGGTAGGGGAAGTCCGTTCCGGCGGCGTCCATCGCGCGGTACTGACCCAGCGCCTCGTAGAGGATAAAGAGGAGTGGGATGAACTCGAGCGTCGAGAAGACGCTGCCGATCGGCAGCCAGACCTCGGGGAGGCCGGCCCACCAGTAGTGGTGGGAGACGCCGATGATGCCGCTGCCCATGACCAGCGCGGCCTGGAAGATGACGGCCTTCTCGGCCGATTTCTTCGTCAGGAGGTTCATCGAGACCAGCGTGAGGGCGATGACGACGATGATGAAGAACTCGAAGACGCCCTCGACCCACATGTGGACGACCCACCAGCGCCAGAACTCCGTGATGACGAAGTTCGTCTTCGGCGTGTAGAGAAAGCCGGCCGCGAACAGCAGGCCGATCGAGCCGCCCGCGTAGACGATCATGTGGGCGAGCCCGTAGCGGGGCTCGCGATCGAGCAAGGGCTTGAAGCCCCGCGCCACGAGCGCGGTCCAGCCGAGGAAGCCGACCAACAGGCCGGCCTGCCAGACGCGACCGATCTCCAAGTACTCCAGGCCCTCGTTACCCAGTAGCCACCACAACTGTCCGTCGAAGACGTTGTTGACGCCGAGCCAGATGCCCGCGAGGCCGCCGACGGCGACGACCAGCAGCGCGCCGATCAAGCCCTTGATGTACAGCGCCTGCTTGCGCGGCTCGCGGCCCGTCAGCAGCGGCGCGAGGAAGAGACCGGCGCCGAGCCACATCGTGGCGATCCAGAGGATCCCCAGATCGACGTGCCAGGTTCGGGCGATCGTCCACGGGAGGTACTCGAGGATGTCGACGCCGAGGACCTCATGGAGGCCGAAGAAGTCGTCGCGCTCGACGTAGTAGTGGGCGAGCAGCCCGCCCATGAACGTCTGGAGGACGAACAGCAGCGCACCGATAAGGACGAATCTGGTGCTCAGCAGCTGGCTCGGGGTGAGATCGATCTCCTTCGGGTGGGGGATCGAGACGCCCGCGGCCTCCGGTTCGGGGAGTTCGACGGCCTGGTAGAGCCAGATGGCGATCCCGGCGCCGGCGACCAGCAACACCATCGCGATGACGCTCCAGGTCATCACCGCGCCGCCGGCGTCGTTACCCGCGGCCGGCGAGTACGGGAAGTCGTTCGTAAAGGAGACGTCCGAACCGGGCCGATCGGTGTGGGAGATCCAGGCGGTCCACAGCGCGAAGTCGGCGAACTGCTCGGCCTCCTCCTCGGTCGGGATCAGCCCGTCCTGAATTCCGCGCTCGCGGTCGCCCTCGTGGTACGTCTCGACGTAGTCCTGACGCACCTGCTCGTGGGCGTAGGCTTCCGCGGCGGAGTACTCGACTGTCTCGCCGTCGGAGTACTCGCTCGACTGCAGTTCCTCGCGGACCTGCGCGTCGATCGCGGCCCGTTCGGACGACTCGAGGTCCTCGTAGGCCGTATCGTGCTCCTCTTGTGCGTAGTACTCGCGCATGTGCTCGGTCTTCAACTCGAGGGCGTCGGCGGTGTAGTCGACGTCGTAGTAACTACCGCGACCGAGCATCGAGCCCTGGTTCATCAACCCGTTCTCCTGGAAGACCATCTTCCCGGACTGGACGTCGTCGCTGGTCGCGACGGTCTCGCCGTCCGGACCGACGATCGTCTCCGGTATCTCGGGTTCGTTCTCGTAGGAGAGCCACGCCCCGCCGCCCATCACGACGAGGTTCGCGACGAAGATCACCGCGAGGAACGTGGCCAGTTGCTTTCTGGAGACGTGCATGACAAGCGGTGATCGAACCGCCACCCCCTCAAGTAGCGCTGCAATTCCTACGGAGTGGAAAAACGCGCGAACCGGTTCGGGCGGGGAGTCAAGGTGGAACAATCGGAACGGCTTGCGCGCCGAAATCGAGCGCTGAACGGACGCCGAACGCGGGCGTCTGCGCGACCCGCCCGACGCCGCGGGGGTCGAGCGCGCCGCGCGCGAGGCGGTCGTCGACTGCAGGCTGTAGCTCTTTGCCGCCTATGCCGGTAGGAGTGCCCGATGAGCCACATCGACGATAGCGCCGACGAGGTCAGATCGCTCGAGATCGGGGCCGTGAACCGGCTGTTCGAGGAGACGACGTTCCCAATGACGACCGAAGAAGTTCTGACGGAGTTCGCCGACGTCGAGATCGCCTACCCGCGCCGGTCGGAGCCGCTCCGGGTGATCCTCGAGACCTCGGGTCACGAGACCTACGAGACCGCCGACGAACTCGAACTGGCGATCTTGAACGGCGTCCGGCGCGACGCGGTTGGGCGGCCCCGTTACAGCGACCGCGGGGACAGCCCCCACGAGACCGACGAACAGATGCGGATGCAGCAGTCGTTCTGACGGGCCGACGACGCGAGCGAGAGCCACCGAGAACCCATGAGTACCACAGCGACCACAGCACGCGACGCACTGACGGCCCAGCTCGAACGACTGTACGCCATCGAACGGGAGCTGCAATCGGCCCTCGAGACGCTGTCGACCGACGTCTCGATCGACACGCTCGACGAGATACGCGCCCTGAAGTGTCGCGAACAGCTCCAGTACGTCATCGATCAGCATCGCGAGGAGACCGAGACGCACATCGACCGGATCGAGCGCGCCTTCGACGCCCTCGGCGCCGAGCCGAAGACGCGCCCCGTGCCGGTCCTCGACGGGCTGCTGGCCGACAAGGAGGCGTTCAACAACGTCGTCCTGAACGACGGGCTCCGACCGCTGTTCTACATCCAGACAACGCTCCAGCTCGAGGCCGTCGAGTGTACGGCCTACGAGACGACGATGGCGCTGGCCAGCGCGCTCGAGGACGGCGAGGAAGGCGCCGAGACGGCCGGTGCTGGCGATGCCGTCGTCGACGCGCTCGAGCACAACTACGACGACGAGCGGCGGATGCGGACGGACGTAGAGGAGATCGCCGACGGCGAGGCCGTCGAGACGCTGCTGGCCTCGAGTCCGATCGACGACGCGCCCCGAGAATCGCTCGATCGCTCCCGGCGGGAGCGATCGCACGGAGACCGACACGGAGCGACCGATCCATGAACGTCGAAACGCTCGAGGACCTGTTCGGCCTGCAGCTCCAGCACGCCTACTACGCCGAACGCACGCACGTCGAACTGCTCTCGGAGATGGCCGATGCGGCGCCGACCGACGACCTCCGCGAGGTACTCGCCGACCACCGCGCGGAGACCGACGCCCAGATCGACCGGCTCGAGGACGTCTTCGCGGCGCTCGGTCGACATCCGCGAGCGAGTCGAACGCGGTCGATCGACGGGCTGGTCGAGTCGTGGCACGAGCACCGATCGGGGACGGACGGCGATCCCGCGGTCCCGAGCGCCCTCGAGATCGCGCTCACGGGCGAACGACTCGAGATCCGCGCCTACGAATCGCTGCTGACCCTCGCCGGCCGGCTGGCCTACGTCGACGACGTCGTCGAGCCGCTCGAGACGACGCTGGCCGAGGAGCGGGCGGCGGTCGAGGCGCTCGAGGAGGTCGAAACGGAGGAATCGATTCTGAAAACCCTCGCGATCGAGGAGGGATAAGGAGCGGTCGCCTACTCGGTACTGAACCGATCGTAGCGGGCCTGATAGCCCGCCAGCCGACCGACGGGAGCGGTCGCCGTCGCGAGCGCCCGCTGGAGCGCGAGCGGAACGCGCGCGAGGGCGAACTCGTCGCGGTAGGCGGCGGCGATCACGGCGAGTTGCAGCGGCCCCGGCAGTCCCCAGCCGTTGGTCTTCCCCTCTCGAGCGAGCCCGAACAGCGTCTCGAAGAGCCGGTGAGACTCGAGTGCGGGCCGCAGTTCGATGGTCGTGCGAACCGGCTCGTCGCCGTCGTTCCAGATCGTGTGGTCGGAGCCGGGCGGCACCGCGAAGCGAGTCCCCGGCGTCGCCGTCCACTCGTCGCCCCCGATTCGAACGCCGAGTCGGCCGGCTTCGACCGCGATCCGTTCCCGCTGGCCGGGGTGGACGTGATCGACCTTGCCGACGGCGAACCCGTCGGGCTCGAGCGTGTACTCGAATCGCAGCCCCGCCTCCGTTCGCTCTCGAAACGCGATCCGTTCGCCGGTGACCGGGTTCAAGATGGCGGCCGGCGTCGATAGCGAAGTCACGGTCGGGCTTCGCCGGTGCGAGGGAAAGCGCTTATCGACGGACGGCGGAGTGTCAGCGCCGCCGATACGAACGCGCGTGCCGATGCTGTGCGGCACGGGCGTCGAGCTAGAAGCGCGGCAGGCGGCTGCAGGCACCGTCACTTCAACGAATCGCGTGATAGGGACCGTATCGAACCGCGACGGCGGCGTTGGTACGGACGCCGACGAACGCGCCGTCGCCGAACCGACCGGCGACACAGCGGCGGGAACCGCCTCCTCGGCCCACCCGACGGGGCGCCGACAGCGACCGCTGTGACGCACCGACGGCCGAACTCCCTCCTGAGTATGAACACGAGCATCGAAGTCGAGTACTGGGTCGTCGACACGGACGGCGAACTCACCGAACCGGGCGCGCTCGCGGCGGTCTCCGAGCGAACCGAACAGGAGTTCGTCGAACCGCTGTTCGAGTTGAAGACGCCCCCCTGCGAGACGATCGACGAACTGCGGGCGACCTTCGCCGAGCAACTCGAGGACGTCCTCTCGACGGCGGCGGCCGAGGAGAAGCGACTCGTCCCACTCGGGACGCCGATCAACTGCGGCGCGATCGACCGCCGGCCCGGCGAACGCGGGCGCATCCAGAAGGAGGTCATCGGCGAGGACTTCGCCTACGCGAAGTACTGCGCCGGAACGCACATCCACGTCGAGAAGCGCAACGTCACCGATCAGCTCAACACGCTGATCGCCCTGGACGCTGCGCTGGCGCTGGTCAACTCCTCGCCGTACCTCGACGGCGAGCGGGTGGCCAACAGCGCCCGCGCCCACTGCTATCGCAAGAAGTGCTACGGCGACTTCCCGAAACACGGCCAGCTCTGGCACTACGTCGACACCGTCGGCGAGTGGCACCGCCGGCTCGAAGATTGCTACGAGGAGTTCAAACGGGCCGCCCTCGAGAAGGGAATCGACGAGGACGCGGTCGAGGCGCAGTTCTCGACCGATGATATCGTCTGGACGCCGATCAGGCTGCGCGACGAGATGCCGACCGTCGAGTGGCGCTCGCCCGACGCGGCTCTGCCGAGCCAGTTGCTCCGACTGGCCGACGACCTCGAGACCGTAATGGAACGCGTCCACCACACGAACGTCGCAATCGAGTCCGTAAGCGACAGTCGCCACGCCGGCCACGTCACCGACGACGGCATCAGGCTCCCCACGTTCGAGACCGTTTGTAACTTCGCCGAATTGGCGATCGACGACGGCCTCGAGTCGGCCGACGTCGTCGGCTACCTCGACCGGATGGGGTTCTCCGTCGACGACTACCACCCGATCTCGACGCGGATCGACGGCCGCCAGTACGTGACGCGAGGCGATGCGCGGGACCTCCGACTGGAGTACGCGAACCGACTCGAGGAGGACGTCGACGAACTGGTCGAGACGGTCGGCGTCTGACCGAATCACGGCAGCAAAATAGGAGGCAGGCGAACGCTCGTCGGTTCGAGTCTCAGTTTCCGTCGTCGTACTCGTACTCGGCTTCGGGGTCCTCGACGCCCTCGGTCCGAGAGCCGACCCAGGCGCCGAGCGAGAGCCCGTAGACGAGGTGACCCGCGTGGAACAGCGCGAGTTCGTCGGCCTCGAGTTGGATGTCCAGCAGTTCCTTTAGCATGAACTGCGAGCCGAACGCCGAGAGGACCATCCCGTAGATCGAGCCCCAGACGAGACCGCGTTGCTCGGGTTCGATCGACCGCTCGGCGTCCTGAAGGGCGAATAGGCCGCCGAAGATCGCCCCCGCCTGAATCCCGTAGACGAAGTGGAGGACGAGCCCCATGAACGTGTGCTCCTCGGGATTGTCGCCGGTGACGTACTGCGCCCAGAAGTTCGCCGACGGCGGCAGCGACCGCAGGATCGGCAGCCGGAACGCCGTCATGATGATCGTCGCGACGAACCCGGCCTGAATCCCGCGGAGGACGGCACCGGCGAGGTGCTCCTGTTGCGAGTGTCTGTCGGTGGCCTCCGTGTCCCCTTCGGTCTCGGCGATCGATCGCAGGCGGTCGGATACGGACATCGTATGTCTGCGTGTCTACCACGAACAGCTCCTTAACCGCCCGGCGTGCAGTGGACGGGCGCTCGAGGTACCGACGAGTGGACGACCGCGGGAGTGCTCGGTTCATCGACCGTATTTTCTGCCGATAAGAGATAGAATTCTAATAGGAATGCGAACGGTTCCGCTCGATGGCCCGTCGATCGCGGTCGGCGCTTACGTCGGACTGTGTGGCTACCTCGTCGGAACGATCGTCGGCATCGACGGCGCAGATACGGGGTTGCTCGCCGGCTGTGGTCTCGTCTGGCTGATCGTCGCCCTGGCGGTCGGTAGTCGGCCGGCGCTGTGGGTCTCGCTGGGCAGTCGGCGACTGCTCGCAGTGCCGATGGTCGTCGCGACGGGACCGTTGCTCGTGCTCGTCTTCGGAACGGAGTTCGGCGTGTTCGATGGATCGCTGTCGCTCCTGCGCTGTCTCTGTGGACTCGCGGTCCTCGGCCTCGTGATCTGGCTGCTCGGAAACGGGGCCTACGCCGACCGGGCGGCGGGCGAACTGCGCGCGTACTGGATCGCCAATCCGGATCCGGGCCGACGACGGCAATACCGCCGCTGGGGCTTGCTGCTCGGTCTCGGAACCGCCGCTGCGTTCGTCGGCACGCTCTACGGTGCCCCCTCGTTTCTCCTGAGTGGGCTGCTCGCGGTGTTCATTACGATGCAGATCGACGCCCGTCGACCGCGGGAGTATGAGGCCTGCGAAAACGGCCTCAAATACGCCGATATCAACACGCTGGGTACCCAGTACCTTCCGTGGGAGCGGTTCAACGAGCTGCGCGAGACCGACGAGGCGATCGTCCTCGAGCGTCGCTGGCGGCTCGACGTACGGATGGCTGCCGACGAGGTACCGCCGGACGCTCGCGAGGCGATGCGGGCGGCCGTCGGTCCGTCGTGGAACCGATAAGGAAACCGCGATCGCTGCCAATGCGGGGATATTTGGGACCGGTCCGGCAACGTGGCGTATGGATTTCGGCGTACTCAGTACGGCCGGTATCGCCCGGAAAGCGTTTCTCCCTGCCATCGAGGCCACCGAGCACGAGGTTACGGCCGTCGCCTCCCGCGACGGCGACCGTGCGCGGGCGTTCGCGGACGACCACGGGATCGACGAGTCCTACGAGGGCTACGACGACCTCATCGCGGACGCGGACATCGACGCCGTCTACATCCCGCTCCCGAACGGTCTCCACGGCCAGTGGACGAAGCGCGCGGCCGACGCCGGCCTCGACGTCCTCTGCGAGAAACCGCTGACGGTCGACGCCGAGGAGGCCCGCGAGGTCGTCGACCACTGCGCGGACCGCGGCGTGACCCTGATGGAGGGGTTCATGTACCTGTATCACCCGCGGACCGAGCGAGCGATCGAACTGGCTCGAAACGAGCTCGAGGATGTCCGCTCCGTGACGGCCGCGTTCAAGTTCCCGCTGTTCGACCGCCCGGACGACGTGCGGCTCTCGCCCGAGCTCGACGGCGGGAGCCTGATGGACGTCGGCTGTTACCCGGTCTCGCTGGTCCGGCAGCTCCTCGGCGAACCCGAGCGCGCCTACGCGCACACGGACGACTCCCGCGGGGCCGGCGTGGACACGGAACTGGCCGGAATCTTGGAGTTCGACGATGGTTCGTCCGCGCGCGTCGCGTCCGGGTTCGACACCCAGAAAGTGCAACGCTACCGCATCGAGGCGGCAAACGGGTGGCTCGAGGTCCGCGACGCCTTCGACGCGCCGACTGACGAGCCCCTGGAACTCGAGTACCGGATCGACGGCCGACACGCCGTCGAGACGTTCGATGCGATCGACCAGTACAGCCTCGAGATCGAGGAATTCGCCTCGATCGTCGCCGACGGTCGGCCGCCGCGGACCGACGGCGAGGAGGCGATCGCGAACATGCGCGTCATCGACGCGCTGGCCGAGAGCGCTGAACTGGGTCGCCCGGTCGACGTCTGATCGCGGCCGCGCTCCGAGCGTCGGGGCCGATCCGACGACAACGCGCTTTTGCCCCTCGGGTGCGAACCACGGGCCATGACAACGCTCGAGGCGAAGCTCGAGGCCGCGCGCGAGGACCTCGCGGACCGCGACGGCGTGCTGGTCGCGTTCTCTGGCGGGGTCGACTCGAGCGTCGTGGCCGCGCTCGCCCACGACGCGCTCGGGGAGGACGCGGTCGCCTGCACCGCCAAAAGCGAGACGCTCCCCGAGGCGGAACTCGAGGACGCCAAGCGAGTCGCCGACGAGATCGGGGTCCGCCACGAGGTCGTCGCCTTCTCCGAACTCGAGAGCGACGACTTCGTCGAGAACGACGACGACCGATGCTATCACTGCCGGACGATGCGGCTGGGCGAGATGCTCGAGACGGCCCGCGAGTTCGGGATCGAGACGGTCTGTGACGGCACGAACGCCGACGATCCGGGCGCGGGCCACCGTCCCGGCCTGCAGGCCGTCGAGGAACTCGAGGTCCACTCGCCGCTGCTGGCCCACGACATCACCAAGGGAGAGGTGCGCGAGATCGCCGACCGCTACGACCTCTCGGTCGCCGACAAGCCATCGATGGCCTGCCTCTCCTCGCGAATCCCGACGGACCTCGAGGTCACCGAGGAGCGGCTGACTCGCGTCGAGCACGCCGAAGCCCTGCTGCGCCAGTGGGGGTTCGACCAGTTCCGCGTCCGCGACCACGACGGGCTGGCGCGCATCGAGGTCGCGCCCGACGAACTCGAGCGGGCGCTGACCCGGGAGTTCGCGGAGACGGTCCGCGAAGAGCTGTCGGAACTGGGATTCGACCACGTCACACTCGACCTCCACGGCTATCGGACGGGCAGTGTCAGTCCCGAGAGCGAGACGGAGCCCGAGACCGACGGAACTCGCGACGGCGACGAGCCGCTCGTCGAGGACGTCTTCGCCGCGGACTCGCGCTCCCGGAGCGACGACTGATGACCGACGGCGGTTCGGGACGTGCTATCGGTTATTAAATGCTGTCCGCTCTCGCGCTCGAGTGCAGTTCCCCGGGTTCCGGAGTTGATTTCGATATTATCCGTATTACGGAGACATTATTGCACGCACTTTCAGAATATAAATATGTTTGGCGCATCGAACCCATCATTAGTTCGGTCTGTGAACTAACGTCCGGGAATATTGCTTACTTCGATACGGACGTAGCACTCGAGGCGGTATCGTTGGATGATGGACGCCGACGTGCCGTCTGCGTGGAACACGGAAGAGAGTCGGACCTATTCCCCGGTCGACACCGATCGGGAACTGCAGTATCGGACGTATCGTCACGAATCAGGCGACCTGCGGTTGAAGGTCGCCCCGGCGTCGCTCGACGGGGAGGATCACCCCGGATACGCGCTGACCGCGACGAGCTATCCCGGACTCGACCTCTCCGAGACGATCCGCGTCCGGACCGTCCTCACGTTCGAACGCTGCAACAGCATCGCTCGCGACTTCATGGACCTCTTCTCGGCCAACTACGACGGCCCCGGATCGCTCGAGGACGCACTCGACTACGCCTACGAGCGAACGCGAGAACACCGTTGACGATCGGCGTCCTCGCCCCCACCACGGTCTGGAATCGTTAGCCGTAGACCGCGCCGAGAACGCCGAACAACCAGATCGCGACGTGGGCCCCGACGACGGGCACCAGCGAGCGCCGATACAGATAGGCGAGCGTGAAGACGAGCGCGGCCAGCGAGACCTGTAGGAGATCACCGAGGCGCCAGCCGACGGCGTGAGAGAGGGAGAACACCGCCCACGAGATTCCGCCAGCCAGCCGCACGCTCCCGGTGTGTTCGGCGAGGCGCTCGACCGCGTAGCCGCGATACAGCGTCTCCTCGACGACGCCGATCGTGACCGCGGACGCGACGGCGACCCCGACGCCGACTCGATCGATGTCCAGTCCCGTCACTCGTCGCTCCGGAAGTCCGAGCGCGTCGATCAGCGGTCCGGTCGCCGCCAGCGCGAGGAACCCGAGCACCGCCGCGGCGAACAGCGGGATCGCGTCGCGCCGGGACGGTGCTCGGACGCCGAACGACCGGAGCGATCGCCCTTCGACACCGATCGAGAGGCCGACGACGAGTCCGAGCAGTGACCACTGGAGCGCGATCGGTACCAGCGGATGGAGAGTCATTCGGAGCGCTCGAATGGCACCGGAAAGCAGCGGGAGTCCGAACAGCGCGATCGCGAGTCCCACGGTCGTCGTCCGGGAGAAATCGCGACGCGTCGTCAGATCCGTTGCAACCATATCCTGTTGTTTCGGCTACACGAACGTGAAATTACCTCTCGGCAGCGCTCGGCGCCGTAGTCACGGGACGGGAAGAAACGGATACCGCCGAGCGACGCGCGTATGACCGGAATCGGGACGATAATCGAGTCAGTCGTCGGACGGGGCCGCGGCCCCGTCGCCGGCGGCGGCCGCCGCGGACTCGCTCTCGGCGAAGGGGTACCAGGACTGCTTGGCATCGCCCATGTACGGGGCCTCGAAGTCCGTCTCCTCGGGTTCGCAGAACTCGATGAGCTGTTCCTCGCCCGTCGCCTCGACCCACTCGCGGAACGTCTGCCCGTCCGAACGGTGGGCCGCGTAGGCCTCGAGCAGGTTCCGGATCGCGCCGGGGGCCTCGTCGGCCGGGACGCGCTGCTGGATCCAGTCGATGAAGGAGGGGTCCTCGCCGACGCCGCCGCCGACGCCGATGTCGAAGGCCTCGACCATCTCGCCGTCCTTGCGTGCACGCATTCCCTGGAGACCGATGTCGGCGGTCATCGCCTGCCCGCAGTCGGCCGTACAGCCGGAGTAGTGCATCTTGATCTTGCCGACGTCCTCGGGTAGGTCGACGTTCTTGTTGAACCAGCGCAGCATGCGGGCCATCCGCCCCTTCGTCTCGGTCAGCGCGATCGAGCAGAACTCGGTGCCGGTACAGGCCATCGTCCCGCGCTCGAACGGGCTCGGCTCGGCGGGGTACTCCTCGAGGATCGGTTCCGCGAGCAGCCCCTCGAGGTCTTCGTCGGCGACGTCGACGATGACGGGGTTCTGGCGGCGGGTCAGCCGGACCTCGCCGGAGCCGTACTCGTCGGCCAGATCAGCGAGTTCGATGGCGTCCTCGGCCGGGAGCCGGCCGACGGGCACGCTCAGGCCGACGTAGTTCCGGCCGTCCGTCTGGTCGCCGACGCCGACGTGGTCGTGTTGGCCCTCCTCGACGGGGCGGCCGGCGTTGTAGGTGTACTCCTCGCGGAAGTCCTCGCCCGCGCGGAGCATCTCGAAGTCGACGTACTCCTCCTGAAGTGTCTCGCGGATCTTCTCCATCCCCCAGTCCTCAGCGAAGAACCGGGCGCGGTTCTTCGAGCGGTTCTGGCGGTTGCCATAGTCGTGGTAGAGTTCGACGAAGCCGCGGCCGACCTCGTAGCCGTTTTCGGGCCGGACGAAGACGTCGAGCGGCGTCGCGGCGCGGGGCTGGCGACCGCCGAGTCCGCCGCCGATACAGACGTTGAATCCGCGGACTTCCTCGCCATCTACCTCCTTGGTCGCCGGCTCGAACCCGATATCGTTGAGCGAGTCCTGGGCACAGCCGACCGTACAGCCCGACGCGCTGATGTTGAACTTCCGGGGCATGTTCGCCAGCGCGTCGTCCTTGCGCAGGTCCTCCTCGAAGCGCTCGAGCAGCGGTCCGACCTCGACGAACTCCTCGGCCTTGCCGTGGAGCGGGCAGCCTGAGATGTTGCGCATCGTGTCGCCGCCCGCCGAGCGGGAGTGGACGCCGACTTCCTCGAGTAGCTCCCAGATCTCGGGGATATCCTCGAGTTTGAGCCAGTGGAGTTGGACGGACTGGCGGGTCGTCAGGTCGATCCAGCCGTTCCCGAACTCGGGGTTTTCGACTGGCCCCTTCGCGTACTCCTTCGCAACTTCGCCGATGCGGCGCAGCTGCCCCGGTTCCAGGATGCCGCTGGCGTTGGTCAGCCGCATCATAAAGTACTCCTCCTGGCCGGAGCGCTGCTGGAACACGCCCCAGAACTTGAACCGGGTGGTCCACGTGTCGACCTCGTCGTCCGGGATGGCCTCGAAGCCGCCGTTCTCAGCGAAGCGCTCGATGTGTTCCCGCACTTCGTCGCCGTAGCAGTCTTCTTTCTGTTCTTCTTTCTTATGCACCATCGGCGACCACCTCGACCGGACGATCGGAGCCGAATACGCGAAGTTCCTCACCAAACATGACGTAATTCACGTTTCTACGTCACGACACTAAACCATATAACGGTAATCGTTTACAAATAAATAATTTTCTTCCAATCCCAGCATCGAACGTAGCATCTCCAATCGGATATGATGTGTATTAGGGTGTATATCCGACTCGAGCGACGTGGCAATTGATCGATTCGAAACGGCGAGTCGGACTCGAGACCGGGGAGGAGTCAGCGGGGAGCGCCGATCAGTGCGCGACCGGTACCCCCGTCGCGCGCGAGACGTCGTTTACGATTCGTTGGGGGCCGGCGATGGAATGTTCGCGAGAAGTATGCCGCCTCGAGCGGACGAACGGTCGTCCAGTTCGGTATCAGTAGTTAGTAGCGCGGTTCTCGCTTCAGAAGTATCTCTGAGTCGAAGGCGAGCGATTCGTATCCAACCTGCGGGCCCCTTCCTCAGGGCGAAAGAACGAAATCGCGCTCTGATCACCTGCTCAGCCAGTCCAGTAGCCACTCGCAGGTCGAACTCGACGGACGATCCTAATTCAGGATGGCGGTATCGTTCATTTTTGGGTTGTCGCTCTACGAGCCGTGATCAGGTCGTAGTCCTCGACTCTACGCAACTCGGTACGTGTAGAAGCGTATCGTACAGATGGACGACCGAACGATTGCTGTCGATGTGGCGAGTACGAGTCTGTAGTCTCGACCGGGCTCACCGACTCATTTGAGAGCGTTTATGCGCGGTACGTCTGCACCGGTCGTCTTGAACTGCACTGCGTCGCTGACCTGCACGCTGTTGAATATCATGCGGTCAGTCCGATAGGCCAGCGATTCATCGGTCGCCACGTTCTGTTCCTCATTCGCTGTCTCGTGGTTAATATGAAGATTGTAATAGATATCTTCGTAGTCGGCCTCAAACTGGCGGGCAAGGGCGGCGTCAACTGTTACGTCCTGCCAGTCGGAGAACTCGTCGCGGTACTCGGCATCATCAATAGTGAGTGTTCCTTCGTGTGCTAACACAGTGTGACTCTCGTCGCCACCCCGACCCGTAATCGACTTCGCTTCGACCGTTCCCGTGACTGTTGATGACGCTGTGAGCGTAGCGTTCGCACCGGCTGCAACGGCTCCAAGGCTACCGACTGCACCGAGCGACCGGACGAACGTCCGTCGTTCCATAGAGAGAGATCGGTCGGAAATCCCAATAAATGACCTGTAGACTTAAACAGTAGTTTCACCCAAGCGGACAGGATGTACCGTTCGCTCTCGTATCTCTACTGAACGCGATTTCCACGCGCTGCTCCGAGTACCGAAATCGCATTGCCAACGATTTGTATCGAATCCGAAGGCTCAGTCAGCGATCGACCCGCGATCGAGGCGCGCCCGGTCAGTCGTCGGTGGGTGCCGACGAATTGGCGGGAACGAGCGCCGATCGAGTTCGGTAGAGCCCGCTCGAGAGACCGATCGAGATGACCCCGAAGACGAGGAAGACGACGAAGCCGGTCGCGTAGCCCGGCGTCCCCTGCAGGTCGACGAAGAGGCCGAGGACCGGCGGGATGGCGAAGCCGCCGAAAGCGCCGATGCCGCCGACCAGTCCCGAGGCGCCGCCGACGGCGTCGGGGACGTACGTCGGCACCAGCTGGAAGACGGCCGCGCTGGCGACCCCCATACCCGCGCCGAGCAGTATCGTCGCGGCGACGGCGACGGCGAACTCGCGGGTGACGACGAGCAGCGCCGTCGCGAGTACGATCGCGCCGAAGCTGACGATCGCGGTCGGCTCGCCGCCGAGCCGGTCGCTGACGACGCCACCCGGGACCCGGATCACCGCTGCGAGCAGCGTGAAGGCGACCGCCGTGAGCGCGCCGGCGGTTCGCACGTCGACGCCGTGGACGGCCTGCCAGTACGACGGGAGCCAGGTCGTCAGCGCGAGGAAGCCGCCGAACGAGGTGAAGAACAGCGCGACGAGGACCCACGTCCGAGGAATCCTCGCCGCACCCCGGATCGAGGCCATCGCGTCGCCGCCGGGAAAGAGCTCCTGGCCGCAGGCCTCGGCGCGCCGCCGAGCCTCGCGCTCGCTGACGCCCCGCTTGACGAACTGGAAGTAAGGAGCGTCGACGGCGGAGGATGCGTAGGCGACGGTCCCGACGATCAGGAACGCGAACCACGCGAGGTACGCGCCGGTGAGGCCGAGCACGGCCAGCGCGACGGGGAGGACGAGCGTGAACAGCCCCGGCGACGTGTTGCCGAGTCCGCCGAAGACCGCGAGTACCGTTCCCTGTTTCTCCGAGGGGTACCAGTACGACGTCTGGGTGGACCCGACGGAGAACGTCGCGATGCCACAGCCCGACAGCGCCCCGAAGAAGAACACGATCGGGTAGTGAGCCATCGTGAGCCCGTCCGGATAGGCCGTCAGCAGGAGCACCGACAGTCCGCCCATCCCGACGATCGACAGGCCGAGCAGGACCAGAAACGGTTTCTTCGCGCCGACGTCCTCGACCCACGCCCCGAAGGGGATCCGGAGCAAGGAGCCGGTCAGCTGGGGCGCGGCGACGAGCAGCCCGACCAAGAGCCCGGAGAGCCCCATTGCGTCCTGAAACTCCGAGGCGACGGGCCCGTAGCAGACGACGCCGGCGAAGCCGACGAAAAACCCGAGGGTCGCGGAGGCGACGCCCCGTCGCGGCGTTCCTTGGACGGCCGGCGCGGACGCGTCGCTCGAGTCGGGCGATTCCGACGGTCGCTCACGCATCGATCGAACACCCGAAAACGGCCGCCATCGTTAGGCACTCGCTTCCGCAACCGCCCGCGCCTCCTGCTCGCGAGGCGCCTCGAGGCGGACCGCGCACTGTTTGAAGTTGGGCTCCTTCGAGCGCGGGTCGACGTCCGAGAGCGTGAGTTCGTTGACCGCGGGCTGGTGAATCGGGAGCCAGACCACGCCGTCGGGGATCGACTCGTCGCGCTCGACACGGACGGTGATCGAGCCCCGGCGGGAGACGACGTGAGCGTACTCGGCGGGGTCGTCGTCGGACTCACCGGGTCGGGACTCGAGTTCGTCGGCCAGCGCGGCGGCCGTCGCGGGGCTGACCCGGGCGACGGGGTCGTCTTCGCGCGCGCGGACGCCGGAGTTGTACGCGTCGGGACGCCGGGCCGTCGTCAGCGTGAAGGGGTACTCCTCGTCGGTCGACTCCGGTAGCGGCCGGGCCTCGCCCGTCGAGAACCGCGCGCGGCCGGAAGGGGTCGGGAACGACCACGACTCTTCGCGGATGGTCGCGTCGGCGTCCTCGCCCTCCTCGTCGGTCGCCGGCCCCTCGTAGTAGCGGTAGCCGCCCGAGACGTCCGGTTCCGGCGCGGGCCAGCGAACCGCCACCTCCTCCTCGAGGCGGTCGTAGCTGATCCCCGAGAGGTCGGCGGGGGTGCCCTCGGTCAGCGCCGCCAGTTCGTCGAAGGCCGCGTCGGGCTCGAGCGGGTCGTCGAAGAGGTCGGGGACGAGCCGATCGGCGAGGTCGCCGATCAGTTCGAGGTCGGTCTTGACGCCCGACGGTGTCTCCGTCGCGGCGCGCACGCGCGAGACCGTGCGTTCCATGTTGGTCGTCGTCCCCTCCGACTCGCCCCACGTCGCGGCAGGGAACACGACGTCGGCGAGTTCGACCGTCTCGCTGCGGAAGGCGTCCTGTACGACGAGGAAGGCGTCCTTGAGCTGTTCGCGGACGCGGTTGGCGTCGGGCATGCCGGCGACGGGGTTGGTCGCGACGGCGTAGACGGCGGCGACGTCGTCGCCGATCTCGTCGACGATGCCGACCGGGCCGGGGCCGGGGTCGTCGGGCAGGCGGGATTCGGGAACGTCCCACGTCTCGGCGACCTTGCGGCGGTGGTCGGGATCGGTGAACGGGCGCTGGCCGGGCCATGACCCCTTCGAGGAGCAGACGCGAGTCCCCATCGAATTAGCCTGACCGGTCAGCGAGAACGGGCCCGACCCGGGCCGGAGGTTCCCCGTCGCCAGACAGCAATCGATCAGCGCGCCCGACGCCGCGGTGCCGTTGACGCTCTGGTTGATTCCCATCCCCCAGTAGACGAGCGTGGGATCCTCGAGCGCCGCGGCGATTCGATCGACGTCCTCGAGGGAGACGCCGGCGGCCGCGGCGGCCTCGGCGGCGTCCGGGAGGTCCTCGCGGAGGGCATCGAAACCGTCGGTCGCTTCGGCGACGAACGCCTCGTCGACGCGGTCGGTCTCGACGACGCGCGCGAGGACGGCGCGGGCGAGGTCGAGGTCCCCGCCGGGCGAGAGGGGCACGTGGTGATCTGCGACCTCGGCGGTCTCACTTTCGATGGGGTCGACGACGATCAGTTTCGAATCGTCGTCGTCGGCCGATTGGCTGATCCACCGGAACATGACCGGGTGGGCCGCGGCCGGGTTCGCACCCCAGACGAGGTGGGTCTCGGCCTCGGGGATGTCGTCGTAGGTCGGCGGCGGCGCGTCGCTCCCGAAGGCGTCGTAGTAGGCCGTGACGGCCGAGGCCATACACAGCGTCGTGTTAGCGTCGTAGTACGGCGTGCCGAGGCCCCCACGGGCGAGTTTGCCCAGCGCGTAGGCGGCCTCGTTGGTCTGCTGGCCGCTACCGAGGACGGCGACCCCTTCACCGCCGGCGCCGTGCTCGAGCGCCGCGTCGAGCCCTTCGGCGGCGCGCTCGAGGGCGGTCTCCCAGGTCGTCGGCACCAGTTCGCCGTTCCGGCGGACGAGCGGGCGGGTGAGCCACTCGGCGCCGGGGTCGACGGACTCGGTGATACCGCGCTGACAGGCCAGCCCGTTGTTGACCGGGTGGGCGGCGTCGCCGCGGACGACGTCGAGGCCGTATCCCTGTTCGACGGGACGGTGGACGTGACCGCAGCCGACGGCACACCGCATACACGTCGTCGATACCAGATCAGTCACGCCGTCCACCTCCGACCCGACACGAGACGACCGGCGTGTGATTTACAATCACACTCTGCATCGGGGATTTGACCCAACTTCATGGACTCTTTCACAGAAATAGGGAACGTATGGGGCTACTAAACGGTAATCGTTTACAAACTGTAACTATTTCCCCGATAAAGCGTCCCATCCATCAATCTACGGATGGATAGGGAGAATATAAGGATGTGAAATCATCGGACGAGGGGAGCGATCGGACGGGCGTCCACGAATCGACGGGTCATATGATGGGGACTCGTGACATACGGACGCGGAGCTCGGCTCGAGCCCTCGCGACTGCGGTCGCTCCCGAACGAAACGGTCACAGGAAAATCCGGTCGCGTCGCGAGAATCGCCGACCGAGCGGTCAGTCCCGCCCGACCCACCTCAGGACGAGGAGGGTCCCCTCGAACAGGATGATCATCGTGACGGCGACGATGATTGGCGCCATCCCGGTCGGGTCCATCGTGAACATGAAGGACAGTCCCGCAAAGCCCGCCCAGAAGTAGAGGCGCTTCTGGGCCAGCCAGCGGCGGGTCGTCACGCCCATCATGATCGCGAGCATGATGAACAGCGGAATCTGGAAGACGATCGCGAGGAAGCCGGTCAGCGTGATGATCAGATCGAACGTTTCGCCGAGCGCGTACGCGATATCGGCGCTGCCCTCCGCGTAGTACGTGAAGTACTGGAAGAGGACGGGCAAGACGAGCACGTACGAGAACAGCATGCCGAGCGCGGCGAGAACGACGCTCAGCGGAACGGACGCCAGGTAGTACTTGCGTTCGTGGGGGTACAGCCCTGGCTTCATGAACTTGTAACACTCGTAGACGAACGTCGGCAGGGCCACCATGATGCCCAGCAGCGCCGAGAGCTTGATCCGCGTCATCCACAACTCGAGCGGATGGTAGATATGCGGCGGCGGCACTTGCTCGGCCTGGGTCGGGAAGACGTCGAGCCAGATGAACTCGAGGGCCTCCGACGCCCCCAGCAGGCCGATCGCGGTCCCGGTCGCCCCGAACAGGAGGACGATCGCGAACCGGAGCACCATCTCCTCGATGTGATCGGCCAACGGCATCTCCTCGTCGTCCGGGGGCGTTGAGATGCCGCCGATATCGTCGTCGGGGTCGGGGTAGTCGGTCTCGCCGTGATCGGCGTGGTCGCCGACGACGCCCTCGCCGTCGGTTTCGATCGGCCGGCCGTCGGAATCGGGCTCCTCTCCGCCGTCAGTCACGACCGGCGGGGCGTCGTCACTCCCGCCGTCGATCGGCGGGTCCACGGTGGGCGACTCCCGTGGTTCCGTGGACCCCTCGACGTCCCTACGGTTCGCCGGCTCGTCCGACATCTATAGAGGTATGACGGGCCCCCGGTTATAGGCCTTTTTCTTACGGACATCCTGCGAAAGCGATGAAGGTCGAGTACGCGCCCGTAGCCGGCCCCAGCACACGAAAGGTTGATAACTGGATGTCAGTTAGCCACAGACGATAAATGAGTTCTGCCGTCGACGAAGATACGGCCAAAGCCATCAACGCCGGTCGGGAGACGATCGGTACGATGCTCTCGACCGCGCAGACGCATCTCCAGAAGGTATTCATCGTCTTCGTCATCGGCTTCATCGGGTCCTTCTACGCCCTTCGCGTTTTCGTCTGGGACTTCCTCGAGGCGACGGCGAAAGCGCAGATGAACGAAGAAATCGCCGAAGCGACGAATATCATCACCCGTACGCCGTTCGAGGTCATCCTCTTGCAGGCGAAGATCGGGATGCTGATCGGCGTCATCGTCGCGATCCCGGCACTGCTGTTCTTCTCGCGGCACACGCTTCGCGAGCGCGGTTTCCAGTCGGCATTTCCCGTCTCGCGCGGATACATCGCCGCCTTCGCGCTGATGTCGTTCGCGCTGTTCTGGATCGGCGTCGCGTACGCGTACGGCGTCTTCTTCCCGTTCACCTTCTCCTTCCTCGGCAAGATCGCCTACGACACCGGCGTCACGCCGAGCTGGGGCATCACCGAGTTCACCGAGTTCGTCGCCCTGTTGACCATCTCGTTCGGTCTAGCGGCGCAACTGCCGCTGGCGATGAGCGTCCTCTCGTACACCGAAATCGTTTCCTACGAGACGTTCCGGGACAAGTGGCGCCACGCGATCGTCGCGATCACGGTCTTCGGCGCGTTCTTCTCTCCACCGGACCCGTTCACGCAGGTCATGTGGGCGCTGCCGCTGATGGCCCTCTACGGCTTCAGTCTCGGCCTCGCGAAGGTCGTCGCCAACATCCGCCGGCGCGGCGCGGCCGAACTCGAGACAGGCACCGCGTTTATGAAACGGCGCCTCCTCCAGTTCGTCGGCGTACTGGTGCTCGTCGCCGCCGGGACGACCGCCTTCGTCAATCGCGACGGGTTCGATCGACTCGACGAAGCCGTCTTTCCGCTGCTCCCGGCACCGATTCGTCCCGAGGGAACGCTCGGTCTCGAGACGTACGCGGCCGAACACGGCCTGCTGGGTGACGCCGCCGTCGGCGGCATGGTCGCCGCCGCGGTCGGGTTCCTCGCCCTCCTCGTCTACACGATCCGCGTGTTACAGGCGCCGATCTACCCTCGGGAGGACGACCTTCGGAACGCGGAAGACCCCGAGGACGTCGACTTCGAGACGCTCTCGGTCGATGACATCGGGGAGATTCCGGCGACGGTCTTCCTCTCGATGGACGAAGAGGAGGCCCTCGACCACTCCCGACAGGCGATGTACGACGATAACCGGGAGAAGGCCCAGACGATCCTCGACCGGTTCGACACGCTGCAGGAACAGCAGGCGGGCGACGACGCGGACGGCGAGGGCGGCGCCGCAGCCGCCGACGCGGCCGGCGGGGCGGCCGGCGGAGCCGGCGGTGACGACGACGACGAGAGCGTCTTCTCGAGCACCGCCGCGGGAATGCTCGACGCGTTCACCGAAGACGAGACCACCGAGGAGGACATCGGCGGCTACGCCTACGATCTAGCCTTCATCGTCGACAGCCTCACGTCGAAAGCGATCTACATCGTCGGCGTCTTCATGGCCGTTCTCGGTAGTTCGTTCCTCGCGATGTATCAGGGCGGATTCGGATTCATCCTCGCCCAGTTCGTCGATCGCGTCCCGCCGGAAGTCCTCAATGAAGTCACCGAGAACGCGGGCGAGACGAGTCAGGTGACGCCGGCGGTGATCGAGGAGCTCGGGCTGGTCGTCGCCTTACACCCCGTCGAAGTGCTGATCTTCATGGTGAAGGTGAGTACGATCCTCGGGTTCATCGCCGTCGTCCCCCTGATCATGTACTGGGGCTGGCCGGCAGCCAGAGAGCGCGGGCTGGTCCGGGGCGACCCGCGGGTGTTCCTCGTCTGGGGACTCGCGATATTCCTCGGCTTCGGCGCCGGGCTGTTCGTCGGGTTCTACTGGATCGCCCCGTCGATAATCTCGTATCTCATCACCGACGCCCTCCAGAACGGCATAGTCGTCTCCTTCCGGATCAACAGCTTCTCCTGGCTGGTGATCTACACGACCCTCGGCGTCGGCTTCCTCTTCAACATCATCGTCACGATGGCGCTGTTCCACGTCGGCGGCATCGTCAGCTACCGGACGATGCTCGGGCGCTGGCGACCCGTCGTCGTCGGCATCTTCACGCTGGCCGCCTTCGCTAGCCCGAAGGGCGTCCTGACGATGCTGATGCTGGCGATTCCGCTGGCGCTGACGTACCTGCTCGGGCTCATCCTCCTCTACGTGCTCACCGCCGGCGGCCGCCTGTTCGGCGGCGGCGGGGGCGGCGAACCGGCCGACCCGGAGCCCGAACCCGAATCGGGCGCGACCCCCGAGTAGTCGGTCGCCGCCGTCGTGACAACGACTGTTAAGACGGCCGCCTGCAAACGATCACGCAAATGCCGAAGATCAGCGTCGAAATTCCACAGGAACTGCTGGACGATCTGGACGATCACGTCGGCGACGAAGGCAAGTTCGTCAACCGCAGCGACGCGATCCGCGCGTCGGTTCGCAAGACCCTCGACCTGTTAGACGAGATCGACGAGCGACACGACCGACTCGAGGCCGACGAGCGGGAGTAAGCAGTTCGCCGCGACGGATCCGCGGGTACAGAGGACCAAGTAGCGGTGCGACGCGGCGCCAGTGGCGCGAAAAACGGCGCCAACAGCAGGATTCGAGCGCGGGACGAACCGAGTCAGCTCGAGTCGTCCCGAACCGGCGTCCTCACTCCTCGAGGGGCTGTGCGAACCCGAAGTTCGGCTTGACATCCTCGATTCGGACGTCGACGACGTCGCCCGACTCGGTGCCGGGAACGAACAGGCGGTAGCCGTCGACGCTTGCGATCCCGTCGCCCTCGCTACCGACGTCGACGATCTCGACCTCGAGTTCGTCGCCCTCTCGGACGGGGGCGGTGAGACGGCCCTTCCCGATCAGGTAGATCTCGGAGGACTCCTCGCGGCTGGCCTTCGGCGCGGTCGCGCGGACGTACTGGAACTCGTCGTCGATGTCGGCCCGGAGGTCGTCGACGTCCGGCCCCTCGAAGACCTTCACGACGAAGTTGCCGCCGGACTCGAGGAGTTCGAGCGCGGTCTCGAAGGCCTGACGCGCGAGGTACAGCGAGCGGGCCTGGTCCAGCGAGTACTCCCCGGACATGTTAGGTGCCATGTCCGAGACGACCACGTCCACGGAGCCGCCCGCGGCGTCGGTGACGCGGTCGCGGGTCTTCTCCTCGGTCATGTCGCCGCGGATCGTCTCGACGCGCTCGTTCAGCGTCTCGTCCTCTAAGTCCTTGATCCGCTGGAGGTCGACGCCGATGACGGTTCCCTGCGGACCGACCTTCTCGGCGGCGACCTGCAGCCAGCCGCCGGGGGCGGCACCAAGGTCGACGACCGCGTCGCGTCCGGAGATAACGTTCTCGAGGTCGTCGAGCTGTTTGAGTTTGTAGGCCGCCCGACTCCGGTAGCCCTGCTGTTTCGCCCTGTTGTAGTAGTCGTCTTTGCGAGCCATGATCGAGTTGTGACATCGCTAGTGGCCCGGTACGGATAGGTGTGGCGAGATGACGGCCGGAAACGCCATCGAGACCGGTGGAGACCAGTCGACGGCCCGAAAATCGGAGCGCTCGCGGAACCGGAAGGTAGCAGTTTCGTGCATGCTGCTTACGGCGAGCGGCCGCGACCGCTCGCACATGGACACGCCACCAGAACTGGAAGCCGCGGTCGACGATCGCGACGACGTCACGATTACGAAACGCGAGTACGGCACCGAGCAGGTCATCGCCGTCGATTTCGGCCCGACCGGCGCCAAGCCGTCGCTCGACGTCGTCGAGGGGACGGCAATCGTCGTCGTCGACGGCCAACAGTTCGAGTTCGACATCCCCGCCGGCGCGAGCGACGTGACGGTCAACGACGGAATCCTGACGATTACGAACTGATCAGTCGCTCGAGTCGCCGGGGTCGCCCCGGCGGGCGACGTCCTCCTCGGAATCGATCTCGGCCTCCGGCTCGCCGTCGGTCACCTCGTCGGGATCGACGTCGACGTCGTCGCGGTCGCGGTCGTCGGCGGTCGTCTCCTCGACCCGGCCCGCCGTATCCTGTGACGATTCGATCTCCGCCGGCGACTCCATCTGGTCGTCGGGATCGACCCGCGGCCCATCCTCCGGGGAGTCGTAGAACTCGTCGTCCTCGACCATCGGGTCCGTCCCCTCTCGGTTGCCGATTTCGTTATCCGGCGTCGTCCCGGGCTCGTCGGGCGGCGCTTCGGTGGGGTTCGAGGCTACCGGCTCGCCGGGGTCGTAGTCGGCGTCCTGGGAGCCGATCTCGGCAGCCCCGTCGTCGGACGACGCCTCCTCGTTCGGCTCGTCGCCCGACGTGACGGCGTCCGCCGCGACCTCGGCTTCGAGTCGGATCGCGTCCCCGGTCCATTCGCCGACGGCGCTGTCGGCAAGCGGGACAGCCTCCTCGCCGCTCCCCCAGTCGAGAGCGGCTCGCGTCGAGTCGCCGACGTCCGACGCTGGTTCCACGTAGGCGGTCTCCGGATCGACGTCGGCGACGACACCGACCCGTTCGCCGTCGGCCGTCTCAACGGGCTTTCCGACGTCGTCGCTGGTGAAGCTCGGGCTCATCTCCTCGGGGTTCGCCCGGCCAGAAAAAGCCCTTCCTGCCTGCAGGTGCTCGGGCGCTCACCGACCGACACCGCCGGTTATCGGGGTCAAGCGCTCACGCCGACTCGAGGGCCGCCCGCAGATCCGACTCGATCGCGTCGACCTTACTCCGGTCGTACAGCGCTGCGGCCGGGTGAAACGACGGGCGGACGATCCGCTCCGTCCGTTCTCCCGGGTCGGACCCTCCCTCGCTCGAGGAGTCGGTATCCTCCCCGTCCGAGGCGTGCGAAGCGGGTGGCACCTCGCGCTCGAATGCCTCGCCGTGCAGGTCCGTGATCGTCTCGTCGGTCTCGAGGAGTTCGGCTGTCGAGAAACTGCCCATCGGGACGACGACCGCGGGATCGACGCGCTCGAGTTCGGCCTCGAGCACCGGCCACCAGGCCTCGATCTCGTCGACGTGAGGATCGCGGTTCTCCGGCGGCCGCACCTTGACGAGGTTGGTGATGTACAACTCCCGCCGGTCGTGGCCGATCGACTCGAGGGCGCGGTTCAGTTGCTGGCCGGCCTGGCCGACGAACGGTTCGCCCTGCTCGACTTCCTGGCCGCCCGGCGCCTCGCCGACGAGCATCACGTCGGCCGACAGCGGCCCGACGCCGGGGACGAACTGTTCCGGATCGCGGTGCTCGTCTGGCACCGCCTCGAGCGCGTCGGCGAAGACGTCCTCGAACGTCCAGTCTGTGTCCGGGTCGCTCATGGTGGCAAGCTACGACTGCCGCGGAAAACACCGTTTCCTTGCGTGCGCACCCTGCGAGCGGTCTCGAGCGCGACCGCTTTCGGCCCGAGGGTCGTTCGCAAGCGCGTTCGGTACGAGCGCGGCCGCCGCGCCGAACGATCCCCTCGAGCGATCGGCGGCGACGCCGCCCCCAACACTCAACTCCGTCCTCGGTGGAGCGACGCGTATGCCGGCCGACGGATCGCCCACCGTGACCGACATCGAGTTGCCCGACGCGACCCTCGAGGGAGAACTCGCCGTCCCGGAGGGATCGAACGGCCTGGTCGTCTTCGCCCACGGAAGCGGCAGCAGCAGGCACAGCCCGCGGAACAACTTCGTGGCGGAGCGGTTACGCGAGCGGGGGCTGGGAACGCTCCTGTTCGATCTGCTCACCGAACGCGAAGACCGGGACCGGGAGACCCGGTTCGACATCCCGCTGTTGACCGATCGGCTCGTCGCGACGACCGAGTGGCTCCGCGAGCGTCCGGAGAGCGGTGGCCGCACGGTCGGCTATTTCGGCGCGAGCACGGGCGCCGCAGCGGCGCTCCGCGGAGCGGTCCGCCCGGAGACCGAGATCGGGGCGGTCGTCTCTCGGGGCGGCCGCGTCGATCTGGCGGCCGAGGTCGTCGACGACGTCCGCGCGCCGACGCTGCTGATCGTCGGCGGCGAGGATGAGTCGGTCCTGCAGGTGAACCGCGAGGTCCACGACGCGCTGGCCTGCGAGCGGGACCTCCGGATCGTCGAGGGCGCCGGCCACCTCTTCGAGGGCGAGGGCGAACTCGAGGCCGTCGCCGACCGCGCCGCCGACTGGTTCGCGACCCACCTCGAGTGAGTTGCGAACGGACTCGTCGCCCTTCGATCGGCTTCGGATCCCGACTCGGGAGGGAGCGTATTCAGGGTGTACCGTTAGGCGCGCGGCCGACGGACGTCCGCGTATGGCAGACGTACCAGACGTCAACAAGGTGGAGACCGAGGACGACTACATCCACGTTCGGTTCCGCGATCCGGACGAGTACGACGAGGTCCGGACGCCCGACTGGGCGGAGGATCCGGCGGAGTCCGTCTCCGAGGGGAGCGAGGTACGTACCGGGAAGGTCGAGGGTGAGGACGACTGGGAGGTAACCAGCGTACTCATCAAGAAAAGCGTTGGCGAGGACAAAGCCGAGGAAGAGGCGAAAGAGATCGTCGAAAAGATCGAATCCTGACGGGGTCGAGCGGTCCGCGGTCCGCGATCCGCGACCAGCCTCCGATTGACTCGGTTGCGAACACCGGGCCAGCAGGTATTCCGTCGAACAGTGGACGGCTACGCATGAGCGAGGAGATCACGGCGGACGAAGCCGGAAAACGGATCCTCGACAGCAACGGCACCGAGATCGGCGTCGTAGTCGACATTGACGCCAACAAGGGGACGGTGTCCGTCGAACCCGAGCAGGCGAAACTCGGCGGCGACCTCGAGAGCCGACTGGGCTGGGGGCGGGACGCCCAGAGCCAGTACCCGCTCCGCCACGATGCGATCGACGACATCACCGACGAGGCGATCCGGTTACGCGAGGAGTACTGACCGGATCCGCGGCCGCGAGCGATCGCCTCCGCGGAGTCGCGCGTAAAGGGTGGCTTTTTATGGCAACCGTCCGTAGCCCGGCGTATATGTTCAAGGCCATCGTGAGCGCGGAAACGCTCACCAGCGCGCTCGATTCGATCAGCGTGCTGGTCGACGAGTGCAAGATCCACCTCGAGGAGGACGGCCTCGAAATCCGGGCCGTCGATCCCGCTAACGTCGGCATGGTCGACCTCTCGCTCGATGCCTCGGCGTTCGAATCCTACGAGGCCGACGGCGGGCTGATCGGCGTCGACCTCTCGCGGCTCGAGGACATCGCGAGCATGGCCGAGTCCGGCCAGCTCGTCCAGCTCGAACTCGACGAAGAGACGCGGAAGCTACAGATCCAGATCGAAGGGCTCGAGTACACCCTGGCGCTGATCGACCCCGACTCGATCCGCCAGGAGCCGGACATTCCGGACCTCGATCTACCCGCGGAGGTCGTCCTTGAGGGGAAAGACGTCAACCGATCGGTCAAGGCCGCCGACATGGTCTCCGACCACATCGCGCTGGGCGTCGACGAGGGCGAGGAGTACTTCTACGTCGACGCGGAGGGCGACACCGACGACGTCCACCTCGAACTCACCGAAGCGGATCTGATCGACCTGCAGGTCGGCCCGGCCCACTCGCTGTTCTCGCTGGACTACCTGAAGGACATGAACAAGGCAATCCCCTCGGATACCGAAGTCACGCTCCACCTCGGCGAGGAGTTCCCGGTCAAGATCTACTTCGGCTTCGCGGAGGGGCAGGGTCAGGTCACCTACATGCTCGCGCCGCGCATCCAGAGCGACTGAATCGAACCGCCGTTCGGCTCGGTTGACTGCCGACGGCACCACTCGACGGTCGCGACGGCGGCCGCGGGAGCACGCTATTACTTAAAAATATCATATGGGAAGGTGGGAGGCTACCAGTCTCTCTCGAGTAGTCCGGGCCATGCCCTCCACAGACGGTCCGGCGGACACCAGCGACGCGGACGAGCCGACGTTCACGACGACGTTCGATCCGGACGTCGGCGAGCGAGCCAGCGAGGCCGTCATCACGGCGGTCGCGGCACTGACCGGCAGCCGCCCGGTCGATCTCGAGCCCCTCTACGAGGCTATCGATCCTGACGCGCTAGACTCGCTGGTCGACCACGCCCGGCGAGCGGACGCCAGCACCCACGAACTCTGGTTCCCCTACGCGGGGTACGAGATCGGCGTGCGAAGCGACGGTCGAATCCAGTTCTACGACGGCGCCGCCCCGACCGCGTAGATCCGGGGTTCACGCGGCCGCCGCAGGCGATCAGTCGTGGTCTGCAAGAAACGCCCGCAGTTCCTCGTTCATCCGATCGGCGTGCTCGATGAAAAAGCAGTGCGAGCCGCCCTCGAACCGCTCGAGTCGCGCGTTCGGAATCGCCTCCTCGAGTAACAGCCCATTCTCGAAGGGGACCACGCGGTCGTCGGTCCCGTGGAGCACCAGTGTCGGCACGCGGAGCCCCTCGAGCCGATCGCTGACGTCGAAGTCGAGGACGGCCGCAGCCTGAGCCTCGCGAGCCGGATCGTCGGCGTCCTGCTCGAGTCGCCATTCGATGATCCGGTCCATCAGGTGCGGGTTCCGATTCGTAAACCGCTCGGTGAAGGCGGGGCGCATCCGGTGGCGGAGTTTCTCGCGCTCGCTCGCGCCGTCGGGGACGTCGAAGATGAATTCCTGGGTCTCGTCGGGAACCGGGACCGCGTCGGGGCCGCCGTGGCTCGTACAGCACAGCGTCAGCGTCTTCGCCCGCGTGTACTCGAGCGCGTAGCGCTGGGCGATCATTCCGCCCATGCTCGCGCCGACGACGTGGGCCTGGCGGACGCCGGCGTCTTTGAGGACTTCCTCGAGGTCCGCGGCGAGGCCGCCGATCGAGTAGCCGGCCAGTTTGAAGATGAGGGGCGCGCGGAGTTTCCGCGGCAGGCGCGGGAGCAGCGGGGGGAGGCCGACGTCGGATCGACCCGTCCCGCGGTTGTCGGGCGCGATCACGTCCCGGTCGTCCGCGACGGCCTCGCGCTGCCAGCGCCACATCCAGCGCCCGTAGCCCAGTCCCTGCACGAAGACGACCGGCGTTCCGCCGCCCTCGCTCTCGTCGTATTCGTAGTGGATCGACACGCCGTCTCGAGTGGCCCGTGGCATACTCGGAGAGACGTGTCGGACGCCCTTGAAATCGATCCCGACGACTGGCCGAAAACCGGTCGATATCGCCTCCATCGCCCGTCGCGGGGCGGTCCAATCGCGGCTTACTCGCGATCGTCCCCCGTCGAACAATCAGCGGCTTTAACCCCACGCAGTAACATCCCATTACCGATGCAGCGACTGCACGCCCGGTACCCGTTCCTCGAGACCGCCCGCGACGCCGTGGCGACGGAGGCCGTCGATCTGGCCACCGTCGTCGACCAGGATCGGGCGGTCGTCAACCGCGCCCGCGAGCGCGTGGTGGCGGCCCTCGAGGACGGCGAGACGGGCGAGCCGCGACGAGACACGCGCGTCGAACTGCTCTCCTATCCCGTCGCGCGCGTCCTCGTCTCGATGGTCGAGGAGCGCGTCCTCGTTCGCAAGTACGCCCGCGCCGAGGCCGCGACCGCCTACGATCGCTTTACGACCGACTTCGAGGACACCACGGAACTGAAAAGCGTCGAGTCGACCGGGCTGGACCTCGAGACCCTTCTCGCGGAGTTCGACCTCGACGGCGCGGTCCGGGAGACCGCCGACGGCTACCGGATCGACGTCGGCACCTACCTTCCCCTCGCCGAGGACCTGTGGGGCGACGAGTGGCACCTGGTCAACCGCGCGCTGACCGACGGCGAGGTGCCGGTCGACCACGACGAACTCCTGACCCTGCTCCGAGAGGCCATCCGGGGCCGCATCGAGGACGGCCTCCCCTTCGACGTTCCCGCAGTCATCGCCGCTGCCCTCGAGGACGAGGCCGCCGAGATCCGCGAGGTACTCGCCGATCTCGAACTCACGCAGGACATCGATACTGTCGTTCCTGACCTGTTCCCGCCGTGTATGAAGGCCCTGCTCGACGATATCCAGAAGGGCGAACACTTGCCCCACCACTCGCGGTTTGCGATCACCGCCTTCCTGACGAGCATCGGGATGACGACCGACGAAATCGTCGAACTCTACCGGGTCAACTCGTCGTTCGGCGAGGAGATGACCCGCTACCAGACCGACCACATCCGCGGCGACAGTTCGCCGACGGAGTACTCGCCGCCCTCCTGTGCGACGATGCAGTCCTACGGCGACTGCGTGAACAAGGACGACCTCTGTGAACGCATTCCTCACCCGATGGCCTACTACGAGGAGCGGATCGACGACGCCGACGACGACGAGATCGATGACTGGCGGGAGGCCGAGCGCGAGGAGCAGTCGGCCAGCGGCGACTGATTCTGCATTAGTTGCGCTCTCGCTCCTCGAGGTCGTCGGCCCGTTGCTGAATCTCCCGGAGCGCGCTCTCCTGTTCGCCGCGCGTGAGGCCACCGGATTCGGCGTGCCGGCCGTCGTACTGCCAAGACGGGATCGTGTTCCAGACGTCCCGGACCTCCTCGTCGTCGGCGGCGGTCTCGCCGGCCGTCGCGGCGCGACGCCACGCGAGGGCGGCCGCGAGCAGCGTCAGCACCGCGACCGCGCCGACGGCGGCGGGCGCCTCGAGGACCGATGCCGAGAGACCGACAATCGCTGATCCGAACACGAAGGTTCCGACGACGGCGGCGATCACCGACCACCTCGAGCGAGATCGCGTCGATTCGGCGTCGAGAGCGGCGTCGGGACTGCGCATACAGTATATCAACGCAATAACTGCAAAAAGTATTGTGCCGCCGTCAGATCGCGCTGCCGGTGTCGGCGTCCGTCTCGTCGTCGGTCTCGAGGCCGTCCTCGGGGTCGTTCAGGAGGTACGCGAGACCAATGCCGACCGCGAGCATCAGGATGATAAAGCCGGTGATGGCGCCGACGAGCAGTTCACCGCCTTGGGGAGAGAGTGTGCCGCTGGACCCGCCGTACTGGGTCCCGATAGCAATCATAGTGCCGAGCATCAGCACGACCATCGAGAGGGAGACGCCAATTTCGATGATCTGTTCGCGGTCGAGCATTGATTCGTTGCTTTCGGCGGCCGAAGCAAAAGCGCTTCGAAGGGCGCGCTACCGATACCGAATTCGGAACGAACGTCGCGGCTGTACGGTGTCGGGAACGATCGGTAGGCCTGTTGAACGCGCTATAAGCGATGCGTACGGCTCTTCGGTCCCGTAATCACCTCGCCGTGTTACTGCTCTCCGCGGAGGCGGACGAGAGTGGCTCGGTCACCGGCCGGGTCCGTCGATGAGTTCCGAGAGCACCCGAATCCCGTATCGCGTACGAACTATCAACACCGTTCGTCGGCGAGAGAGAACCGTCCGACGAGAGACCAAAGCCGCTCATACCAAAGCCGTAGCCGCCGCTGAGTTGCAGTGGAATGTCAAATGGTAATCATCAGGAGACGGTTGACCGACGATCGTACCTCGCCGGAAGCGCCGTAGCACTGAGTGCCCTCTCGATGGGGTCCGGGGTCGCGGCCGCTGGTGACGGGAAGAAAAACGGAAACCACGATCCCGCGGACGGGGATCGAACCGAGAGCACGATCACCGAGTGTACGACGATCACCGAATCCGGCACCTACGTGCTCGCGGACGACCTCGAGACGGCGCCGGAGACGGCCTGTATCACTGTTCGGGCCAGCGACGTACTGATCGACGGACGGGGCCACACGATCTCCGGTCCGAACGGACAGGGGGTCGAGGGCGTCGGCGTGTCGGTCCAGCCGCCGGGCGAAGAATCGATTTCGAACGTGACGGTCACGGACCTCACTCTCGAGCGCCTTCGTACCGGGATCGTTTTCGACGACGTGACGGATGGGGTGATCAAAGCAGTCACGAGCGAGATGACGACGATCGCCGGCACTAACTTCGTCCTGGTCGACGCCGACCGGAACACGCTCGTCGACAACGACCTCGAGCGCGGTGGATCGGGGATATACCTCATCAACGCGAACGAGAACGTTGTAGTTGGTAATTCCACAGCCAATACGTTTTTCCCCGGTCTCGATCTCCTCGAATCGGACGGGAATACGCTCGTCGGGAACACCGTAACCAGCGTCGACGGAGTCGGCATCCTCCTCCAGCGGTCGGACGGGAACCACCTCCTGCAGAACACCGCGACGCTGAACGCCATCGGGATCTCCCTCGTGGGCTCGAACGACAATCGCCTCGACCTGAACGCCGCGAACGAGAACATCGCCGTGGGAGGCGGTTCGGGCTTCCACCTATCGGGATCCGATCGGAACAGCGGCCGCGGCAACACCGCCGAGGAGAATCCGTTCGGACCGATCAGCATCAGCGGCGCCGGGAACGCAATCGAAGTCAACGGGACGGTGTACACCGGCGATCCCGCGACGGAAACGGTCGAGGCGGAGGCCGACGACGACACCGTCGAAGAGGGTCTGACCGAGGCGAAAAACGAGGTTCTGGCGTTCACCGACACGAACAGGCCGTAGATCGGCGGCTACTCGAGCCCGCTGTGCAGTCCACAGCGCAGTCGGGATTGATAAACCGGCGGCCTGCAACCGCCGGCGCGCCCGTTATATCGCTCGATCCCCTACAGTCGTCGAATAGCCATCCGACCAGTCCAGCGATCAGTCTGACGCATCCATGAACACAACAGCGTCACCGAAAACAGCTCTGCCAGTACCGTCAAGCGACCACCTCGAGGAGCGCTCGCGCCGCGCTCGCACCGAACCGATGTCCGTGCTGGCGCTGGGCGACGGCCTCTACGAGGTCGAGTCGGCCAGCGACCACACCTACCTCGTCGACCTCGAGTCGGGTCGCTGCACCTGTCCGGATCACGTCTTCCGAGAGGCCCGCTGCAAGCACATCCGCCGCGTAGCGATCGAGATCACCCACGGCCGAACGCCGCCGCCGGGCGAGATCGCCGTCGCGTGTCACGACTGCGGCGACGCGGTCTTCGTCGACGAAGACGCCAGCGAACCGTTCTACTGTGAGGCCCACGAGATCCGCGCCGGCGATACCGTCCGCGACCGCGAGACCGACGACCGGCTCACCGTCGTCGACGTCTCCGACCTGCGGGCCGACGTCGTCACGATCGGCGGCCGCGACACCACCGTCGCCGACTACGCGACCAACGAGGACTACGACCCCGACGTGCCCGTCGTCGGGGCCGTCTACCCCCACGCAACCGTCGCAAAGAACGGCGTCGTTCCCGGCTCGCTGAAGGTCTACGTCTTCCCGCGAACGCGACTCGAGAAGGCCACGTAATCTCCCTGCTTCGTTTTCGGTCCGATCGATTCCAGACTGCACCGGGACGATTATCGAGGACATCCCGGGACTGGCCTCGAAGCAGATGTGCGACCAGGTCGCGCTGTACCTCGTCGAGGAGACGGGAAACGATCTCACCGAAGCCGAGGTGACGATCCCCCACGACTCGGTTGAGTGGTCGGTAATCGATGCGATCGACCCTGAGCAGCTGCCGACCGAGAGGCCGACGCAGGTCCGCGAGATCGAAACCCGTGTGAGCGAGGCAACGCCGCGGCTGGCCTCGAGGCGGTCGGTCGGTGAGACCGTTCAGGAATCCACGACTGAACGCAGCGCAACAGGGGGCGGGTCTAATCCCGGTCTCGAGGCCGTCGACGACCACCATGAGCAGCTCCGGTTCAGTGTGGAAGACGTGAACGCCGCCGCTTCAAGAGTTCCCACTATTTGATTGATGCTCCGTCTCGTGTTCGTCTACGAATCCGCTCAGTTCCTGTAGATACGCCTGAAACGCAGTAACGCCGGCCGTTGTAAGATGGTAGCGCGTTTCGAACCCGTTTTGAGCCCACGCGCGTCTATCCTCAACGTATCCTGCCTGCTCTAATTTTTCTGTGTGCGAGGCGAGATTCCCATCCGTGAGATCCAGATGATTCCGAATGTGGGTGTACGAGACGTCTCTGTGTTTGTATAGAACCCCCATGATCCGGAGTCTAGTTGGTTGATGGATGAGCTTGAGATCCGATGGGAGATTCATTTCAGCCTCGATATGTGATTATCCAGCCTGTGACAAAATACGCACATCCCTGGACGAGTCCGAGTGCAAATCCTTCCCCAGTAAGTGAAAGGTCTCCCAAGCGAATTGCGATGCTTGCGAGGACGATCGCGGTGCCGGCCACGATCATCGGTGTGAGAACCCATCTCGAGTTATACACGAAATAGAAGACGACGCCGATGATGGCTGTGAGGATGCCGCCAGTTATCCCCATGATGGTGTAGATGGTCGCATCGGATCCGAGTGTGATTGAGACGACGGCTGCAATTACGAAGAACAGAACGGTAAATCCTATTCCCAAGGCTCTTTCGCTGAGTGACTGTTGCTCCTGACCTCGTGTGATCGAGTGTGTGGACCAGAGTGTTGCCGTGATGATAACCGCGCCAGCTATCCACGGGAGCCAGAGGACTGCGAGTGCGAGTGAGCCGTTATCGTAGTTGGTCAGCCAGGGGTCGGCTGCTGTGTAGGAGATCGGGATTGCTGCGATCGCCAGCGCGAACACCATGAGATTCAGACCAAATGTGCGTGCAGTCAGTGTTTCGTCGTATCCCCCAATCTCTGAGAGCGCCTGCGCTGCTTCGTTTGCAGGGAAGTCTTCAGTCATGTCTTTCGTCATCACTTTTCCCTTATCGCTACGAACGTATATTGAATCTGAACCTTTGTAAGGCAAAGTACGTCTCCGGGACCGGACGCGAAACCGATCGTATCGTCGCCTGTACCGAGTCGTAAGTCCACAACGATGTCGGTGACTTGTCTGCTGGTACGGGATGGTCGTCAGGTCAACGTAGTGCTGGCTCGCTGTCTCAATCGAGAAGTCCGTCGCTCCCCAGCGGTAGGGTTCGTTGACGACGCTCTATCGGCGCCTCCAAACGTGATCCCCCTGCTTACGTGGCCACTGGGGATGGCTACGCTCTCCCCAGCCGATTCGTTCGCTCTCGAGTCCGCTCACTCATCCAACGGAAGACGCGCCGCGTCTTTCAAGTCGTTCGCTTGTGCCACTCGCAAAGAGCCCGCACGACTTCGTGCCACAGTTCGTAATCCACCCACCGCGGCACAGCGCGCCCCACCGCACGGCAGTTGATCGAGTCGAAACGAGCAAAACAGAATTAGCCAACGAGTCGCGAATTCGAGTTACGTAAACGATCGAAAACCGATGGCGCGTTGATGCACAGCCGTTTTATTGTGGATCGTCAACAACAATCACGGCATGAGCACGGGGCTCGATCACGGCCGATTCGACGAGGGACGGGCGATCAACTACTGGGAGCTCGACCGTCCCCTCGAGCGCGAACTCCGCCGGCTGTATACGAACGACGAGTTCGAGTGGGCCGAGCCCCGCCTCGCCGAGTTCGGCGAGGTCGTCGGCCACACGATCGCGGACAACGCCGACTACATCGACGACCACGGGCCGGAGCTCGAGTCCTACGACGAACTCGGCGAGGTACAGAACCACGTCCGATACCCGGCCGAACAGCTCGAGAACGATCGGTTAGCTTATGAGCGGGGGATCGTCGCCGACGCCTTCGAAGCGCCGCCCGGCCGCGACGAGCCAATGCCGCTGGCCCACACCCTCGCGATGCAGTACCTGCTGTCGTACGCCGACGTGGGCTTCGACTGTCCAGTTGCAATGACCGCCGGCGCTGCGCTCGTCCTCGAAAAGTTCGACGACGGCTCGCTCACCGACTACTACGACGCCCTGACGAGCCGCGAGTACGACGACCTGATCGAGGGCGCGATGTTCCTCACCGAGAAGCAGGGTGGCAGCGACGTCGGGGCCAACGAGACCCGCGCCGAGTACGACGAGCAGGCCGGCTACTGGCGCCTCCACGGCGAGAAGTGGTTCTGCTCGAATATCGACGCCGAGGGCACCCTCGCGCTCGCTCGAGCCGACGGCGCCCCAGAGGGGACCGCCGGACTCTCGATGTTTCTCGTCCCCCACGCCGATCCGGATTCCAACGAGAGTCCCGCCGACGGCCCCCTCACCAAGGGCGACCGCCTCGAGGACGGCCCGCTCGAGCCCGAGTCCGTCAACGACCAGCTCTACCGACGGCTGAAGGACAAACTCGGTACCACGGCGGTCCCCACCGGCGAGGTGGAGTTCACCGGCGCGAAAGCCTTCCTCGTCGGCGAGGAGGAGCAGGGGTTCAAACAGATGACCGAGATGCTCAACCTCGAGCGGCTCTCGAACGCCGCGGCGGCCTGCGGACTGATGGGGCGGGCGGTGCTCGAGAGCACGATCTACGCCGCCAACCGGGAAGCGTTCGGCGATACGATCGATCAGTTCCCCCTGATGCGCGCGGACCTCGTGGACATGACCGTCGCCCACGAGGCCGCGACGGCGTTCACCTTCGAGGCGGCGCGGTTGCTCTCCGAGCGCGAGCGGGCCGAACGGCGTGCCCGCTCCGACGACGCCGCGAGCGCAGACGAGGATACCCCAAGCGCGACTGCGGACGAGAGCGCCGATGGCGCCTACCGCCTCATGCGACTGCTGATCCCCATCGCCAAGCTCCGAACGGGTCGGATGGCCGTGGATACCGCCTCCTACGCGATGGAGGTCCACGGCGGCAACGGCTACGTGAACGACTTCGTCACCAACCGCCTGCTCCGGGACGCGCAGGTGCTCCCGATCTGGGAGGGCACCGAGAACGTCCTCTCGCTGGACGTCCTCCGGGCCCTCGAGCGCGAGGATGCCCACGAACCGCTGCTCGAGACGATCGAGAACCGGCTCGAAACGGTCACCCACCCGGCGCTTGCGGACGCCGTCGAGACCGTCGAAGCCGAGTACGAGGACCTCGCGGCCGCCCTCGCGACACTGGCGACCGAGGACGGC
The DNA here is from genome assembly GCF_003977755.1 of Haloterrigena salifodinae. Classification (NCBI taxonomy): domain Archaea; kingdom Methanobacteriati; phylum Methanobacteriota; class Halobacteria; order Halobacteriales; family Natrialbaceae; genus Haloterrigena; species Haloterrigena salifodinae. The sequence continues at coordinate 355,509 of NZ_RQWN01000003.1, forward strand.
GAGTACGCGCAGCTCTCGGCCAAGCGCCTCGCCCACTACGTCTTCGACGTCTTTACCGCCGCATTGCTGCTCGCACAAGCGCAGACGGCGCTCGAGGCCGATGACGAGACGAAACGTGAGGAGAGCGGCGAGAACACCCGAAACGGCCGAATCGCGCTGATCGCACGACGGTTCGTCGCGATCGAACTCGAGGAGCGGCCGGCCCGCGGAATCACGATCGGCGATCGGGACGTCCTCGAGGCCTTCGAGTCGATCGTCCGCGGCGGGCCGGTCGATCCGGAGATCCTCTCGGCGACGGCTCCGGCGGACGACTGAGCGGAGACGATCGTGCGGACGCGAGTACGAACGGACGCCGGCGGGAACTACCCGCAGCGACGGTCGAGCGCAGCAGGGGAAACGGCTCCGCTTACGAGAGCCGACGGAACTCGGTTCCGCCGCAGGGGCAACTCGCTGGCGACCCGATCGGCCGGATCCGACCATCCGGCCAGATGCGGGCCGCGAACACGGAGCCGCAGTTCTCGCAGATCGCCGTCCCGCGTGCGACTGTCGTCGAGTCGGTCATTCGTCGTGGTGTAGAGCGATCGACGGGGAAGTCGATTGAGCCCAACTAGTTGGGAACGACGGCGGCCGGCGATAGCGCTCGATCTTGGAGACCCTATTCGAGCAGGTCCGCGGCTTCCTCGACGCCCATGACGTCCTGTTTGACGGCGTTGAGCACGCGGAGGATCTCCTCGTCGGGGCCGTCGTCGCCGCCGTCGCCGACCTCCTCGAGGGTGACCTTCTCGGAACGGCCGACGAACTCGTCGAAGTCGGTGCCGTCGGCGATGGCGGTCTCCTTCTTGACGCGGTAGTTACCGCCGTCGGTGACGTGGAGGTCGCCGGGGTGGAAGAAGTACCAGTCCTCGCGGTCGAAACGGACGCCGATGCGGGGTTTTGCGCCGAAGTTCTGCGCGAAGAAGATCAAGGCCTCGACCTCCTCGCCGGTAAGATAGATCGGGTCGCCGGCGCTCGATTTCGCTTCGATCGCGTAGAATACCTCGCTGTCGCCCGCGAGGACGTCCGGGAGTTCGCGTTCGGTCGCGGAGCCGCTGGCGGGCGCGCGCATCACCGCGAAGCCGGCCGCGTCGAGTTCGTTGACGAGCTCCCGCTCGCGGCGGTCGCCCTTCGCCTGAGACATACCGGCCTCTCGACCGCGGGCGGTAATAAAAGGACGGAGGGCGCGGTGAAAGTGTTCGCTCGGCTACAGCGGGAGCGGCAGGGTTGCGACGGTCACCGCCAGATCGAGGAGGCCCTCGGTGGTCGGCCCCGACTGCTCGAGGTCGTAGACGAGGGTGATGTAGATCAGTCCGAACTGGAATCCGTTGTAGACGGCGTGAGAGAGGATCGGAACGAGCAGGTTCTCGCTTTTCGCGTAGAGGTAGCCGAAGATGAGCCCGCCGCCGAAGACGGACGCGATCGGGACCATGGTCGCGAGCAGCGAGTTCGATTGGACGGCGTAGGAGACGAAGTGAACGAGAGCGAAGATGGCGCTGGCGATGACGATCGCGTGGGTGCGGCTGAACGCCTCATAGAGGCGCTTCTGAACCACGTTCCGGAAGAGGAACTCTTCGGCCGGCGCGTTGAAGAAGAAAACGACGCCGATCATGATCAGGACCATCGTCGGATCGTCGCCGATGTAGGTCATCACGTTGTTTTCCGAAGAGGGCAAGGAGAGCGTCGAGACGACGACGGCCACGAGGACGTAAAACACGAGGATGCCGACGACGCCCGCGATGGCGTAGATCCAGCCCTGTTTCGTCGGCATCCGGAGGTCGACGTACCCCCAGCCGCGATCAGTGACGGCGAGGTAGATGGCACCGGCCAGCGCGATCCCGACGAAGTTGAGCGAGAGCATCGCCGTTTTGGCGGTGATCGACGCGTCCACCGGCGAACGGAGAAGTTCGGGATCAAGCAGAAACGCCGGCAACGTCGTGAAGTTTGGGGCCACGAGGACGCCGAAGATCGTCAGTCCGATGGCCACGAGCGTCGAGCGAAACGGACCGTCCGTCCGCTCGCGGTGCCGTTGTGATGTCTCCATGCCCGCCCGTACGGGGACCGGATCCTTGGGCGTTCCGAGTAGGACCGCCGTCGCTGGACGGGGGCTCCGGCAGCGGCTCAGGAGCCGTCGGTGAGCGAGAGCGTCTCGTCGTCGAACAGGCGCGCCAGCAGCCGCTGCTGGCCGATCCGGAGGTGGCGGTTGACCGTCGGCTGGGTCACCTCGAGCATCTCGGCGATCTCCTCGCCGGTGCTCTCGCGGGGCCACTCGAAGAAACCGGCCAGATACGCAGTCCGAAGCACCTCGAGCTGTCGGTCGGTCATGTCCTCGAACAGCGACGTCACCAACTCCTGGCGGGTGTGCATCGTTCGCTGGACGTGCCGGCGCGACCGGAGGTCGACGCGCTCGTACCGATCCCGGAGCATCTCGACGAACTCGCGAACGTCGGTCGTCACGGGGACGTCGACAGTGACCTCGGTCCGGCCCTCGTCGGCCGTGATCGACCGCGGGCTCCCGCCGTGGCGGACCAGCCGCGAGGCGAGGACGTCGCCGGTGACGGTCGCCTCGAACAGACAGCGCGAGTCGGATTCGGTGACGAGGCGCGCGGACGTCACGGAGACGAGGCCGTCGAGCGCGTCGCGGACGGCCTCCGACGACGCCCCTCGAGTCTCGAAGAACAGGGACGTCTCCGACTCGCCGCGGGTGCCGAGCCCCTCGTAGGTGACCGCGGCGCCGGTCGCCGTCGCGATCCGTGACAGGACGTCGTCGGTCTCGAGGTCGAGGGTCAGTTCGACGAGCGTCTCGGCGTGGAGGGCTTCCTGGGTTTGGGCCGCGTTGATCGCGTTCGCGATACCCTCGCCGAGTTCGGCGAACACCGAGCGCTCGAGGTTGGTGAACGCGTCGGGTTCGTCGGCGTAGACCGTCAGGACGCCGTAGCTGTACTCCTCGAAGGAGAGCGGGACGGCGACGGCCGACTGGAAGCCCGCGTCGAGCGCGTTCGTTCGCCACGCCTCACCCTGGAGGCCCTCGACGACGTTCTCGACGACCGTCGGCGTCCCCGACCGAGCGGCCCGAACCGCGGGCTCCTGAGACTCGCCGTCGAGACCGAAGTCGACCGCGTCCAGGTACTCCGGGTCGTCGCCGGCCCAGGTGCGCGGCTCGAGGGTCGAGCCGCTCGCGTCGAGGTCGCCGATCCAGGCGAAGGAAACATTGTCGGCCGCGACGAGTCGCTCGGGGACGGTTCGCTCGATCTCGTCGCGGCCGTCGGCGCCGATGAGCGACCGGTCGATCCCGCGGATGATCTCCGTGATCTGAATCTGGCGGCGAAGCCGACGGTTCTGGCCCGCCAGCTCCGCGTCGCGCTCCCGGAGGTTCGCCTCGCTCTCGAGGCGGTCGAACGCCGCTTCGGTGGTCGCGACGAGCGTCTCGAACAGCCGGCGGGTTTCGTCGTCGATCGTCGCGGGTGAAGCGAGCAGGACGAAAACGCCGTAGTCACCGATCGGAACGAGTAGCCCGCCGGGAGCGTCGCCGCCGAACAGCGGCGATCGATCGCCGATCTCGGCGTCGTCGACGACGGTCTGGGTGCCCGTCACGTAGGTCGACCAGAGCACGGAATCGCTGTCCCCGACCGCGATGGACGGTGCGCCGCCGGATCGATCGGCGAAGCCGGCCGTCGACGAGACCGGTTCGAACCGATTGGTCTCGGAATCGAGCAGGTAGACGCCGGCGCCGGCGTCGCCGGACTCGAGCAGGTCGGCGGCCGTATCGACGACCAGATCGGCGACGGTCGACTCCGTCTCGGCGTTGAGCAGTCCGCGCGCGGTCTCGTGGAGCGACTCGAGGGCCAGTTCCCGGCGCTTTCGGTTAGAGACGTCCTGGACCGTGCCCCGGTACTTGTGGAGCTCGCCGGCCTCGTCTCGGATCGGTTCGCTGATCGCGCGAACCCACCTGATCTCGCCCTCGCTGGTCCGAATCCGGGCCTCGAGATCGTACCCCGTCTCCGTCTCGATGGCCGTCTGGACTTGCTCGCGGACGAACGCTCGGTCGTCGGGATGGTAGCACTCGATCGTCCGCTCGAGGTCGGGCGTGACGCCGGACGGGAGGTCGTGGAGCCGATACATCTCGTCGGTCCAGGTCGTCGTCGACGGGTCGGATCGGACGTCCACTTCCCAGCCGCCGATCGATGCCATCCGCTGGACCCGCTCGAGTAGGTCGGTCGTTCGCTCGAGTTCGCGCTCGCGTCGCTTGCGGTCGGTAATGTCCTGAATCGAGCCGCGGACGGTGACGACCTCGCCGTCGTCAGCGATGGGTTCTCCGATCGTCCGAACCCACTGTATCTCGTCGTCGGGCGTGTGCATCCGCACCTCGAGATCGTAGCTCTCGCCGTGTTCGACCGCGTCATCGACGGCCGACAGGACCCGCGACCGATCGTCGGGGTGGTAGAGTTCGACCGCGTCTGCCACGTCCAGCGTTTCCGCCCGACCCACCCGACCGAACAGTCGCTCGAGTTGCGGCGTCAGCGTCAGCTCGTAGGGATCGGTCGTCACGTCGAGCTCCCAGCCGCCGACGCCGGCGATCCGCTGGGCCTGCTCGAGTAATTCGGTCGTCCGTTCGAGTTCTCGCTCGCGTTCCTTGCGCTCGGTGATGTCGCGGACGACCCCTGCCGTGCCCGCGAACTCGCCGTCCTCGGACGGCAACAGCGCCATGTGGTTTTCCGCCTCGATCACGTTGCCGTCGGCGGTCTCGAGGTCCATCTCGAAGGTCTCGTAGAGCTTGTCCTCCCGGAGCAGCTCCCGGACCAACTCCCGGGCGGTCTCGAGGTTCGACGGAGAGATCACGTCCTCGATGTCCGACCCGATCAGCGTTTCGGGCTCGTACCCCGCCAGCGGCTCGATCGCGTCGTTGACGAACTGGAACGTTCCCGACGCGTCGAGCGTGTAGACCGGGTCGCCGATCGCCTGGATAATCGTTTCGTAGCGCTCGAGTTCGCGCTCGCGTTCCTTGCGCTCGGTGATGTCGCGGACGACCCCCGCCGTGCCCGCGAACTCGCCGTCCTCGGACGGCAACAGGGCGATGTGCGTTTCGGTCTCGATTACGTCGCCGTTGGCCGTCATGAAATCCGTCTCGACGGTGGCGTACGGTCCCTCCTCCTCACGGAGCAGCTCGCGCACCTGTTCGCGGGCCCGCTCGAGATCCGGGGGCGGCAGGAGCGCCGAGACGTCGTCGCCGATCAACGCCTCGGGATCGTACCCCGCCAGCGTCTCGATGGCGTCGTTGATGAACCGAACCGTCCCGTCCTCGTCGAGCGTGTAGACCGGGTCGCCGATCGACTGGACGATCGTCTCGTAGCGCTCGAGTTCGCGCTCGCGCCGTTTGCGATCGGTGACGTCCTGCATCGACCCCCGAACGGCGACGGTTTCCCCGCCTTCGCGGACGGGATCGCCGATCATCCGGACCCAGCGCGGCTCGTCGTCGGTCGATCGGAGCCGCGCCTCGAGATCGTACGTCTCGCCGTCCTCGACGGCGCCGGAAAGCGCCGACCGAATCGCCGGCCGATCGTCCGGACGGAACTGCGCGAGCATCTTGTCGGGTGTCAGGGTCGTTCCCGGATCGAGGCCGAGTTGTCGGTAGAACTCGTCGGAGGCGGTCACCTCGTAGGGGTCCTCGCGGACGTCGATTTCCACGCCGCCGACCGACGCCAGCCGCTGGGCCTGCTCGAGCAGCTCGGTCGTCCGCTCGAGATCGCGCTCGTAGCGGGTTCGTTCGGAGATGTCGCGACCGATGCCGGTCACGACGGTCTCGCCCTCGAGGTCCTCGAGTCGGGTCGCGACGAACTCGTAGGGAATTAACTCCCCATCGGCGGTCCGGATCGGCACCTCCACGCGGGCCGTGCCGGTCTCGAGAACCTCGGCGATCGTCTCGTTGATGGCCGGACGATCCGCCTCGGCGAAGAACTCGATGGCGTCCATCGAGCCGATCTCGTCGGCGTCGTAGCCGCTGACCGTGGCGAGCGACTCGTTCCACCGTAGGAGGGTCCCGTCCTCGTCGATCACGTAAAACACGTCGTCGATGGCGTCGAGGACGTCGTCGGTGTAGGCCTTGTATCGCTGCAGTTCCCGCTCGCGCTCGCGCAACCGCCGCTCGTCGGCCTTCCGGTCGGTCATGTCGCGACTGATCGCCAGAAACCGGTTCTCGTCGGCGAAATCGATCCGGATCAGGTGAACCTCGACGGGGAACGTCGAGCCGTCACGGCGGCGGTACCGGTCCTTGAACTTGCGCCGCTCGCCGACCGAGAGCTCCGCGAGCAGCGCCTCGACGTCGGCGGCGTCGAACAGCTCTTCGTGCTCCCAGATCTTCGTGCCGACCAGCTCCGACTCCTCGTACCCCAACACCTCGCAGAACCGGTGGTTCGCCTCGACGATTGTCCCCTCGGTATCGAGCACGTCGATCATGTCGGGGGAATTCTCGAACAGCGCCTCGAGGCGCGCGCTCGTCGACTCCAACCGGCGTTCGCGGTCCTTGCGCTCGGTGATGTCCTCGAGGGCGCCCATCGTGCCGACGATCTCGCCGTCGGCGCCGTGGATCGGGGCGGCGGAGATACTCACGTCGATCCGCTCGCCGTCTTTCCTCACCCGCCGAGTCTCGAGCCCGGCGATCGACTCGCCATCGAACAGTCGGTCGAAGATCTCGCGGTGGTCTTCCCCCCGGTCGTCCGGAATGAACGGCAGTGGTTCGCCGAGCACCTCGTCCTCGCTCCAGCCGAAGATACGTTCGGCGGCGGGGTTCCACAGCGTCACCGTCTCGTCGGTGTCGAGCGCGACCAGCGCCGACGGGGAGGCCTCGATCATCGCACTGAGGCGCTCGTTCGTCTCCCGGAGCTCCCGTTCGCGCTCGTCGAACCGGCGCTCCCGTTCGCGCTCCCGGACCGCCGTCGTCAGTTCGTCGATCGCCGTCGAGAGGCGACCGAGGGCATCCTCGCGGTCGAGTTCGAAGTCGACGGCTTCGGCGTCCGCTTCGGGACCGGCGATCGCCTCGTCGACCTCGCCGTTGCGAACCTGCGAGACGAACGTCTCGAGTTCGCCCGCGAGGCGCTCGAGCGTCGACTCCCGATCGGCGCCGTCGCGAGCGGCAAGTCCGAGGACGAACGGGAGCGGGACGATCGACGGGTCGTAGAGTTCCGGTCCAAGACCGAGGAATAGCGAACCGGCGAGAATCACCCCGAGGAGGACCGGCGACCGCCGGCCGAGAGACCCGTCGAGAATGCTGCTGCGTGACGAACGACTGACCATAAGCGACGTATGCGAGGACCGTACATGATCTGCAGGGATCGTATCGCCCGATCGCTGGCGAAATTTACCGCGAGACTACGCTCCGTAGTGGCCGTCCGGCAACTCGGGCACGACAACCGCTCGCGATCGGATCGACCGACCGACGAGATGTCCCCTCGAGCGGTTCAGTTCGGCCGATTCGGTCGGGCTTCTATATGTGTAGTGTCTCGATCGCGACGGGTTTACGTGTATAATGAATAGCCGGATAGCCACCGCTGGCCTTTGAACGACTAACATGTCCGGAACGACGCTCGACTACCACAACGATTCGCTCAGTCTCTCAGTGATCGAGGCCCTCGCCGACGCGACCGACACCGACCCCGTCGAACTCGAGCCGCTGTACCACGTCGTCGACCCCGAGGCGCTCGATCAGCTCTTTCAGGGAACCACGCCGGCAACCGCGCGCGTCCAGTTCAGCTACGGCGAGCACACCGTCGAAGTTCGCGGCGACGGAACCATTCTGGTCGACGGAACGGTCCATGAGAGCCCGTAAGCGGTGCGGTCGAACAACGACGAGGCCAATCGACCCCTCCGGCACCGAGCCCAGCGGCGCGAATCGATCGGGAGGACGCCGATGACGCCGGCAACGGTCGCGCCCGTCCTCGACGGCCCGTCGCCGATCGCCGGGGAGCTCACGGCCCTCGCCGTCGGCGATCGACGGCACACCGAGCGAGTCGAAGCCGCCGTCGACGACGACGATCAGATCACGGTTCGGACCGCACCGTCGGTCGCGGACGCCCTCCCGGAACTCGACGACGTCGACTGTTTTGTCGGCTCTTACCCGCCGGAAAACGGCACCGGACTCATCGAGCGGGTCACCGAAGGGGCGATCGACCTCCCGATCGTCCTGCTCGTCGACGAGGGAGCGACGGTCGAGGATGGGGTGCGCTCTCACGACTGGCTCGACTGGGTGGACCGCGCCGCGGCGATCGAGGACGGCGAGCGGCTGCGCCGTCGGATTCGGTCGCTCGTCGAGCGGCGGCGACTCGCCGGACTCACTCGGCGCTCGCTGGCCGGTATCGAACTCGCCGGGGACGCGATCGCCATCGTCGCGCCCGACGGCACCGTCCAGTTCGCGAACCGTGGATTCGCGATGCAGTTCGGCTACAGTCGGGACGACCTCGCCGGACGTTCGTGGCGGACGCTGTTTACCGACGACAGCGTCGATCGCCTCGAGACGGCCGCGGTGCCGACGGTCGCGGACGGCTGGCGTTGGACCGGAAGCTGTACCGGCCGTCGAAACTCGGGGGTGACGTTTCCGGTTCGGGTTCGCCTGGGCGGTCCCGAGGACGGTGGGCTGGTATTCGTCGTCGAACCCGTCGATACGGACGCCGAACGGGACGCCGATGCGGGCGACTCGAGCTAGGTCGGTTTCCCGCTGTTCTATCTACGACGCTGCCTTCTCCGTCTCAGTAGCGGCGAGAGCGTTACCAGTGTGACCATCCGCGTCTCTGATAGCTGTCAGAAAAGGCGTGCCGAGTACAGAGCGCGTATCTTGCAATCGGTTCGGGACTGGTTCTCTCGAGAGTCACGACACCGGGTTCGGTGGCATCGCCCTGTGGCCGAGAGGTGGAATTCCCCGGCAGTGTTAAATGTGGGATGATTGAATAGTATCCTATGCGTATGTCTCCGCTCTCAGCGATCGCCGTCGTTGCCCTCCTGGTCTTCGCGGGATGTACTGGGCTTCCAGGTGCAGACGAGAACTCGTCGCCTGACGCGTCCCCCGACGTGTCCCCTGACGAGTTCCCGAACGCGTCGGCCATCGACCAGTCGGTGTTCGATAGCCACGCAACCGTGATGGCGAACACGAGTTTCACGCTCTCGACCGAGAAAAACCGAACGGATCGCGTGCTCCACCCTTCGGAGAAGGACGTCAGGCACATGAACGACACGAGCCGGTTTCTCGCCGAGCCCAGCAATTCGCAGTACCTTCTAGACACCACCGGTTACTTTTCGGGGAACGGGAGCACCTACTCGAACGGAAGTGCGGAGTACGTGCTGTTCGAGGACGACCGCACGACGGTGCGGAAACTCTCCCCCGCATCGGTGTTCAACGAATCGAGCGACCGGTACCTCTGGCGAGGGTTGTTCAGCAACGACAGCATGCGCCAGCTCGATCACGCTGCGATTGACGCCACCTACGAGCGCGAAGGCGTCGAGACGTTCCAGGGCGTTCCGGTGATGCGGTACGAGGCCACGGGCGTCGACGCGCTGTCCGACTCGTGGGCGGGAGGCGAGAACGCGAGTTCGTGGTACGAGGAGTTCTCAGCGACACTCCTGCTCGACGAAGACGGCGTCATCCGCCACTACGAGTACGAATTCGTCTGGGCCGAATCCACGACCCAGAGGATTACGCAGTCGTACACGCTGTCCGACGTGGGGAACACCGACGTCGAGAAACCGGACTGGGCGGAAGACGCGACGGCGGGGTCGTAACGGCTCGAGCGGGTCGAATCGAGCGTTGTAACGGACCCTCCAAAACGGCTCCCGAGACCGCGGTATCGACTCCGGCTTACGTCCCGTGGTCCCAGGAGTCCATGTACTCGCGCTGGGTGTCGGTCAGCGAGTCGTGGTCGACGCCCTCGGCCTCGAGTTTGATCTCGGCGATCTCCTTGTCGAGTTCGTCGGGCACGTCGTGGACGCCCGCGTCGTACTGGTCGCCGTTCTCGAGCATCTCTCGCACGCAGACGGCCTGGACGCCGAAGCTCTGGTCCATCACTTCGACGGGGTGGCCCAGCGAGACGGGCGCGGCGAGGTTGACGAGTCGTCCCTCGGCGATGACGTTCAGTTTGCGGCCGTCCTCGAGTTCGTAGCCCTCGACGCCGTCGCGGGCCTCGTAGCGGTCGACCGCGAGGTCGTCCAGTGCCTCGAGGTCGATCTCGATGTCGAAGTGGCCCGCGTTCGCGAGCAGGACGCCGTCTTGCATCTTCTCGAAGTGCTCCTCGACGATGACGTCACGGTTGCCCGTCGTCGTCAGGAAGACGTCGCCGACCTCGGCGGCCTCGGCCATCGGCATGACCTCGTAGCCCTCCATGTGGGCCTCGAGGGCGCGCCGGGGCTCGACCTCGGTGACGATGACGTTCGCGTTCTGACCCGATGCCTTCTGTGCGACGCCCTTGCCGCAGTAGCCGTAGCCCGCGACGACGACGTTCTTGCCGGCCCACGAGAGGTTCGTGGTCATGGCGATGGAGGCCAGCGAGGACTCGCCGGTGCCGTGGACGTTGTCGAACAGCCGCTTCATCGGCGTGTCGTTGACCGCGAAGACGGGGTACTCGAGCGCGCCGTCGGCGTCCATCGCGCGCAGGCGGTGGACGCCCGTGGTCGTCTCCTCGGCGCCGCCGACGATGCCGTCGATCAGCTCGGGGTAGTCCTCGTGGATCGCGGCGACGAGGTCCATCCCGTCGTCGACCGTGATCGTCGGCTCGTGGGCGATGACGGCCTCGATGGCGGCGTAGTACTCCTCGTCGTCGACGCCGCGTTTCGCGTAGCTGGTGATGTTCTCGTGGGTATCCAGCGCGGCGGAGACGTCGTCGTGGGTCGAGAGGGGGTTACAGCCGGTGACGGCCACCTCGGCGCCGCCCTCCGCGAGCGTCTCGACGAGCATCGCCGTCTTCGCTTCGACGTGCATCGCCATCCCGATGCGCTCGCCCTCGAAGGGCTGGTTGGCGACGAACTCCTCGCGAACGGACTCGAGGATGGGCATGTGCTGTGCGGCCCAGTCCATCTTTCGACGACCCTCCTCGCGCGCAGACTCGAGGTCGTCGAGTTGCTCGCTGATCGGCGGATACGCAGTGTCGGTCATACGTCGACTGAGTGGAAGGGGCGCCAAAACGCTACCGAAGCGATGTCGGGCGCGGAACGGCTGTCCGAAGCGAAACGATCGGTCGACGAGCGACTCTCCGGCCGGGAACTGTCGCTCGATCAGTATCGATTTCGGTCGAAAAAGTCGTTCGAACGGCAACTACAGGGTGTCGGTCGATGATCGAAAGCGCCCGAACCGCCTCGAGCGCGCTCGATCGGAGCGGACGGCGACGACGGGGTTCGTGCCTCTGACGATCCGAACGCCGCACCGTCGACCGCCGTCTGTCGATCGGTCGTTAGTTGCCCGGGCCGGCGTGTTCCGGCGGACCGCCGCCGTTCCCGTCGTCTTCACCGTCATCTTTGTCACCGTCGTCGTCTTCATCGTCCTTGTCCGGCGAACCGGCGTGTTCCGGCGGACCCTGACGCTTCTCGTCGTCGTCGTCGACGTCGTTACCGTCGTCATCGCTCGGCGGGCCGGCGTGGTCCGGCGGGCCCGCGTGATCGGGCGCGTTACCCGGGTTGTGCTCGACGACGAAGCCGGCCAGCCTGACGCCGAACGGTTCGTCGCTCTCGTTGTCGGAGGCGTTCTCCTCCATGAACTGTCCGACGAGCGCGCCGAAGTTGCCCGGGAGGCCGTCGTTGGTCTCCTCGGCCGGCGAGAGCGTCGCCGTCGTCTCGAGGCTTTCGTTCCCGACCGTCGCCGAGAACGCGACTTCGACGCTCTCGTTGCCCTCCGGCGCCGAGAGCGTCAGGGTACCGTTCTCGTCGGTCGCGTGCGTGCCGCTGTCCGCGTAGCTGGCGTTCTCGTCGACCGTCGAGACGGCGACGTCCGTCGCGACGCCCTCGCCGTTCTCGGT